>NZIH01000057.1 GCA_002691565.1 Halieaceae bacterium
GACGGGTACACTCGAGTTCGCCGCAAAGGTGTGGACGTCGTCGTGAGCAAATGTCCGGATCATCACGATATCCACCATTGACGATATGACCCTTGCCGTATCCTCAATGGGTTCGCCACGGCCCATTTGCGTGGTGTTAGATGAGAGAAACATGGCGCTGCCACCAAGTTGGGTCATCCCGGCCTCGAAGGAGACACGGGTTCGCGTCGACGCCTTGGCAAAGATCATTGCCATCACCTTGCCCGCCAGTGATGCGTGGGGCACTCCGGCCCGCTGTAACTGCTTGAGCTCTGATGCCCGCGCAAGCACGGCAAGCAGCTCATCCCGGGAGAGGTCGTTGAGTGTTAGAAAGTGGCGGGGCATGTTCATACGTCGATCCTAGTATCCCAAGGTTTAGGCGTCTCTGAGTGAATTCAGTATGTCCGCGACGGTAGCGCCGACGAGTCTCGCGTCATCCGTGCTCATGACTAATGGGGGCAGCAGCCGGACGGTGTTGCCTCCGGCAACATTGATTAACAGATGTCGATCGAGTGCCATTTTAACTACATTCTGCGTGGGAACGGTTGGTTCGATGCCGATCATAAGGCCCACACCGCGTCGATCGCGAATCAGGCCGCCATCGGCAATCTCCGAATCCAAGCCTTCAAAAATGGCCAAGCGGATGATGTCTGCTCGATCCCAAAGCTGAGCGGCACTCAGGGTGTTAACGACGGCGCTGGCTGCAGCGCAACAGATGGGATTGCCACCGTAGGTCGTCCCGTGGTCACCTGCAACGAGCAAATCGCTTGCGCGCCCTCGGGCCATGCAAGCGCCAATGGGCAGCCCGTTTCCAAGGCCCTTCGCGGTGGCTACTACGTCGGGGGTGATCCCCAGGCGTTGAAAGACATAGAGGGCACCGCATCGCCCGTTCCCCGACTGCACCTCATCAAAACTGAGTAGCCAATCCTCCTGGTCACACAGCTCTCGGGCACGCTTTAAAAAACCGGTATCGAGCGGGTGTATTCCGCTCTCACCCTGCACGGGCTCCAGGTGAATTGCCACAATGTCATCGCGCGTCGTGGCCAGTGTCTCCAAGGCGTCGACGTCATCTCTCGCGATTCTAATAAAGCCGGGGAGGAGTGGTTTGAAGGCCGCTTGAATGGTCGGACTTCCCGTTGCTGACAACGCGCCCATGGTCCGCCCGTGGAATGCGCCCTCCAAAACAATAATCTGAGGTTGGGTGATCCCTTTATTGTGGCCGTGGCGGCGCGCCATTTTTATGGCAGTCTCGTTTGCCTCTGCACCCGAGTTACAGAAGAAGATGCTCTGCATGCCCGTGAGCTGATTGAGTTCCGCGGCCAATCGCTCTTGTTGCGCAATACCGTAAAGGTTGGATGTATGGAGCAGGCTTTGAGCTTGTTCGGTGACAGCTCGAGTCACCTTGGGGTGAGAATGACCGAGGTTGGTCACGGCAATGCCGGACAACGCATCGAGATACTGCTCACCCTTCTGGTCGGTGAGGTAGGCGCCTGCCCCCGATGCAAATGTCACGGGTAATCGACCGTATGTGGGCATAATGGCTGACATGACTATTACTACTACCTTTTATTGCCGATTTTAAGACTTACCACGCATGGCTTCTGATAAACTCTGCTTCGCGAACGATTCAACTAAAGCTCAACAGGGTGCGGAGATTAGCAATGGATATTATGGAGACCATTAAGGATCAGATCGAGAACAATCGTGTGATCCTGTACATGAAAGGCTCCCCAAACCAGCCGCAGTGCGGTTTTTCGGCGCGAACAGTTCAGGCGCTCATGGGGTGTGGTCAGAAATTTGCCTATGTTGATGTGTTAAGCAATCCTGAAATTCGGGCGAACTTGCCGACGTATGGTAACTGGCCCACCTTCCCGCAACTCTGGGTTGATGGCGAGCTCGTTGGCGGCTGCGATATCGTCTGCGATATGGACGAAACTGGCGAGTTACGAGAGCTTATCGTGGGTGAAGGTGGCTCCGAGTCTTAAACTCGGGCCACGATTTTATCCTCTTAGCTACCTTCGCTTGGCTTGACGGTTTTCATCGCGGTCTGAAGATAGTTCTGTTCCCCGACGCGATCCATAAGCGATAGCTGAGTCTCGAGCCAGTCAATGTGCTCTTCCTCGGCATCGAGAATACGCTTTGCCAGATCACGAGACACATAGTCGCCGACATCCTCGCAGCACTTCACGGTTGCCTTGAGATCCTCGTGCGCCACNTGTTCTAGCTGAAGGTCACACTCCAGCATTTCACGAGGAGTCTCACCAATCCGAAGCTTCCCCAAGTCCTGCAGGTTGGGAATGCCTTCTAAAAATAAAATACGCTCGACCAGTTCATCGGCGTGCTTCATTTCATCGATAGACTCGTGATACTCGTGCTCGGCGAGTTCGGTGAGCCCCATGTCCTTGTACATCTTGGCGTGCAAGAAGTATTGGTTAATGGCGACAAGTTCGTTGTACAGAATTTTGTTCAGATAACTGATGACGTCTGGGTTGCCTTTCATCACGGATAATCCTGGCCTGTTGATATTACGNCAGAGGATACCGCGAAACGCAGACTAAAAAAAGCGTAACTTATTGTTTTTTAAAGAAAAGATAATGGTAACGATTCGCAACCGCAATCGCATTTATGCGCTGCGAGCTGCCTGTATTTGCACACCCCGATTAAGTGCCTCGCTAACCAGCGACTCGGCAAAGCAGGAGCACTTACCNCACTGAGTAGAGCAACCTGTCGCACGGCTGACTTCGGCGAGCGAGCGCGCGCCAGCGGCGACCTGCTCGCGGATCGCACTATCAGTAACACCTTTGCAAATACATACATACATATGAGAACGGTAATGTTAATGAGAACCATTGTCAACAATGTTTTAGCCTCTTAGCGTATACTTCGGCGCTCACTTCAGGGAGTCATATCATTGTCGGTTCAGCAGTACGTTAAAAACCTTGCCATGTCTGCAAAACAGGCCTCGACGGTTGTGGCGAACTCGCCGGTGTCTGTTCGCAATGAGGCGTTACGGGCTATCGCCGCAAATATTCAGAGTGAGCGACGTTCACTCCTTGACGCCAATGCGCGAGACCTGTCTGCGGCTCGCGACTCGGGGCTNGATACGGCGTTAATTGATCGTCTTGAACTGACTGATGCCCGCGTGGATGGCATGCTCGAATCGCTTTCAATNGTTCAGGCATTACCAGATCCAATTGGTGGTATTGAAGGCCTGAAGTCGATGGCGTCAGGTATCCAGGTCGGAAAGATGCGCGTCCCCTTAGGCCTTATCGGAATCATCTATGAATCCCGTCCTAATGTGACTATTGACGCCGCAAGTCTCTGTTTGAAGTCGGGAAATGCCGTATTACTGCGCGGGGGCTCAGAGGCGCTGCGTTCTAATCTCGTATTGGCAACCTGCATTCAGGCTGGCCTTGAGCAAGCTGGCTTGCCGGCGCAGGCAGTTCAAGTTCTGGACACCCCCGATCGAGAGGCCGTGTCCGCGATGGTGAAGCTCACTGGCCTGGTGGATATGGTTGTTCCTCGCGGCGGTAAGGGATTAATCGAGCGCGTCGCAATCGATGCAACTGTCCCGGTACTGAAGCACCTGGATGGTATTTGTCACTTGTACATTCACAATGACGCCGATCCGGCGATGGCGATTGAGCTTGCTGTTAATGCGAAAACACATCGCTATGGGACCTGTAATACCATGGAGTCACTGCTGATAGACAGTGATGTGAAATCGCTGCTTCCTGATCTAGCAACGTGCTTAATGGAGAAGGGAGTGGCGCTTCGCGGTTGTCAGCAAACGGTCGCCTTATTGGGCGATAATTGTGCCCCGGCCTCTGAAGAGGACTGGGCTACGGAGTATTTGGCCCCCATCCTGTCTATCAAGGTTGTCGATGATTTCGATGCGGCTGTAGATCATATCGCGCGGTTTGGTTCAGGCCACACGGATGGCATCGTCACCCAGTGTCACAGCAGTGCCATGCGATTTCTTCGAGCGGTCGACTCAAGTTCCGTCATGGTTAACACCTCAACACGATTTGCTGATGGGTTCGAGTACGGTTTGGGCTCTGAGATCGGGATTTCCACGGATAAAATCCACGCCCGAGGGCCGGTTGGCCTCGAGGGGCTTACCAGCCAAAAATATGTTGTTCTGGGTGATGGGCATATCCGCCGCTAATCGACACCTTGGGATCATGGGCGGGAGTTTTAATCCCGTCCACTATGGGCACCTGCGGGTCGCGAGCGATGTAAAGCGAACGCTGGCGCTCCACTCAATGAGGATGATGCCCGCCGCGAAATCCCCCTTAAAAGCCGAGCATGCGGTAAGCGTGTCTCATCGCCTCGCCATGCTCGATCTTGCGCTGACTGAATTTCCTGAACTCGAGCTAGATACACGGGAGCTTGATCGGGAAGGGCCGTCCTACACGATCGACAGCTTGCAGGCGCTGCGCCAAGAGGCGGGGGATGACGCAACGATTTACTTCGTCATAGGCGACGACCTCTTGCCGACGTTAAACCGGTGGTCACGGTGGCAGGCATTGACCGATTACGCTCACCTTATTGTNGCCAGTAGACCCGGCACGTTTATGGATATCCCGTCGGAGGTGACTGCGTGGTGGCATGACCGTGAGATAGCGTTAGCCGATCTGTCTTCGACTCCATCTGGGCGAGTATCTCGGCTCGAGTGTTCCTTGGTGGATGTCTCATCATCGGAAATACGGCAGTTGCTCAACGCAGGCGACCGTGAGACAGGGATGATTCCACACCCGGTTATGGAGTATATTAAGCGACATAAGTTGTATGAAAATTCGAGCCAAGCCGAGGCAGTTCTTTGACCCTGACAGATGCAACCATTACCGACCTTGTGGTCGATGCCCTAGACGATCTAAAAGCAGTTGATACCAAAATAGTCGATGTCCGCGGACTGAGTTCTGTCATGGACTTCCTTGTCGTTGCGAGTGGCAATTCGTCTCGCCACGTGAAATCGCTGGCAGACAATGTTGTCGTCAAAGCCAAGGAAGCAGGATGCCCGCCGATAGGCGTTGAAGGCGAAACCGATGCCGACTGGGTGCTCGTTGACCTCGGGGATGTTGTCGTTCATGTCATGCAGCCAGCGGCGCGCAGCTTTTATGACCTTGAGCGGCTGTGGTCAGGAGAGCCTGAGTCCTCTGTTGAGCCGGACGTGGTCTCAGATCCCCGGGGTTGATCAGTGCGCGTGTTGGCCATCGGTACTCGTATGCCCCAGTGGGTGAGCGACGGTGCCGACGATTACATAAAACGACTACCCCGCGAGGCTGCGATTGAGTGGGTGGAGTTGCCTGCTTCCAAACGAACACGAGATACCGCTGAGAGTCGTATGCTTGAGGAAGCGACTGCAATAGAGCGTCGTCTGAAACCTCAGGAGCTGATCGTGGCCTTGGACGTGGAAGGAAAGTTAGTCTCGACAGAGGCCATTGCCGATTCCCTGTCTGTCTGGCACGGTGATGGCTCAAAAGTAGCATTTGTCATCGGAGGGCCTGACGGACTCCATCCTTCGCTAAAGGCGAAGGTGAGTGCGCGGTGGTCACTGGGCCGGATAACACTGCCCCATCCACTGGTTCGTGTGGTCCTGGCAGAGCAATTGTACCGAGCCTGGTCAATTAACGCAGGACACCCCTATCATCGAGCATGAGGCATCGTCCTGTGGCACAGTGGATAGATTCATTAAGATAAGACGCTAATGGCACGCCAGCTTAACCAAATGCAAGATTGGGCGCGTGAAACCCGGATCACCCACGGGAGAGTCACAGTGCTGGCTGTCATGATGGTCTTGGCCATGCTGGGGTTGTTATACCGTTACTTCTTTTTGCAAGTCGTCCAGAACGAAGAATATCGGGCGCAGTCTGATCGGAATAGAATTGCAGTGCGCACGGTTGCACCCACGCGCGGTGTCATTGTTGATCGATCGGGTAACCTCCTGGCAGTCAACACGCCATCGTTTACCTTGGCGATAACGCCTGAGCGCGCCGATGACCTCGACGCCGTCTTGACTTCCCTGCGCGACTTGCTGGGTCTGAGTGAGACCGATATCGAACTGTTCACTGAGGCACGTAAGCGCCGGCGACCGCTAAGCCCGGTTCCATTGAAGTATCGACTAACGGATGAGGAATTGGCCGTCATTGCGGTCAATAAGCACGTGTTGTCAGGAGTGTCGGTACTTTCGGAGTTGACGCGCCATTATCCCGAGGGAGACCTGCTGGGACACGCATTGGGTTATGTCGGTCGGATTGGTATTGATGATATCGATGCGTCCGAAAAGGACGCTTATCGGGGCATTAGCCACATCGGTAAGGTAGGGCTCGAGGCTTATTATGAGGACGCTTTGAAAGGTCGACTTGGCGTAAGTCGTATAGAGACCAATGCACGCGGTGTCGAGTTGAAGGTGATTGATCGAATTGAGCCCGTGCCTGGTGCCCATCTCACCTTACACCTCGATGTCGGACTACAGCGTGTGGCGACATCCGCCATGGGTAATATGCGCGGTGCCGTGGTGGCCATGGATCCGAAAACTGGGGGTGTGCTATCCTCGGTTTCAAACCCTCGGTACGACCCGAACAAGTTCGTGAATGGGATCAGCTTTTCTGACTATGCTGGACTGCGGGACTCAAGAGATGCGCCACTGCTAAACCGTGTCATTCAGGGCCAGTATCCACCGGCCTCAACGATCAAGCCCATGCTGGGGCTTGCTGGTTTGAATCGTGAGGTAATAACGATCGACACGGTGGTTCCTGACCCAGGTTACTATCAGTTGCCTGGCGACCCCCGTCGATATCGAGACTGGATCCTCCGAGTGCGCGGCACGGGACATGCCGAGGAGATGAACCTGAGGGACTCGATTGCACAGTCGTGCGATGTCTACTTTTACGAGCTTGCCAATCGTCTAGGGATCGATGCGATCGCCGAGTCGCTGGATGTTTTCGGTATTGGCAGTTTGACAGGCGTCGACCTTCCCAGCGAGAAACGGGGCATTTTGCCAAGCACCGAGTGGAAGCGCCGGGTCATCGGCAGTAACTGGTACGGTGGTGAAACGCTCATTGTGGGCATTGGTCAGGGTTACATGCTGGCCACGCCCATGCAGCTTGCGGTAGCGACGACAGCTCTTGCTACGCGAGGTACCGCCTTCAAGCCGTCGCTTGTTGCGGCAGTCGATGGTACGCCGGTTCAACCCGAGGCGTTGCTGACAGTGTCGGCGGCGGCAGAGTACTGGGACGAGGTGTTTGCAGGCATGGTGGACACGGTGTCATCGGCTAGAGGAACCGCCTTCGGCATGCGATCCGGGCTGGCCTACGACGTAGCGGGTAAGACAGGAACTGCTCAGGTTGTGGCCATTGCGCAAGATGCAACTTATGACGAGGAATCCTTAACCGAATATCAACGCAATCACGGATGGTTTATTGCGTTTGCGCCTGTCGAAAACCCTGAGATTGTTGTGGCGGTTTTGACCGAGAACAGTGGTGGAGGAAGTTCCGCTTATCCTGTTGCTCGGGCAATGCTTGATTACTGGATGAGTCGAGATGAGTAACGATTTTTCGCGTGTAGCGGAGGTCTCCTCGGGTGAGCTGGGTGCGCGTAGTCGATTTCTTCGGGTACTGCACATAGACCTGTGGCTTGTCCTGCCGCTTCTGATGCTCAGTATTGGCGGACTGTTCGTTCTCTACAGTGCCAGTGGTCAATCTGACGTCATGCTCGGAGCGCAAATGAGAAACATTGCGGTGGCCATGGCCGTGTTACTGATAACGGCGCAGTTTAGGGTTGAGACCTTGCGTAGCGTTTCACTCTATATTTTTCTGCTGGCCACGCTACTGCTCGTCGCGGTCTTATTTTTTGGCGTGGGTGCGAAGGGTGCACAGCGTTGGTTGAGTTTGGGTTTCATTCGCTTTCAGCCTTCTGAGATCATGAAGGTTGCCATGCCGCTGGCCCTCGCATGGTGGTTGTCCAAAGAGGCTTTGCCCCCTAATTTTCGCGCCCTTGTAACGGCGTTTGCGATGGTGGCGCTACCCTCTGGCCTGATTTTGCAGCAGCCAGATCTCGGGACGTCTTTATTGGTTGCAACGAGCGGGCTCGCCGCCATTTACATGGCAGGTATTCAGTGGCGCTATATCTTTTCTGTGATGGCCCTTGGAATAGCCTCGATTTGGCCCGCCTGGGTTTTTGTACTGAAGGATTATCAGAAGCAGCGTGTGCTTACCTTATTCAATCCGGAATCAGACCGACTCGGAGCCGGATGGAACATCATTCAGTCAAAGACGGCCATTGGGTCGGGTGGCTGGGAAGGCCTCGGCTGGACACAAGGCAGTCAGGCGCAGTTAGAGTTTTTACCCGAGGGCCACACAGACTTCATCATTGCCGTGCTGGCAGAAGAGTTTGGTTTTCGGGGTGTTTTACTGTTATTCCTTGTCTACGCTTTGATTCTAGGTCGAGGACTGGTGATTACCTGGCGAGCACAATCGAGTTTCACTCGCTTGCTCGCTGGTGCCCTGGTAGCCACCTTTTTTTTCGGGTTGGTGGTGAACCTTGCCATGGTTTCTGGACTCCTACCTGTTGTGGGTGTGCCATTGCCCATGGTGAGTTACGGCGGAACAGCGATGGTGTCGATGATGATTGCGTTTGGCATGCTGATGGCTATATCAACCGAGAAGCCAGTGACGCGAGCGATGCGGTGAGTAACGCATTGAGGATGGCAGGCCGCGTATGATAGGAGATCGGAGCAGTTAATTTATGGATGGCTTTATGCGTGTTCACAAGGTTCTTTTAATACTGACGTTAGGTTATCTGCCCATAACGGCAGCAGCAGATTACAGTGACCATCCAAGCGCAACAGCACTGNTCAATCGCGTTGCCGAACGCGGTATCGACCGCGATTGGTTACGGTCCGCCCTGTCAGAGGCGACGCGACAAGAAAGCATCCTNAAAGCGNTCTCGCGTCCCGCGGAGAAAAGCAAGCCATGGTCTGAGTACCAGGATATTTTTCTCACCGAGCGGAGGGCGAAAGAAGGNATTGAATTCTGGCGGGAGAATAAGGAAACGCTCGATCGTGTGTCTCNGGACACCGGCGTTCCAGCCGAGGTCATTGTCGCCATTATCGGTGTTGAGACCTATTACGGACGCATCACAGGTGGTTATCGCGTCATTGACGCACTGTCGACACTCGCATTTGACTACCCGCGGCGGTCGCCTTTTTTCACCAANGANCTCGAGGNNTTTCTAGAGCTTGCTTACCAATCNGGATTACCGCTNNCCGAGCTAAAGGGTTCGTANGCGGGCGCAATGGGNTTAGGTCAATTCATGCCGTCCAGTTATCGGGCTTATGCNAAGGACTTNGAGGGTGACGGTGTGATCGACATTTGGAAAAATCCGAATGACGCTATCATGAGTGTCGCGAATTATTTTGTCGCCCACGGCTGGAGACCCGGTGCNGAGGTGATTACTGCGGCCCGCTTCTCAGGANATCCAACCCTATTTGATNCGGGTCTAAAGCCGAAGTTGAGCATTGAAGNGCTNGCAGGGAAGGGCTTGANGCCAGTCACTGAACAATCGGTGGACCAGTTAGCNACACCCATTCAGTTCGACGGTAAATCGGGCAAGGAGCACTGGTTGGGATTGCATAATTTTTACGTCATTACCCGATATAACCACAGTGCGATGTATGCCATGGCCGTACATCAGCTGAGTCAAACGCTTNGGGCCCAAATGCTGTGATGCGCGTCTCNATATCACTCGCGCTGCTCGCGCTAGTGGGCTGTGTCGGTANCCTGCCGACGACCAGAGATTATCAACCGCCGCCCATCTCAGCAGACGCGGTTGTGGAGGCAGTTCCCNCTGCGGACCCGGTATCTAGGTCGGGTAATAAAACTCCCTATGAGGTCTTTGGCAGGCAATACACAGTAATGCAGTCTGCCGATGGTTACANCGANGAGGGGNTNGCCTCTTGGTACGGCATGAAATTTCAGGGTCGTCGAACTTCGAATGGAGAGCTATTTGACGTTTACCAAGCGACAGCGGCTCACAAATCGCTGCCGCTACCATCGTATTTACGCGTCACTAACCTCGAAAANGATGCCTCAATGATTGTTCGTGTCAACGATCGAGGGCCCTTTGTAGATGATCGTTTGATTGATGTGTCTTATGGTGTTGCCGTGAAATTAGGNTTTGCCGAACAGGGNACTGCGCGCGTGCGGTTAGAACATATCCCAGTCGACGGTAAAGATGATTGGCGAGGCACTCAGGAGTCGAATTACCGTCAGCTTCAAGTAGGCGCCTACCAGCAAAGGTCTTCTGCTGAACGCGTGGCTAGAGAAATTCAAGCTATGTTGAGCGATGATATTACTGTGCAGGTGAGCAGCGTGACCCACGAGAAAAAAACCATTTTTCGTGTTCGGGTGGGGCCTGTGGAGAGTTCGGAGAAACTCAACGAACTTCAGGAACTTCTCATAAAAAACGGGCTCTCAGAAGGGCAGCGATTACCCTGAGCGGTTCGGCTCTCGAGTTGGTACACTAGCGCCGCAGTAACAGCGCGCCAAGGTAGAAAAATGATGCGATCGACCTCCTTTCGTCGGCTATTGATATGTGTGGTGGCCTNTGTGGCGACACAGGCAGTGGCAGCCGTGCCGCCTGCGCCCAAATTGCCGGCGGACGCTTACTTTTTGATGGATGCCACCACCGGACAGGTTTTGGTTGATCACAATGGGGATTTGTCGCTACCGCCAGCAAGCCTGACGAAAATAATGACCTCTTACGTCTTGGCTGAAGAGGTTGATGCGGGGAGGGCTTCCTTAGACGACATGATTAAGGTGAGTCGAAACGCATGGTCTCAAAATCCGGCATTTAGAGGCTCTTCTCTCATGTGGATCGAGCCGGGTAAGCCCGTGAGTCTTGGGGATCTTGAGCGCGGCGTGGTCATTTCCTCGGGCAATGATGCGTCTGTGGCGGTAGCCGAGCATCTCGCTGGCACGGAGTCGAGTTTTGTCGACGTGATGAATCAGCTCGGGGCTGAGCTTGGTTTGGACAATACGGTTTATCGAAATCCGCATGGCTTACCGCACCCTGAGCATCGAACGACGGCGCGCGATCTTGCCACCTTGTCAGTGGCTCTTATCAATGGCCATCCTGAGCACTACAAGATCTATAAAGAGCAAAGCTTCACCTACAACGGCATTAAGCAGTACAACCGCAACAGCTTGCTTCGCTCGGATGCCTCGGTGGACGGACTGAAAACGGGTTACACAAGTGAAGCCGGATATGGTCTTGTCGCTTCCGCGCAGCGTGAGGATATGCGCTTGGTGTCCGTTGTCCTTGGAAGTGCCAGTAAGCGGACCCGGGCCTCTGAAAACAGCAGCCTGCTCAATTACGGCTTCCGCTTTTTCCAGAATTTGAGGCCGCTGTCAGCTGAAGTCACTTTGGTTGAGCCGCGGGTTTGGAAAGGAGCAACCGAGTCGTTGCACGCTGGTGTGCTGGAGTCGGTCGTTCTAACAGTTCCCAGGGAGAGAACAGCCGCGGATATAACCCTTATGGTTAACGATCAACTAGAGGCGCCACTCAGCCGGGGTGATGTCATTGGCAACGTGCAGGTGGTTCGTGGAGGCGAGGTATTATTTGAAACGCCACTCCTTGTACTCGAGGATGTTCCGAGTGGCGGGTTCTTCAAGCGTCTCATGGACGCGTTGATCCTGTGGTTCCAGAATCTGGTTGGTTAGGCCATGTCTGAACAAGAAGCTCCCAAAATCGAGTTCCCCTGTCGTTACCCAGTCAAGGTGGTTGGTCGCGCAACGCCTGATTATGCGGAGGCTATACGCGCGATTTTTGATCGCCATACGACAGGGCTTACTGACGCGGATATCGAGACCAAGAGCAGTCGCTCCGGGACCTTCGATTCAATTACATTCACGATAATGGCAACCGGCCCAGATCAGCTTGATGCACTGCACAAGGAGTTGGTCGCATCGGGGCGTGTGTCCATGGTGATTTAAGGCATGATCGTTCGGGATCTCGGTCATGTCGAATACCGCCCTACGGTCGAGGCAATGAAGGCCTTCACGCAGGCCCGTGGCGTTGATACCCCGGACGAGCTCTGGGTGCTAGAGCATCCTCCAGTATTTACACAAGGCATTGGGGGAAAAGAGGAGCATCTGCTCGCGCCCGGCGATATTGAGGTCATTAAGACTGATCGCGGTGGTCAGGTGACCTACCACGGACCGGGGCAGATTGTCGTTTATGTTTTGTGTGACATCCGCAGGGCAAAGCTGGGTGTGCGTGACCTGGTGACAGCGCTCGAGCAGGCCATTATTGCCTTCCTGTCCGAGTTTGGTTTAGCCGCAGAGGCTGATCCCAAAGCGCCCGGCGTCTATGTATCAGGCGAGAAGATTGCATCGCTGGGTTTGAAAATTAGTCGAGGATCCAGTTATCACGGCCTCGCTCTCAATATAAATCCGGACTTGGAACACTTTGGACGAATTAATCCCTGTGGCTACGCAGGTCTGCGAGTAACGTCTCTAGCGCAACTCCTCGCTGAGCGATGCCCCTCGCAGGCAGATGCTGGTGCACGGTTAGTGGAGCATTTACGCTCAAAACTTCCGCTTCGATAAGCGACTGGCCTCGTTAACTGGCATAATCCGCGGCGTCATCGGAGGACTCATGTCAGATAACGACAGCGCCATCAACGCACGCCGCACATTCGCCATCATCTCTCACCCGGATGCGGGTAAAACGACCATCACAGAGAAACTTTTGTTACTGGGGTCTGCGATTCAAGTTGCCGGTTCCGTGAAAGGAAAACGTGGCCCTCACGCGACCTCAGATTGGATGGCGATGGAGCAGGAGCGTGGCATTTCGGTGACGTCTTCGGTTATGCAATTCCCTTACCGCCAGCGAATCGTCAATCTACTGGATACGCCGGGTCACGAAGACTTTTCGGAGGATACCTATAGGACGCTTACCGCCGTTGATTCGGCGCTCATGGTTGTGGACGGTGCAAAAGGGGTAGAGGACAGAACCATCAAGTTGATGAACGTTTGTCGACTGCGCGATACCCCAATTATTGGCTTTGTAAACAAGCTGGATCGCGATATTCGCGACGCCATTGACTTGCTTGATGAAATTGAAGAGGTGCTAAAAATTGAGGCTGCACCGATTAACTGGCCGATTGGAATGGGTAAGTTTTTCAAGGGTGTTTACAACCTNTANACCGATACCATTCATTGCTACCAGCAGGGCCACGGACAGGTGCTTCCTCCGGATCACCGTATTTCAGGGCTTGAGTCCGATGAGGCGCGTGAGCTGCTGGGCGATGAATACGAAGAATTTTGTGATGAGATTGAGCTTGTTCGTGGCGCGAGCCATACCTTTGACAAGACGCTGTTCCTTGAAGGCAAGCAGGCCCCCGTATTCTTCGGCACCGCACTCGGTAATTTTGGTGTTAGAGAAATGCTAGATGACTTTGTCGAATGGGCACCAGAGCCGCAATCCAGAACCACTCATTCGCGGGATGTCACACCAACTGAAGCTGGGTTCTCAGGCTTCGTCTTTAAAATTCAGGCCAATATGGACCCTAAGCATCGTGACCGAATTGCATTCGTTCGCGTCTGTTCGGGGCGGTATGAAAAAGGGATGAAAATGCGTCACGTGCGCATCGATAAAGACATCAGAATCGCCGATGCCGTATCGTTTAAAGCGGGTGAGCGCGAACTGGTCGAGTCAGCCGTGGCGGGTGACATTATTGGATTGCACAATCACGGTACGATCCAGATTGGAGATACATTTACCTCGGGAGAATCATTGCAGTTCACGGGTATTCCTCATTTTGCCCCCGAACTGTTCCGCAAAATTCGATTGTCGGACCCGATGAAAATGAAGGCCTTGCAAAAAGGCTTACAACAGCTCTCGGAGGAAGGGTCGACGCAGGTTTTTTCGCCGCTCAATNCGACAGATTTGATCGTGGGTGCAGTTGGCCAGCTGCAATTTGATGTGGTTGCCCACCGCCTGAAGGACGAGTACAAAGTTGATGCAATCTACGAGCCTGTCAGCATCTACACGGCTCGCTGGCTCGATGCTGACGATCCCAGAAAGCTGGAAGAGTTTCGAAAGAAAGCGTCAGATCACCTGTCAGAGGATGGCGGTGGTCATTTGACATACCTCGCACCCACCCGGGTCAACCTGTCACTGATGCAGGAGCGCTGGCCCGACATTCAGTTTAGGGCAACGCGAGAGCACTGAGACTCTCGCCGAACCAAGACGGGTGTCACCGAACGCGCTGGGTCGCGCGTTGAGCGTCGGTTATAGCAGTGCTTGGATTTCCTGCTCAATGTCTGCGGGTTTTTTCTGAGACCCGAAGCGAGCAACGACCTTACCCTCTCGATTAACCAGAAACTTCGTGAAGTTCCATTTGATGCGTTCAGTTCCCATGATGCCTTTGACCGACGACTTCAGATGCTGGTACAGCGGGTGCGTGCCATCGCCGTTAACCTCAATTTTTTCAAACAGCGGGAAACTGGTTTGAAATCGCATCTCGCAAAATTCGACAATATCTTCGGTACTACCCGGCTCTTGAGCGCCAAACTGATTACAGGGGAAAGCGAGCACTGAAAAGCCGGCTTCCTTGTGATCCCGGTAAAGCTTTTCCAGGCCCTCGTACTGTGGTGTAAAACCACATTTGGATGCCGTATTCACCACTAAGAGCACTTGCCCCTTGTAGTCCGACAGTGAGGTTTCGGTGCCGTTGGCGAGAGTTGCTGAGTAATCGTAAACGCTGGACATTGCAAGCTTCCTTGAGACAACAGGCCGCAAAGGAAACTACATTCTAAGGTAAGTTTCCAGTTCGAATTCGGTGACACGCTTAGCAAACTCATTCCACTCTTGCTGCTTCGTGGCTAAAAACAATGTTTTGAATTCGGTCGTCAGATAGTCTGACAGCACCTCAGCTTTGTCGAACACAGCGATGGCCTCATCCATTGTGGTCGGTAACGCGGGCGCGTTAATTTCCTGATCCCAAGCGTTTCCCTCGATTGGATCTGGAGGAGAAAGCGTTTTTTCGATGCCATGCCAAATGCCGGCAAGAACCGCTGCTAACACGAGATAAGGGTTGGCGTCCGCACCGGCAACGCGGTGCTCAATACGGCGCGCTGCGCTGGGGCTTTCAGGAATGCGGATGGCCGTTGTTCGGTTGTCATACCCCCATGCCGCCTCGGTAGGCGCATGATTACCTGGTTGGAATCGACGATAGGCATTGAAACTCGGTGCAAACAACAACATCGAGGGTGCAAGTAATTCGAGGCAACCGGCCACGGCGTATCGCAACAGATCCGAACCTTCCTCTGTTCCATCATCGAAGACGTTGGAGCCGTTCTCTTCCAGGAGGCTACAGTGGACGTGGAGACCGTTCCCAGCCTCATCGTCGATGGGCTTTGGCATAAAGCTCGCCACGAAGCCATGGCGCGCAGAGACAGCCCTAATNGTGCGCTGCATGCGAATTACCTGATCGGCGAGTAGCATCACATCNTCACTGTGCGCCACATTAATTTCGAATTGGCTGGGCGCCGATTCTTTAATAATGCCTTCNTAGGGTAGGTCCTGCGTATCGAAGGCCTGCCGGAGTGCCTCTAGAAGCGGGCCATGGTAATCGAGTTCGCTGAGCGCGTATAAGTTACCGCCGACGGCGTTTTGATCGCGAAGTGCTGNNCCNATCGCTTCGTTGGTTTCCGGCTTTGGCAGCAGACTGAACTCCAGTTCAACNGCCATGCAGGNTTTCAGTTGCTTCTCGGTAAATCGGGTCACCAAGGCTTGAAGCACCTGGCGCGGATCTCCCATGTAGGGGCTCCCGTCTTTATCGAACATACTCAGTAGCACCTGAGCCTGATCCACGCCGCGCTCGGTGAGCAGCGGTCGAAGAGACCCCTCCACAAGGTGGCAGTATCCGTCGATATCTCCGTTGGCGTGGGCAAGCGCGGGAATGTCACGCCCCCAGACGTCGAGCCCAAGTGCCGACTTCGGGAGCTTGAGGCCCTGCTGCTCGATCGTGTCGATTTTCTGCACGGGCAGCCACTTTCCTCGCGCGATACCGTTGCAGTCGGTAATCAGCGCTTCCACCATGGTGATGTCCGGATAGGCGTTAAGAAATTGTCTTGTCGACTGCACAACCTAGACTCGTTAAGGGTAAGGCCAAATGGTCGGTTATGGCCCGCGCGGGCTCAATGACCAAGGTGGGGCAATCGATACCTTAGCTGGGTCAATACACTTAATTCATGTAGATTTTAAGGGGGTCTTGGCCCTTTGATTGCGCCACGTAGGGAATGGCGTTGATGAAGAGCGCAAACAGATCCGCTTGACTGTTGACATCAAGCTTCTTGTAGATCGACTTTCTATGTCGGCGGACGGTTTCTAGGGAAATATCGAGTTTTTCGGCACTCGTGTCTGCACCATAGCCACGAAGTAGTAACTCCAGAACTTCCTGCTCTCTGTCGCTAACGAAACTCTTTCCAAAAGACTCAAAGCCTTGCTGGATGTGATGGTCGACACCCGGTTGTAATAGGTTGCTTTCTACAAACTCTTCTCGGCGCGTGTGAAGGTCAATCAGTTCGGCGATGACCTGGCTAACACTGTACAGCCAGTTGTATTCATCTTCGCTGAACCCACCCTGGCTTTCGAGGCGCATCAGGCTAATGTTGACGACACTGCCATCACCAAGGCGCGTGACAATAATGGCTTCATCAACCGTGCCCGTGTTCGCATAGTAGTTTTGATGGTAACTACTCTCCTCGAAATCCCCGGTTACTAAACGTGACAGGCGATAGCAGTTATTGCGAGGAGAGCTCAGCGAGATTTTAAAAAAAGGATCTTCCCGGTAGGGGCCTTCTAGGTACTCGTCAACCTGAGAGCCATAGGCTTCTTTCGGAATTTTATGGTCTAGCAGTTTTGGCGGCAGGTCTCGGTGATACAGCCACGCCTGTGGAAATGCCACTGGAACTTGTGCCTCAATGGCGGCGAACACCTGCTGGAAAAAAATTGGCTCGCCAACATGAGCAATCATATTGGCGAGATCTGTGCTCCAACGTTGAAAGGCGCTTGTATCCACGAGTCGACGCTCCGTTGACGATCTAGCCTGTTGTAGGGTGTAGCGTTTCGCCTCAGAGGTCAATCAGACCCTTGTCGAGACGCGTTTGGTCCCACAATATCGTTTTAACCACACACTCGCTGTGCAAGGTGCTCAGCTGTATCGCCAAGGGCAACCTTTGTAGCTTCAGTTTCTCTGCGGCCCTGAATTTCGACGACGCCATCAGCGAGAGAGCGCTCCCCAATGGTGACTCGAAGCGGAATACCGATGAGCTCGCAATCGGCAAATTTCACACCGGGTCTCTCTTTCCGATCATCCATCGCGACGTTTATACCCCGCGCCTTCAGGTCTGCGTACAGCGTCTCTGTGGCCTTCGCGACCATCTCAGACTTATCCATGCCAAGTGGGATTAGAACAACAGAGAACGGCGCCATCGTGTCGGGCCAAATAATGCCGTTTTCATCGTTATTTTGCTCGATCGCCGCCGCCACAATGCGTGTGATGCCTATTCCGTAGCATCCCATGCTCATGGGAACTGATTTGCCGTTCTGATCTAGGACTTCTGCGCGCATTGCCTCGGAATATTTGGTGCCGAGTTGGAAAATGTGACCGACTTCGATGCCACGTTTAATCTCAACCAGACCCTTTCCGCAGGGGCTGGGATCACCCGCGGCTACTGTTCGCAAGTCAGCGACTTCAAATGAAGTGATATCTCGGTGCCAGTTAACACCTTTAAGGTGCTTGTCGTCCTGATTGGCACCACAGACGAAGTTGCTCAGTACCGATGCGGCTCTGTCCACCACAATGCGCGTGTCCAACCCCACGGGGCCCAATGATCCGAACGATGCGCCGGTGGCTGCCTTAACGGCTCCCTCCTCTGCCATCTGAAGTGGTTGGCTAATGCCTGAGAGTTTTTCCGCTTTTATCTGATTGAGTTGATGGTCGCCACGTAACACCAGTGCGACCAATTCGCCCTCGGCGCCTTCGACGAACAAGGTCTTGATCGACGCACTGGCTGCGACTCCGTGCTTCTTCTCTAGTGCATCGATGGTTTTCGTATCGGGCGTATCAAATACCGTCATGGGCTCTTGCGCGGCAGGAATCGCCTCGGGTGTGAGCGCCTCAGCGAGTTCAACATTGGCGGCAAAGTCGCTTTCCGTGGAGAAGGCGATGTCGTCTTCGCCCGAGTCAGCCAAGACGTGGAACTCATGCGAATGACTGCCGCCAATCGAACCTGTGTCGGCTTCTACAGGCCGATAATCTAAGCCCAGTCTGTCGAAAATGGTGGAGTAGGCCTCATGCATTCGCCAGTAGGTTTTTTCAAGCGACGCATGATCCTCATGAAATGAATAGGCATCCTTCATCACGAACTCGCGTGAGCGCATGACACCAAAACGCGGCCGAATTTCATCCCGAAATTTCGTTTGAATTTGGAAATAGTTGATGGGTAAACGCTTATAGCTTTTGATCTCGGACTTTGCCAGTTCCGTTATGACTTCCTCGTGGGTTGGCCCCAGGCAGAAGTCACGCTCATGACGGTCCTTAAGTCGGCACAGCTCGGGGCCATACTGTTCCCACCGACCTGATTCCTGCCACAACTCTGCAGGTTGAACCACGGGCATTGCGACTTCAACCGCCCCCGCGTTCTCCATTTCTTCACGGACTACCCGCTCTACGTTTCTGACAACCTTCAACCCCAGTGGCATCCAGGTATAAATACCGGCCGCGATACGTCTTATGAGGCCGGCGCGAAGCATCAGTCGGTGGCTGATTACCTCTGCGTCCGCAGGTGTTTCCTTGGTGGTAGATAGGGGAAAATTTGAAAATCGCATCAAGATTTCCTATGAATAAATGACGAGTGAAGACCGCTCTGAGGCGCCGCGCGCAAGTGTACCAAAACTGGGTTTTTAGGTCGCTAGTTAGCAATTCAATCGTTCCTAAACCGATAGCGAGTTTTGGTGTGCGTCGCAATGGTTGTCAGTTGCGGCATCGCTGTCTATTCTAGCGACGCTGATGAGCCACACCGAATGCGGGGAAAACAACGTGCAAGCCGACGATCTGAAGACCAAAAAAGGGAAGAAAAAGAAGAAGACTCATGGCCTGTCAAAGGGTGATTTGCACAGGGCGATTGCGGAAAAATCCGGTCTCAGCAAGAAGCGTGTGGCGGAGGTTTTTGATGCGCTAGAGCACGTGCTCGCGGAACAGCTCAATAGTGACGGGCCGGGAGAGTTTACTCTGCCCGGGTTGGTGAAATTCACCACTGCAACCCGCCCGGCGATAAAAGCTAGGAAAGGCATCAACCCCTTCACGGGTGAAGAGACCGTATTTGCAGCTCGCCCAGAGTCGCGCAGCGTAAAAATTCGGGCATTGAAGAAGTTGAAAGGCTTCGCGAACTCGTAATAAGCCCCATTGAGCGAGTAATGCCATTAACCTTGCGCTCTGATTAGTGTAATCTCTCGCGCTCCGCGCGGTAGGGCGCGGGTTCGGTTTGTCATCTTTGAGATTGTTCGCATGCCAATTTACGAATACGTATGTGGTGCCTGCGGTAAAGCGCATGAGGCACTGCAAAAAATATCAGATGCTCCGCTGACGGATTGTTCTGCTTGCGGGCAGTCGGCTCTTAAAAAAAAGGTGTCAGCGCCTGCCTTTAGACTGGCAGGATCAGGTTGGTACGAAACCGATTTTAAAACGGGTGCGAAGAAGAATTTAGCAAATGACTCGAAGGCTGAGTCGAGCGCGCCATCAACACCTTCTCCCTCGACTACATCGTCAGAGTAGCGCAGCGGATGGATACGAAGATTACAGGTAAACAATACTGATGCGGACACATTACTGCGGTGCTACAAAAGACGTCGCTGTCGGCGAAACGGTCACCATTTGCGGCTGGGTAGATCGACGCCGAGACCACGGTGGCGTGATCTTTCTCGATATGCGTGACCGCGAGGGCATTGTTCAGGTCGTTTTTGATCCCGACACTCAGGAATATTTTGATCTGGCCGATCGTGTGCGCAGTGAGTACGTTCTGCAGATTACCGGGCGAGTCCGCCATCGTGCCGCCGAGACCATTAACCCCGCCATGGCAACGGGGCACATTGAAATTCTTGGAAAAGAGCTCGTTATTCTCAATGAGGCAGCGCCACCGCCATTCCCGCTGGATGCGCATCAATCAGTGGGCGAGGATGTGCGTTTACGCTACCGGTTTATGGACCTTCGTCGCGACGCCATGCAGCGGAACCTCATCAGCCGGTCCCGAATTACATCCACGATCAGAACCTATCTGGAGTCGCAGGGCTTTCTCGATATTGAAACACCTGTTCTGACCCGAGCGACACCTGAGGGCGCTAGAGATTATCTGGTGCCGAGCAGAACCAACGCGTCAAAATTCTTTGCATTGCCCCAGTCGCCTCAGCTGTTCAAGCAGCTTTTGATGGTGTCGGGCTTTGATCGCTATTACCAAATTGCGCGTTGCTTCCGAGACGAAGATTTGCGGGCGGACCGACAGCCAGAATTCACGCAGATCGATATCGAATTGTCGTTCACCGACGAGTCAGAGGTGATGAATCTCACCGAGGGAATGGTCAAACAGTTGTTCGATCAGCATTTAGATGTTGATCTTGGAGAGTTTCCTCGGATGACATGGCATGAGGCGATGGAGCGCTTCGGCTCCGATAAGCCTGATTTGCGCATTGATCTCGAGCTTGTCTCTGTCGACGATCTGATGGCCGACGTTGAGTTCAAGGTGTTCTCCGGGCCCGCAAATGATGCGAATGGACGCGTTGCCGGATTGCGTGTTCCCGGTGGAGCTAAGATCAGCCGCAAGGAAATCGACGACCTTACGAAGTACGTCAGTAACTACGGAGCTCGTGGCCTGGCTTGGATCAAAGTCAATGACAAGGCTTCGGGTGTTGAGGGCTTGCAGTCCCCAATACTCAAGTTCATGCCTGAGGAGACCGTAGCGGCTTTGGTCGAGCGGCTGCAATTAGAGGATGGCGACATCGTCTTTTTCGGTGCTGATAGACGACAGGTCGTTAATGATTCGCTGGGTGCTTTGCGCCTAAAAGTGGCTGAGATGATGGACATCGTAGGCGATGGTTGGGCACCTTTATGGGTGATTGACTTCCCNATGTTCGAGGCGACGACGGATGGTAATTTGACCGCGCTCCATCACCCGTTCACTGCGCCATCGTGTTCGGTCGAGGCGCTAAAAGCNGCACCCGACACGGCNCTCTCACGCGCNTACGACATGGTGCTCAATGGCAGCGAAATTGGNGGCGGTTCTGTCCGTATTCATCGCCAAGACATGCAAAAAGCTGTCTTTGAGGTTCTGGGGATCTCTGAAGAAGAAGCCGATGCGAAGTTCGGCTTTTTGNTGTCGGCACTGAAACACGGTGCGCCACCTCACGGTGGTCTCGCGTTCGGTCTCGACCGGCTGGTGATGCTGATGGTAGACGGCCAATCGATTCGCGATGTCATTGCTTTCCCCAAAACACAGTCGGCTCAATGCATCATGACGGATGCGCCCGGTGAGGTATCTGAGCAACAACTGCGCGAGCTCANTATTCGACTGNGAACGCCCGAGAAGTAATTTTCGCTGTGACATGACGNCGGCGCTTCTTTCCCGCACAATCNAGTTATGGGCGGAGAGGCACTGTGACACGTATTCTGGGGATTGATCCCGGCTCTCGAAAGACGGGTTTTGGGATAGTTGAAACTGACGGTAAGCGCACTCATTACGTGACGAGTGGCGTTATTAAATTGCCCGTTAACGAGTCGCTCGCTGTTCGCCTCAAAGTACTTGCGGAATCCCTCGACCACATTATTTCGGAACATCAACCGTCGCTGGCCGTGATAGAGCAGGTGTTCATGGCCAAGAGCGCTGACTCCGCGCTTAAGCTAGGGCAAGCGCGCGGTGCCGCCATGGTCGTGTGCTCACTGGCGGACTTAGAAGTACATGAATATGCGACGCGTCAGATTAAGCAGGCTGTTGTGGGTACGGGTGCTGCAAATAAGGCGCAAGTGCAGCACATGGTTACGCGTTTGTTAAAACTACCCTCGACGCCACAAGAAGATGCGAGCGATGCACTTGCCGCGGCACTGTGTCACATTAGTGGCGCTGCAGTGAGGCATGCTACCGGGGCGCAGGCCTTTGCAACGGGGCGATTAAAGTGATGGGGATAGAGCCATGATAGAGAGACTCCGCGGCATTTTGCTGGCCAAGCAGGCTCCCGAAGTCATCATTGATGTGGGCGGGGTTGGCTACGAGGTGCGCGTCCCAATGACGACCATCTATCAGCTACCGGCGGTGGGTGAGGAGACGATTATCCTGACCCATTTTGTGGTCAGAGAAGATGCGCAGCAGTTGTATGGATTCGTAAGAGAAATTGATCGCCGTCTGTTTCGCGACTTAATCAAAGTCAATGGTGTGGGTCCAAAGTTGGCCCTGGCTATTCTCTCGGGGATGGATACCGAACAGTTTGCCGCCTGCATGAACCGAAATGATGTAGACGCCTTGGTTGCCTTGCCCGGCGTTGGAAAAAAGACCGGTGAGCGATTGTTGGTAGAAATGCGGGATAAAGCGGGGCAGTGGCTCTCTGATGTGCTTCCGGCAGAGTCCGTTGCGGCGGCGCAACCGGCTGCCAAGGACAAGCGCGCTGAGGCGGAGCAGGCACTGGTCGCTTTGGGATACAAACCCACAGAGGCGTCGAGACTTGTGTCTGCCGTTGACTCCGATGATATCGATAGCAGCGAGATGTTGATTCGCGCCGCGCTTCAAGCGGCAATGCGATAATGGCCGTACTATGTCGAAGAGCCTGAGGAAACCCTGTGATTGAGACCGACCGTTTAGTCGCTGGAGGTGTCGCCGATAACCGCGAGACCGCTCTGGATCGGGCGGTAAGACCTCAGACGCTGAATGACTATATCGGTCAGTCTGCGGTCCGAGAGCAGATGGAGATTTTTCTTTCGGCTGCCAAGGGTCGAGGTGAGCCACTCGATCACACCCTCATCTTTGGCCCCCCCGGCCTTGGCAAAACGACCCTGGCGAGCATCATCGCAAACGAGATGGGTGTGCAACTCAAGACAACCAGCGGTCCCGTATTAGAGAAAGCGGGCGACATCGCGGCCATCATGACCAATCTTGAGCCCAACGATGTGCTGTTTATCGATGAAATTCATCGCCTCAGTCCTTACGTGGAAGANATTCTCTATCCCGCCATGGAAGATTTTCAGCTAGATATCATGATTGGCGAGGGACCTGCGGCACGTTCGATTAAATTGGATCTGCCACCGTTTACGCTGGTGGGCGCGACAACCCGAGCGGGTTTGCTGACATCGCCTTTGAGAGATCGTTTTGGCATCGTTCAGCGACTGGAGTTTTACGAGGTTAGTGATTTAAAACGCATCGTGTCTCGCGCCGCATCGATCCTCGAGGTCGAGGCAGATGANGCAGGTGCGCTTGAGATAGCCAAGCGGTCGCGAGGAACCCCTCGTATCGCCAATAGGTTGATGCGACGTGTGCGNGATTATGCTCAAGTAAAAGGTGATGGNGTCATTAGTCAGCAGATGGCAGAGAAGGCGCTGGATATGCTCAGTGTTGATGAGCAGGGCTTTGATCACCTCGACCGTCGGTTCCTTCTGACATTGATCGAGAAGTTCGAGGGTGGTCCGGTGGGCATCGACAGCTTAGCTGCCGCATTATCGGAAGAGCGCGGCACATTGGAAGATGTCATCGAGCCCTATCTGATTCAGCAGGGACTGATTATCCGCACCCCCCGCGGGCGTGTCGTGACGAATGCGGCTTACCGGCATTTTGGGTTGGCGCCGCCAAAATCTGTCGAAACGGGCAACAATCTTTCGTTGGACCTGGATGAGCAGGGCGATGCCTGAGTACCGACTCCCCATCCGGGTTTACATTGAGGACACCGATGCCGGCGGTATTGTCTACTACGTAAACTACCTGAAGTACTTTGAGCGGGCGCGCACGGAACTTATTCGATCCCTGGGCGTCGATAAAACAGCGGTGATGGAAGACGGATCGGTATTCGTCGTGACGTCGGCATCCATAAACTATCACGCNCCGGCGCGATTGGATGATCAGCTGGAGTCGGTGGCAGAGGTTGTCAGCAGTGGTGCTGCAACGATTGAGTTCAGACAGTCTGTGGTTCGATCNGGTNTTGAGCTCGCGACTGGGCAGGTGATGGTGGCATTAACCGATGGCTCATCGGGGAAACCTAAACGGATGCCAAAGGGATTGCGCGAGTTGCTCACATTGAGCNCCTNAGTAAGAGAGGAGTGGTCAGATAAAAAATGACAGATGAACTGAGCGTTATCGAGTTGATTCTTGGGGCAAGCCTCACAGTAAAGTTTGTGATGGCAATACTGGTCGCGGCGTCGGTGACATCGTGGTTCATGATTGTTCAGCGGGTGATCATTCTTCAGCGNGCGAACCAAGAGCTACTGGATTTTGAAGATCGATTTTGGTCAGGGATGGATCTCGCACAGCTTTANCGAGAGGGCTCTGACGCCATNGAAGAGGGCGTGGATATCACGGGTGGTGAGGCACTGTTCAGGGCCGGATTCAAAGAGTTTTCGAAGCTGTCTCGCCAACCCAACATGGATGCCGAGGCCATGGTTGAGGGCTCTCGCCGGGCGATGCGAGTTGCGCTGATGCGCGAGAGCGACCGTCTTGAACGACACCTCCCGTTCCTCGCGTCGGTAGGTTCTACNAGNCCTTACATCGGATTGTTTGGAACAGTCTGGGGGATCATGCANTCGTTTCGCGGATTGGCCACCAGCTCTCAGGCAACCTTAGCGGCCGTTGCTCCCGGTATTTCGGAGGCGCTGATTGCAACTGCTATGGGTCTCTTCGCGGCCATTCCAGCGGTCCTGGCCTACAACCGATTTGCGGCCAAGGCTGATGCTCTGTTGAATCGATATGAGTCGTTTGTCGACGAGTTCTCTGGTTTGTTGCAACGTCAAAGCTACGCTCAGAAACGAGGGGGTAGCTAGTGAGATCGCGACGTGCCGTTGCTGAAATAAACGTCGTCCCGTACATCGATGTGATGTTGGTACTGCTGGTTATTTTTATGGCGACAGCGCCGCTCCTGATGCAGGGCGTCGAGGTGGATTTGCCCAAGGCTGATTCCTCGCCCGTGTCAGACAGCGACGCCGAGCCTCTGATTGTCTCCATTGATGCTGAAGCGAGGTTATATCTGAATTTAGGTGCAAGTGATGATCAGACGCTGAGCATTGAGACGGTGAAGCAACGTGTCGCCACGGTTCTGAAGCGCAATCCTGAGAAGGCGGTTATGGTCTGGGGCGATGCGGCAGTTCCCTATGGGGAAGTTGTTGTGCTGATGTCAGAGCTACAAGATGCAGGGGCGCCGTCTGTAGGGTTGGTGACCGAGGCGCCTGCGGGGCGATAGTGAACTCGGATCGATTACTCATCTTCGGGATTCCTGCGCTGGTTGCCGTACTGGTTCATCTGCTGTTTGTTTTTGCTCTGGAGGGCGGTTGGACAACCGTTTCGCCTACGATCACTGCGCAGCCACAGGTCATCCAAGCATCACTAGTCTCTCTGACGAAGCCCAAACCCAAACCCAAACCCAAGCCTAAACCGAAGCCCAACGTAGTTGAGCCCAAATCCGAGCCAAAGCCCAAACCAGTGCCTACGCCAGACGTCGTAGCGCCGACACCCGAGCCAGTCGCCGACGAGTCCCCGTCATCGCCTGAGATGTCTCAGGCAGAGCGACTCACTGAACTTCAACGCGAGTTGATGGCAGGCTTCGAAGATTTACCCGATGCGGATGAACAACAGGCCACAGGCGAGGTCGACGATGTGCAGCAGGTTGCCGGCTTAATGCAGGCGCGAATAACTCAGAACTGGCGCCGCCCGCCGTCGGCGAGAAACGGTATGGAGGTACTACTGATTATCAGTCTGGTACCTACGGGTGAAGTCGTCGGTATTTCTGTATCAAGCAGCAGTGGAAGCACGGCATTTGATCGCAGTGCGATCGCAGCCGTTGAGCGCGTGGCGCGATTCCCCGAGGTCACGGTCTTGTCTATTTCCGATTTCGAGCGATACTTTCGACGCTTTCCCCTACGATTTAAGCCAGAAGATCTGAGGTATTAGGTATGGCGCAGCGCATAGCAGTCATTTTGTTGAGTCTGATTTGTTCGTCTCTTGCTTGGGGGCAACTCGAGATTCAGGTGACGCGCGGCATCGACAACCCAACATCCATTGCGATTGCCCCCTTTGCCTGGGACGGCTTGGGTACATCGCCGGTCGACTTTGCACAGATCGTCGATTCCGACCTCGCACGCAGTGGTCAGTTCAGTCCTGTCAGCCGCCGCGATATGTTGAGCCTGCCCACCTCCAAAGCCGACATTTTTTATCGCGACTGGCGCGCCATTGCGACGCGGTATTTGGTTATTGGCCGTGTCAGCAAGGGCACGCAATTACGCGTTGATTTCGCCCTTCATGACGTCGAGCGAGGCATCGAGCTGTTTTCAGGCCAGGTGGTTGGCAGCGAATCCGAGGCCCGCATGGTGGCGCATGGCGTGGCGGATGCGATTTATGAAAAGTTGACGGGTATACCCGGTGCTTTCGCCACCCGGCTTATCTACGTGTCAGTGACGCGTAATCCCGAGGGTAAAGATTTTTATCGGTTAACGGTTGCTGATGCCGATGGTCGCCGTCCGATTGTCCTTCTTGAGGGGCGCGATCCCATTTTGGCGCCGAGTTGGTCGCCAGATGGCAAAGAAGTAGCTTATGTGTCATTCGAGTCATCTCGACCCGCTATTTATCGACAAGTGCTGGCAACCGGTGAACGTGAGCAGTTGACCAATTTTCAGGGGCTTAACAATTCGCCTGTGTGGTCTCCGGATGGGAAGTCTTTGGCGCTGGTGCTATCAAAGGACGGTAGTCCTGACATCTACCTCTTAGATCTCGAAACGAGAGAGCTTACTCGTCTCACCCGGCATTACGCTATTGATACGGAGCCCACCTGGATGCCCGATGGTAAGTCGGTTCTGTTTACGTCTGATCGTGGTGGACGCCCACAAATTTATCGGTATGAACTCGCCACCGGTAAGGTTGAGCGTGTGACCTTTGAGGGACGATATAATGCGCGCGCGCGTGTCGCGGAAGATGGCCGCAACGTTGCGTTGGTTCATCAGCGTGATGGGCGTTTCCACATTGCTGTCTTTGATTTGGTTACTGAGCGATTGACTGTTTTAACGGAGACGTCGCTTGACGAAAGCCCCAGTATTGCGCCCAACGGATCACTCGTTATTTATGCGACCAAACGAGGCGAACGAAGTGTGTTGGGAGCGGTGGCGGTCGATGGAGGGGTCAAATTTAGCCTGCCGGCGCGCTCAGGCAGTGTGCAGGAGCCGGCTTGGTCGCCTATGTTGTCGCAACAATGAACAAAAAAGACTCTGCATGTTCAACAAATGGACATATATGCGCTACATTATAGGTAGTTATCAAAAAACCTGTGTAGGAAACACGTCATGACAACGAAAAATACTTTGGGGAAAGCTGTTGCTGCTGTTTTGATGGCAGTACTAGTGAGCGCGTGCTCAAGCAATGCCGCTAAAGAAGAAGCTGCAGCACAGGCAGCTGCGGAGCGAGCCGCAGCAGAGCAAGCGGCTGCGGCTGAGGCCGCCGCCGCCGAGCAGCGAGCAGTGGAAAAAGAGAAGGCCATGATGATGGCTGAAAAGCGTGAGGAGAAGCGTCGTCTTATGGACGCTGCATCCGCCGCAGGCAGTGTTTTCTACTTTGACTACGACAGTTCGTCACTTGGTGACGATGTGCGTGCTGCCATCGATGCGCACGTTGCTCTCATGATGGCCGATAGCGGTAACGTTAGACTCGAAGGCCATACGGATGAGCGCGGTACTCGCGAGTACAACTTGGCCCTCGGTGAGCGTCGTGCGAACGCTGTGCGCGATTACATGGTCGCCAGTGGCGTCCCTGCCTATCGCATCGAAACCATTAGCTACGGCGAAGAGAATCCTGTGGCGTATGGCTCCGGTGAGTCGAGCTGGAAGAAGAATCGACGAGTGGAGATCAAGTAAGACGTTATGATCCTTCAACGAGTTTCAAAGCCGGTGCTGGTCGCCGGCTTTTTTATTTGGGCGTCGACCAGCGTGGCTCAAGTAGCCAGTATTGAGCCCGTTGCCGAGCAGGCAGCGGTGCTTCCTTACGTGCAGGCGGACACGTCTACTGACTTCACGGGCAGTCAGCCTCTCCCACTTTCATCGACTGACTCACGTTCGCTTGCGATTCGTGTTCAGCAATTAGAAGAGGAAATTCGTCGGTTGAACGGATTGGTAGAGGAACAGGCCAGTCTACTAATGCGTTTGCAAGATCAGTCTCTCGAGCGGTACGTTGAGATGGATCGACGCTTAGCGGCCATCGGGACGATCGATCCATCGGCCGTCGTCGAGGTCGGCGATGAAACAGCCGAGGGCTCAGCCCCTGACAGCGGTGTGCCATCAGTAGAGGTGCCTGTCGCGGTAGCCGAAGCCCAGCCAGGTGAGCGCGAGGCATACCAGTCGGCTTACGGTTTAGTGAGAGAGCGGCAGTTTGAGGCGGCAGTTGATGCATTCAATGCGTTCTTAGCCGGCTACCCGTTCGGTCGATTCGCGCCTAACGCGCATTACTGGCTGGGAGAATTGTATCTCGTGATAGAGCCGGTTGATCCTGAGTCGGCGCGACAGAATTTTCAGTTGTTGCTGGATCAATACCCCAATGACCGTAAGGTTCCGGATGCGCTTTATAAGCTGGGCCGTGTGCACGCTTTGAAAGGTAACTTAGATCGCTCTAGGGAGTACCTT
This sequence comes from Halieaceae bacterium, assembly GCA_002691565.1. Classification (GTDB taxonomy): domain Bacteria; phylum Pseudomonadota; class Gammaproteobacteria; order Pseudomonadales; family Halieaceae; genus Luminiphilus. The sequence goes on from NZIH01000057.1 coordinate 28,931, forward strand.
AACCAGGTAATTGCGGACTACGGCGAAGAACAGCACCCGGCTGCTCAACTGGCTAAGGACTTTTTAGATAGTCTGGACTGAGCCCGGTTATGTGCTGAAGAGTTATTGGTCTCTAGAGCCTAGCGCAGGGTTTGTGCGGCGCGTTTTATGTTAGGCACACTGGGCACGCCAGCCGGTAATTTTCAGGGCTTGATTTTTCGCGTGTAAACCGTAGGATACGCGCCCTCTTGCACCACTTTTCGGGTCGTTAGCTCAGTCGGTAGAGCAGTTGGCTTTTAACCAATTGGTCGCTGGTTCGAACCCAGCACGACCCACCATCTTAAAAAAAGCCACCCACNCGGGTGGCTTTTTTTTGTGATGTGAGTTGTTGAGTTGGTTGGGTCCACGCACGTGATTCGGACCTCCACAACCGTCGATGTCGCTATTCCCATCTCGCGGCAATGTCAGTAAATATCGTCAATAGGCATTAGCCGTTTCGCTCGCGCACGAAGCAATCAACGAGTAGAGTGNTCGTTACTCACTCAGACAAATAACAAATCGAGGCGTGCAATGAGTAATAGCGTCTATATTTTAGGTGGCAGTCAGACAGATTTTTCGCGCAATTGGGCGCGCGAGGGTCTTGAGGTGTATGACATGTTTGCCGAGGCACTGACTGACGGGATCACGGACGCAGGGGTTGAACTCACCCAGATTGAGGTGGGTCATGTAGGAAATTTTGTGGCCGATCTCTTTGCTGGACAGGGTCTTATCGGTGGCTTTTTTGGGCAAGTCTTTCCTGAGCTTGCGATGTTGCCAACGTCCCGGCATGAAGCCGCCTGTGCGTCCGGATCAATGGCGATCCTGGGTGCAATGCGCGATATCGAGGCTGGTCACTATGAGACTGCCTGTGTCGTCGGTCTGGAGCTGATGCGAAACGTAAGCGGTAAAACAGGTGCAGAGTATTTGGGCGCCGCGACGTGGCAAGGGCATGAGGCTCTGAGTTGTGACTTCCCATGGCCCTTTATGTTCGATCTGATTACCGAGGAGTATGACCGGCGGTACGGTATCCGAGATGATCATTTAACGCAGATAGCGGAGATTAACTTTGCCAACGCGAAGTTGAACCACAATGCGCAAACACGTGGATGGCAGTTCGCCGAGGGGAGCTTCAGTGGTGATCAAGGGCTCAATCCTGTTATCGAGGGACGGGTGCGAAAACTCGACTGCGGTCAGATTACCGATGGCGCTGCGTGCATCATTCTGGCGAGTGAGCGGTTTGCTCGGCAACATGCCGAAAAGTTAGGCCTTAAGCTTCAGGACATACCGCGTATCAAAGGCTGGGGCCATTGCTCTGCACCTATTTCGCTTGAGACAAAGCTTGCTCGGTCGCGTGGCGATGACCTCATCTTTCCTCATGCCGCTAAGACAATGTCCGATGCACTGAAACGTGCAGGCTTTGGTGCCGTTGATGAGGTGGATGGACTTGAGACTCACGACTGTTTCACCGTCACGGAGTACATGGCGATAGATCATTCCGGTTTAACG
>NZIH01000058.1 GCA_002691565.1 Halieaceae bacterium
GCGAAACATTACTCTCCCTCAGATGACTTCGCGCCGATTCTGACGCGGGGGCTAGCCTCCGAATATTTGCAATTGGCAGCCCAGCAGAGTGATGTTCAGCGAATTCTAGGACACTTACCGGTGACGGCTGCCAGTGTCGAGGTTGTCAGTGCACCATCAAGAGAACTCCCGGCCGAGCTATTGAGGCCCATTATCCAGGCGATGACAGAACATCGGCGGATTGATGTCGACTATGTCTCGTTGAACAATCCCGATCGGGAAGGTCGTATCATTGTGCCGCATACGCTGGTGTGGACGGGTTATCGGTGGCATGTCCGCGCATGGTGCGAAAAAAACCAAGACTTCAGAGATTTTGTGCTTAGCCGATTCCGAGGCGAAGCGGACCTGATGGAAGAGAGCCATCGTCTCTCAGAGCAAGACGAGGACTGGCAATACATTGTGACCCTCACAATCGCACCCGATTCCCGGCTGTCTTTGGAGCAGCAGGAGGTGATTGCTCATGACTACAACATGAGTGGAGGTCGTCTAGAGATCGCTGTTAGAGCGAAGCTCGCACCGTATTTACTGCAACTCTTGAACGTCAACACTGCCGAGTTGCTTGAAGACCCAAGAGCTCAGCAGCTCGTGCTGATCAATCAAGATGAAGTCAATGCCTGGCTAATGTAACCGAGCTGAGATGTTCTGACGTCAAATTTGTGACGTGGCTCACGATTTGCAGATCAACGTCATTGGCCAAGCCAACAAAGTTGCTATTCTCTCTGTCGTAGTAAAGGTGAAGAGGTCGATATGAGCGCCGTTGAGTCCATCAACAACGCACGAGTGCCAAGCGTTGCAGAACGTCGCATGCGCATGCCTCCTATTCCTGATGACTTCTTCAGCTTGATTACAAACGAGCAACGCATCGCGTTGAATCAGAAACAACAGTCTGGTTGGTTCGTTAAATTTGTGCGCCGCCCGCTATTCCAGCCGTTGGAGGTTGTGCTATCGAATCCCGATGGCAGCGAGTTTTTGATGTTGGAGAACAATGGGGTCACCAGACCTTTCTTTAACGTCCGTAGCGACGACCTGCGCTAAATAAACCGCGAAACCTAACTACTTTCCTCGTCGCCTTCGTATGGAAGGTTTACGCATGGATGACTTTGGCATGCGCGGTAACTTTCCCGTCTCAAGATAACGGTGGATGGTTTCTTGTGAGCGAACAAGTGTGGCTTTGCCCTCCGATGTAACCATCTTGTTGGCCTGATAGGCATCGATTACGCGGGCCTTACAGTTGTCGCTCCATTGCTGATCAAGGATGTCTTGGAGCATTGTCTGAGCACGCGCGTCCTTAACCGGACAAATCACCTCAACCCGATAGTCAATGTTTCGCGTCATCAGGTCAGCCGATCCGATATAGTATTTAGGTTCACCGCGATTGTGAGCGACATACACTCTGGGATGCTCGAGGAAGCGGTCGATAATGCTAATGGCTTTAATGTTCTCTGATATCCCGGTAACCCCAGGCAGAATTGAGCACATACCACGAACGATTAGCTTCACTTCAACACCGGCCTGGCTGGCTTCGTAGAGCTTCAGGGTCAACTGCCGATCCACAAGGTTGTTACATTTAAAAAATAACTGCGCTCGAAACCCCTGTCGTGCGTTGGCAATCTCCTCGTCAATGAGCCGCATAATGCCGCCTCTTGAGGTATGCGGCGATACAAGGAGATGCTTATAGTCGGGGCGGCGATAGTTATATTTTAGAAACTCAAATACCTCGTTAACGTCTTCACAGATTTCAGGGTCAGCGGTTAACAAGGTGAAGTCAGTGTACAACCGGGCAGTCTTTTCATTGAGGTTACCGGTACCCACGTGGCTGTACCGCACCAATTCGTCATTTTCCATACGATCAATGAGAAACAGCTTGCTGTGCACTTTTAGTCCGGGGATACCGAAGATCACTTCAATGCCTGCCTCGGTAAGGCGCTCAGACCAGGCAATATTGGCTTGCTCATCGAAACGCGCCGCCAGCTCAACCACCACACGCACGCGCTTGCCGTTGTACTGTGCATTGATGAGTGCATCGACGATTTGGGAATTAGATGCCACGCGGTAAAGACAAACCTTGATCGCGGTCACCGCTGGATCGATTGCTGCTGTCTTCAACACATCCACAACATAATCGAACGGGTGATACGGGTAGTAAAGCATATAATCCCTCTCACGGAGGGCGTCGAAGATATTGTCTGCACGATCGAGCTCGGCAATTCGAATAGGTGCTAGGGGCTTGAACTCGAGATATTTGGGTCCTGCATTCGGAAAGCCAATATAATCCTTAGAGTTGTGGTAGCGCCCCCCAGGGATCAGGCTGTCGTAACGACCAAACCCGAGTCTCTTCCGCAACTGTTCGAGAAGCATCTCAGGCATCGTGGCATCGTAAACAAAGCGGACCGCGTCTGCCTTTCGCCGCTGTTTTAGGCTAGAGGCCATCTTTTCGATGAGACTTTCGTTGATCGATGTCTCGATCTCCAACTCGGCATCACGCGAAAACTTGAAGCAGTAGGCACTCGCGGACTCGATGTTAAACACACCACGAAAGACGCGAGGCAAGCAGGCGCGAATCACGTCATCCAGCAAAATGAATACTTTACCCTGCGCATCGCGTCCTCTTGGAATAGAGACAAATCGCCCCAACACGTCTGAGGGCACCTCCATGACCGCATATTTGTCGCCTTCGGGCGTCTTCATATCGACAGCGAGGTACAAAGATTCATCGGCTAATGCTGGGATGGCCAGTTCGTCGCTGAGTAAGATTGGCTCGAGTGCGGGGAGCACATGCTTAGCAAAGTAATCCTCGACATAGGTCAGCTGCCTGCGGCTCAGCTCGGTCTCATCGATGATGTAGATATGCCGCCTCTTAAGCTCTGCCATCACCTTTGACTGCGTTCTATCGAACTCCTGCTGGAGGTGGGCTACCTGTTCCTGGATGGTCTCTAGTAGTTCCTTTGCGCGCTGCCGCTTACCACCGGTAGATAAGGTGATGAGCCTTCTAATCTCGGCGACACGCACACGGAAGAACTCGTCAAGATTGCTCGAAAAAATGCCGAGATATCGCAAACGCTGAATGACGGGAACCGATTCATTGGCGGCTTCCTGTAAAACCCTTGCATTGAACGACAGCCAGCTCAACTCGCGCGGCATAAATAGTCGCTCATCGAGATCCGCTAAACGTCCGTCAATCGGGTTAATCATGGAAGGCCTTTGTCATGTCCCGCATCTGAAGCAAGAGCTTACCAGTACCAGCTCGCAAGGTTTATGTTTCGTCACGAGAAATACTCTCTGTGACAAACGCGGCAGTCTCACCAGGCTTTTCGAGGGGCATCAAATGACCCGCATCAATGGTTTGAAAATTGATCTGTTTTAGCTTTTTGAGGCGTTCCGCCACGGTTGGAACAATCACGTACGAATGCGCTCCGCCCAAAATATGCACTGGTTTTTCTATGTGCTCAAAGCACTTCCACAAATTAGGTGGCGAACGATAGACGCAAGCCTCCCAGGCACCGGAGTATCGGAGATCCACACCGTTATCCGACGCTGAATGAGCGGCCCGGACATAGTCCATCAGCTCCTTGTCTGCGATGCCCGAAAAGGCGCGCTTCGAGCGATAAAAATCAAACGCACTCTGATGACTGGGAAAATGATGAGGCCGCCCGAGCGCGCCGCGGATCATCTTGGGTTTGTCAGGCCAAAGTCGAAACGCCAACCGAGAGAAAGCGAGGAATCGAGTGTTAATCGTTACCGGATCCAAGCCCACGACGCCTTTAACCAGATGAGGTGCTTTTCTGGCTATGAGTAAGCTGATCGCTCCGCCCATCGAATGTCCTACCAGCCAAACGGGACCTTTTGCCTCTCGCTCCAACGTCTCTATCGCGTCGTCTGCGTAAACACTCCAATCTAAAAATGTTGGTGCTTCTTTCACCCACAAAGGTCGATGTTCAACAGTAGAAACTCGACCCAACGAGCCCAAAGCCGTGAGGAAAGACGCGTAGGTCCCGGGGGGAAATCCGTTAGCGTGCAAGAACACGATGTCCTCACCAGAATGCGCGGCATTAGAAAAATCGGACAATGACTGCAAGATACAACTCCAAGACAAACAACTACTTAGTGGCTATGATCTCGCGGTGAGCATGCACCGGGCCGTCCAGAACCCCAAGCACAGCGAGAATAAATAATGGTCTCCAGAAACACCATCCAGACGTATGCGGTTGCATTAACGTTTGCACTCATGGCCTCTATGGCGCAGGCAAAAACCATTACATCAGACGTATTCGATACGGTCATCGAGGGTGGTCGGGTCATGGACCCAGAAACAAACTTCGATGGCATTGCGAACATTGGAATCAGACGGGGGAAAATAACGCACATCTCGACAGAGCGCCTTAAAGCCAATCGTATAATTGATGCTCGCGGGCTAGTCGTCTCCCCGGGTTTTATCGATATCCACTCTCACACGCCGACGCGCCTGGGTGAGCACCTGAGCGTCCTCGATGGCATTACAACGCAACTCGATCTTGAAGCGGGCTCCTACCCACCGACGGACTATGGCTACCAATACAAAGCGGGAGCNCAACTGCACTACGGTTCTTCNGTNGGTCACTTTGCCATTCGNGGTNTAGTCATGGACAACTCCACGCAAGGCTACTTCTTCTCGGAGGACGGTTTGTTTTCTCTGGGTGGCGCCATGTGGAGCCAGCCGGCCACCCCGGCCCAGGTGAATGAGATGCGAGAACACCTTCGAAATGGACTGCAGCTCGGTGGTTTGGGTATTGGTGTCCTACTCGATTACATGACCGAGGCGGTGACGGAAAGTGAGCTCAGCATGATTTTCGCAACCGCGGCTGAGTACGATACGCCGGTCTATGTCCACGTGCGGCGGGGCATGCCGGGCGATCCAACAGGGCTAGACGAGGTCATCGCACTCGCTGAAAGGCATGGCGTTGCGACCCTGATATGCCACATTACCCACTCGGCCATGGGCGGTATCGGCGTCTGGCTTTCAAAGATTGATGCCGCCAACTCGCGAGGCGCACGCATTACCACTGAAACACTGTCGTATCTTGCGGGCGGAACGTCTATCGCGGCCGACGTCTTTGTCAATCGCGACTGGCGAGCCATCTTCGATATCGATTACGAGGATGTTCAGTGGGTACCCACCGGTGAGTGGCTAGATGAAAAACGCTTTNTACAGTACCAGCGAGAGTTCCCCACCAGCTCGATCAACCACCACTATGTTAAGGAGGAATGGCTGGTTGAAGCACTCAAATGGCCNGGAATGATGGTATCGACTGATGCGCTTCCCGCCTTTGACCTTGAGGTAAAAACCAACCCCAATATCGCTGGCACCTACGCTCACTTCTTAGGTCGTTATGTAAGAGACCTNGNGGTTATGCCACTGATGGATGGCTTGCGACGTATAACGTTGCTNCCGGCTCAATGGCTCTCACAGGCATCCAGTGTCTTTGAGACAAAAGGTCGCATTCAAGTAGGCGCTGATGCAGACCTAGTCATTTTTGATTCCGAAACGATTGCCGCAAGAGCGGAGTACGGTGANCCGTACCAGCCCTCTGTCGGCATTNCGCATGTGCTGGTTGCGGGACGNCCCGTCGTTGTGAATGGCAGTCAAGTAGAGGGAAGATATCCNGGTCAGCACCTGCTTACNCCCCTAGACNCGNAAACAAAACGCTAGCGCGCTACTCGTCTTTGTAATCCGATTCGAGAATGTTCTTTTCTTTCAGCGTCTTCGTCAGTTTTTCCAGACGAACAAACGCGACGAGTCCAAACACAAAACCCAGTATTCCAAACACTTCNATTAATCTTCTTCCAAGGTTGCTTGGCCCCAAGGGCCCAATACCTGCTAAAGCTTAGAGAATTCGTTGTCCAAGTCGTATCGACTAGAAGTCACGTACCGCTCCATCGCCGCTACTTTACGCTCTGCTTCACGCACTCGGTCTCGTGCTTTACTCATTCGTGTCGTTGGTGGCTCGGAATAGCGAAATGCCCGTCGTCGTCGGTATTCATGACGCTCTTCATCATAGTCCCTGATGATTTCTTCCTCGTAAACCTCGTCGTCCCATCGTGACGATCTCTTGCTAATCAGTATCCAAGCGGCGACATAGCACCAGAATGCGACAAAACCCGTTACCAGAAAAAGCGCAAACGCTGACAAACGCGTTACCCACGTCGGCACCTCCCAATATTCTGCGAGTCCCCCACAAACCCCACCCAACCAGCTATCTGATGGGTGCCGATATAAGCCTATTCCCCAGCCATTCTTTCGGCCCTGGTTGAACTTTCTATAACGGGTCTGGTTCCTTCTACTCATCACTTACTATCCTTTTCATTGCGCCAATTGGGATGATCCACATCCAAAATGGCTTCTAAATTCGCGATTCGGTCGGTCATACGATCGACCGATTCCAGCATTTCATCCAGAGCCAGGCGATCATCGTCGCTAAGAGCCCTGCTCGAGTGATTCAAACTTCGGTAATGCAATGTAATCCAGATTGGCGCCACGACCGTGACCAACAAGATCATGGGCACAAACATAAATTCTAAAAAATTCACTAACTTCTCCAAAAAAGCATCTGAATCGCTAAATTCAATAGCTTATGNGCTGTCTGCNACGCGCTGATTGCCGGGGTATATTTTCCCAGCAATGATAAAGCACCACCCTAGCGTCTCAATGAACAAGCCACCTGACAGTAACCATGATATATCGCTGAACAAGCCAATGGCGATTGGCCCAATAGCGAACACGGCAAGCACGACACCCCAGCGACTGAATCGTTGGGAATCAGCATCTGCTCCGAGAGCATGTCGTATTTCCTCGCTGCCTACCGCATCGCCAGCAATCCGAGAAATCTGTACTAGCGCATCCAAACGCCTTTCAGCACTAATGCGTCGCGCGCTCACCACGACGTATATAATAAAGGCCACCGCTAAAATGCCTACATGACCCGTTGCGATCGCTAACATTCCTTCTGACACAATAACCTCCTTAATTACTGATTAGCACTTACTTGCTTTGCTTCTTTTTGATTAGACGCACCCATCTGCTCAGCACAAAACATTGCGGCCTCATCGGGAGCCTTGCCTCCCTCTTGCATTTTATTGACACAAAATACGAAATCGCTGACCTCGAGATGGTCCGAGCTGCTCACACTGATACAACCGGGGAGGACCAGGATGCCCAATAGCAGTGGCCACAACATCCTTGATCGATTAGCTATCGATAACCGCTTCATTCAGCGCCTCTGAAATCGATATCGGCACCTGATGAGGTATCGGATTCAGCGACAGCGGGCTGACCGTAGACGTCGATGTCAGCACCGCTCGAGGCATCGCCGTAAAAAGCGTCAGTCACATTGAGATTGATATCGGCACCACTCGACGCATCGGCAGTGGCAGTTTTAAGTTGTAAACGCCTCAAATCGATGCCCGAGCCACTCGAGGCATCAATCGTTGCGGTGTCGCAGAATCCGACAACCTCGATATCACTGCCACTGGATGCGTCTATAGAGAGTATTTCGCAATCCACCCCTTCAACAAACAGCTCAGCACCTGAGCTAGCCTTCAAAACGCTCACGCTTGGCATTTGAACCATCACCGACACATCCGCAGAGTGCTTCCACCAATCCCAAAAACCACCCGAGCGATATTCCCTTCCAACCATCAGGACATCGTCTTTAACACGAATCTTTAAATTCCCAAGNTGCTCTGCACTCTCCGAANTCGCGGTCACCANAAACTGCTCACCCACGACAACCTCAACATCGAGTCCTTGCGCCGCCGCAACCCCGGTAAATTCATCCAAGTCGAAGACCCTGTCTGCAGCCCACGCACTTGGCGCGGNNGCNATGAGANCCACCGACATCAGACTAGTCGCTACACCCATCAAAGTATTTCTAGAATTCATACNATTACCCCTATTTTTTAACGGTTGCACTAAAGTAAATCGACGTCGAACTGATCCATTATCGTGCCCAGATGTTTGGGATCGACGAAGCCGAGAATATTTACGAATACAGCGTCTTCCTCATCAACTGCCATCACTGTCACTCCCTGCACGCCTTCGCGATCGGCCTTGATGAAGACCTGGGCGTTCTCACCGTCCTCGTTTACCTGAACAATTGGCTCCCAATTCTGATTTAAGAGTAGGTTTTTCGCATTCTGTAGCTCGTCNATGGCCGGCGCGCCTGCGCCTTCCGTCGAGTAGACATTTATGCGAACGCCCTCGAGACCCTCCAGAACAGCCGCCGCCTCTGGATCATTCTTGGCTGCCTTTGACATGAGGCTCAGCAGGAATCCCCCGACATTCACCCGTACCTTCGGCTCACCATAGACTTCGTCAAGACTTTCGAATTTCACGTAACCCGGCAGGGTCTTGAGCTCATCTTCCTCCGCCATGGCAGACATCGCGAGTAANACCATCATGACGCCGACTGCGAGCTTTCTCATGGTGTATTTCATTTTTTTCTCCCACGTGCGGATAGAGAAGCTAAGGCTGAGCCCGTCACAATTGCTGAGCTCTTAACCACCCGTCTTTAGCTCCGTAGACTGTCCCTGAACCTCCATTGACTGCTTCAGTACCTCGAGCTCCTCGCTCAACGTGTCATCCGCAGCCAGTGCGTCGATTTCATCAGCGAGGCTTGGCTTGCCTCGTCCCAAGTTCATCGCTTCAAGNTCACCTTCCATTCCATCGACGCGACGCTCAAAGCGTTCGAAACGCTCAAATGCATCGTCAAGTTGGTTTCGATGAATCTGGGTCTGTGTTTTACGGCGCTGTGAAACAGAGTCTGCGCGCATCAGAATCGCCTTGCGCTTCGCACGGGCATCATCAAGCTTTGTCTGGAGCTGAGCTACTTCGTGGTGTAGCTGCTCGATGTGCTCATCAGCCAACTCCAGTTCGCCCTCAAGCGCTACAGCCTCTGACTCAACGCGTCGCTTTTCATGAAGCGCGGCCCTCGCCAGGTCCTCACGATCTTTGGATAAGGCTAACTTCGCCTTCTCTTCCCAAGTCGTGGCCTGAGTTTTCATCGAGCGCAACTGCCGCTCCTGCGTCTTTTTATCTGCCAATATGCGGGCGGACGCCGATCGCACCTCAACCAACGTATCCTCCATTTCTTGGATGATCAGACGAATCATCTTCTCTGGATCTTCTGCACTGTCACACATCGCATTCAGATTTGAATTCACGATGTCCGAGAGCCTCGAAAAAATACCCATGTCACTTTTCCCACTGTTTCGTTAAACCTAGGTCGTTAGAGCGATTTGTGCGCCATTTAAAAAAAACCAATTGAAAACAGGGGTTTAGGTGAGATCGAAAGATATCAATGGTGCTATTTACCTGACAAATAAGGTANTTTTTACCTCATTAAGAGAAATAAAAACCTTTAATAAGCGTATTTTTTACCTATAATTGCCATATGGAAACGATGCAAACCGTCATTGGAGAGAGTCACGCGCTGAACACTGCGCTTGATCACATTTCCAATCTCGCAGGTATTGATCGGTCTATCCTGGTCACAGGAGAGCGCGGCACGGGTAAAGAGATCGCGGCCAATAGGCTTCACTTCTTATCTTCTCGGTGGCAGGGGCCCTTCATCAAATTAAACTGCGCATCGTTGCCGGAAACCCTGCTCGACAGCGAACTTTTTGGTTATGAGCCAGGCGCCTTTACGGGCGCTCGCCGCAGTCATCAAGGCAGGTTTGAGCGCGCCGATGAGGGCACCCTCCTCCTTGATGAGTTAGGTACGATGCCACTGGCACTACAAGAGAAACTACTTCGAGTCATCGAATACGGTGAACTGGAGCGCGTCGGCGGCAGCCAAACGATCAAAGTCGATGTCCGCATCGTAGCCGCGACCAATGCGGATCTCCCGACAATGGCCACAAAAGGCAAATTTCGGTGGGACCTACTGGATAGACTCACATTCGACGTGGTGAACATGCCGCCGCTGCGTACCCGAGACGGTGACATCACGCTGCTCGCAGAGCATTTTGCCGTTCGCTTTGCCGCTGAGTCAGGATGGCATCATTTCCCTGGATTTTCGCCAAACGCCAAAGGCGAGCTGCATCGCTACCATTGGCCGGGCAATGTCCGTGAACTTCGAAACGTCATTGAGCGTTCGCTCCACCGACAAGGTGAAGACGGAGAGCAAATTGCTGAACTGGTCATCAACCCTTGGCCAGATCGACCCATCGAAAAGTCTGATACACCGACCCCAGAGACGCCATCGAGAAACGACTTGAACTCGGAACTGCCCGGGGATCTGCGAGCAGCACTGGATCAGCAGGAAGCGTCATGGCTGGAGCAAGCACTAAGCCAAACGGCCCACAACCAAAAGCAAGCGGCAGCATTGCTGGGGTTGAGCTACGACCAAATCAGAGGGCTCATGCGGAAACACGGACTGCGAAGTCGTTCACTACGCTCTTAGCTACCCAGAACGGATCGATAAACCGCCAAATTCCCCTCAACCATGGCATCGATAGAAAACTCAGAACGAGCTAGATGGCTGCCGCCTGCACCGAGCGTGTCGCGACGCTCTTGATTAGCAAGCAAGGCGTCTAATGCACTGTAGAGCCCTGCCTCATCGGCTATCGCAAACGTAATGCCATTGACGTCATCCAGGACGACTTCAGGGATGCCACCCGCACGAGCGGCCACCACGGGCACACCCGAGGCGGAGGCCTGCAACAAGGCAACGCCTAAGCCCTCGCGCTCTGCTGGGTGCACCACAGCGTAAAGATTGGGAAAGACACGCGCCAAATCATCCCGAAAGCCGGCCATTTTAACTCGCCCCTGAAATTCGGGTTGCGCCACTCGATTCGTNAGCTCAGCCTTAAGCGGACCCTGCCCGAAAATTAGCACCTGCAGCTCCGGGTGCGCCTGTAACAATTCAGGCAGCTTGTTNANGAGGTACTTGTGGCCTTTGCGCGGAATAAGCTGNGCGATNACNCCGAGCGTCTTTTCATCACTCGGGAGCGAAAACTCGCTCTGGAACCAGTCTCGATTAGTCACGGTGTCATAGGCATCTGCNTTGACCGCNCTTCGCACCGTTTCGATCTTCGACGCATCAACTCCGCCGGACACCAGCACGTCTCCAATGGCCTTCGAAATAACAATAACGCGGCTGTAGAGCGCGTATTTCAATGGTGCGAGCAGNCGAGACTCTCGGTTGTCGACGCGCCGGGAGAGAATGGCGGGGATACCCATGAAGCGAGCGGCGAGCCCGCCATAGAGGTCCGCACCCCGTCGGCTGTGAATGTGAACGAGATCGGGTTGTTCCTTTTTTAGGATGCGTATTAGCCTTGGCACCACCCCGACGTCGAGATCACCGGACATGCGGACTTCGTAGACGCGTGCATTGTCACCCACCGCGGCCGCGATATCAGCGCCGTCGGGGCAGACGAGAACATTCTCCACCCCACGACGGGCGAGTCCTTCATTGAGCCAGACAACTTGCTGAGCACCACCGTAAAGATAACGCCCTGCTTCGACATGAAGTACTTTCACTGCGTCACTTACTCACCTAGGTCAGCAATTGCTCTTGCTTCGCAAAATCAAGGGTTGCATTGACGGCGATCGTCAGTTTATCGATCAGCTCATCCACATGCTCACGCTGCAAAATCAGCGGTGGACAGAGAGCGACGCGATTGCCACCCAACGGCCGAATAATGAGCCCCGCAGCTTCGGCAGCTTTGGCACAGTATTGACCGACAGCCATGCCCTCAAATGCCTGTGCCGTGTCTTTGTTAGCGACAAGCTCAACTGCACCAATCATTCCCTTACCAGACACCTCACCTACAAGAGGATGATCGCTAAACGAGCTAAGCCGCTCTTGAAGGTACTCGCCCACCTGCGCTGCGTGCTCAAATACGTTGTCACGCTCGTAAATCTCCAGAACCTTATGCGCAACGGCACAACCGAGCGGATGACCACTGTAGGTGTAACCGTGACCAAAGACCCCCATGTCGGACGCGGCACTCTCAACCGCCTCCACGAAATCACCACTGACCAAAGCGGCACTTACGGGAACGTAGGCCGAGCTCAGCGCCTTTGCAAAGACCATCATCTCGGGGCGCATCCCCATGGCGTTAGCACCAAAATCAGTGCCAAGGCGACCAAAACCACAGATGACTTCATCGTCCCAAAGCGCAATTCCATACTTATCAAGCACGGCTTGGATCGCCTCGTAGTAACCGGTCGGCGGTATCAGCACACCACCCGCACCTGATACGGGCTCTGCAATCATGGCTGCCACGGTCTCGGGCCCGGCTGCAATAATTTGATCCTCTAACTCGCTTGCTCGTCGCGCTACGAATTCGGTTTCACTCTCTCCCGGGTTCGCAGATCGGTAAAAGTGAGGCGACCCGGTTCTGATAACACCCAGTGCATCAAATGGGAGCTGAAAGTGATTGTGGTTTGTGGGTATCCCCGTCAGCGAGGCAGACGCCACCGTCACACCGTGATAACCCTTGTCCCGCGCAATAATTTTCGTGCGCTGAGGCTGTCCGGTCGCGGTCGCGTGATACCGAATCATTTTTACCAGTGTGTCGTTCGCATCCGATCCACTGTTCCCCAGAAAAACCCGCGCATTTTTCATAGGCACCATCGAGGCGAGCTTGTCAGCTAGCATCATCGCACTGTCGTGGGTTTTTCCACCGAACATGTGGCTAAAACTCAGCTCCCGCATTTGTTGCGTCGCAGTCTCGATTATCTCCTCGTTGCCGTAGCCCAATGAGGTACACCAAAGACCCGCCATACCCTCAAGATAACGCTTACCTGAGCGATCATAGATATACGGTCCCTCCCCTCGCGCAACGACCATTTGCTCTGCTGCCGATGGATTGGTTGTCGGATACAACATGGATGTCATGGCAATCCCCCTAGGATGTCAGTCTGTGTCTTGATCGTTATTTTCGTGCACTTCTGATCAGCAAAAATAGTACACGCTAGGGTTGGTTTTGTCCGCAGAGCCCAGCCAAAACAGTGGTGGAGTGCGGTTAGGGGCCAGCTTTACAAGCCAACGCAATTGCAGTGGTACGGAACCCCANGGATCGCAGCGTTTATCGCGCCTTGGTCCGCTCCTTTCCACAGCGGTCACACCGCTGGCGCATAACAAACTCGCCTCTAAGCAAGGCGAGACTGTCCGGCTTGATCTGTCGCCACTTATGACGACCCCGAAGACAGGACAGGGACTCTTTTTCTGGCATCCGCTACGTCGGCGAGTGGAGCGTTCGCCCTATCGCCATCCGCCAGGACGCCAAGCGCTCCGCCCTCTCGGCATCAGTCAGTCCGACGGTAAATGCTTTATCCGAGCGCCAGACGCGCGCGACTTCATCGCTACTGGCCCAGATACCCTCACCCAGACCTGCCAAAAAGCAGGCACCGGCAACGGTCGTTTCGATAACCTCAGGCCGAGTGATAGGACGGTTCAGATAATCTGATTGAAGCTGCATCAGTAAGTTGTTCGCCGATGCACCACCATCCACTTTCAGCGTGTTCATCGTTTTACCGATATCGGTCTCCATAGCGGTAAGAATATCGACGTTTTGTAGTGCCATCGCATCGAGCGTAGCTCGCGCTATCTCGCCCTTACCCGAACCTCGGGTCAGCCCGGTCAGTGTGCCGCGGGCATCGGGTGCCCAATAAGGCGCTCCTAGACCGGCCAAGGCAGGCACGAATTCCACCCCACCCGCACTATCCACGCTTGCAGCGAGGGCTTCGATATCAGCGGCACGATCAATAATGCCCAATTGGTCCCTGAGCCACTGAACGGCAGCCCCACAGACGAAAGCCCCCCCTTCCAGCGCATAGACAGGATCCTGTCCCTCGAGCTGCCAGGCCACTGTACTCAACAGGCCACTGTCAGAGCTTATCGGCGCAGTACCTGCATTCATGAGAATGAAAGAACCTGTACCAAACGTACATTTGGCATCGCCGGGGTCAAAACATGCCTGGCCAAAGAGTGCTGATTGCTGGTCTCCGGCGACACCCGATACAGGCAACCCATCGGGTAAGCCCGGCACAGCTTCAGTTAGTGTGAATCGCCCGCTTGACGGGCAAATCTCCGGAAGAATGGCACGGGGCACACCAAAAACGTCGAGTAGTTCGTCGTCCCACTCAAGCGTCTCAAGTGACATTAACGATGTCCTAGACGCATTAGATACATCGGTTTTATGCGCCTTCCCGTTGCTGAGACGCCACATCAGATAGGTGTCGATTGTACCGGCCAACAAGCGACCCTCGGCCAGTAGAGCCTTTGCCTGGGGCGCGTTATCCAATAACCACTTGAACTTCGTCGCAGAAAAGTAGGGATCCAGCACAAGTCCGCTTTTGGCCTTGATGAGCGCCTCGTGACCTGCGGCTTTGAGCCCTTCGCAGACATCAGTCGTTCGCCGACATTGCCATACAATGGCGTTGTGCACCGCGTCTCCCGTCTGAGAATCCCACAGCACCGCCGTTTCGCGCTGGTTGGTAATACCAATGGCAGCGACCTGGGAGACCGTGTACTCAGTGTCAGAGAAAACCGCAGTTAACCCTTTCAATACGGACTGCCAGATACTCTCTGGATCGTGCTCAACCCATCCTGGCTGTGGAAAAATCTGCGGAAACTCGTGGTTCACCGATGTCAGTAGTCTTCCATCGGTGTCCATGAGCGCAATAGTTGAGCCTGTGGTGCCCTGATCAATTGCTAAAATAAGGTCAGTCACACCACACGCCCCCCACCATCACGGTTTTGCGGTTATGCCGCGGTATAGCCTTCGATCGCCTTGATCTCGAGGTAATCGGTGAAGCCATGTGCTCCCCACTCTCGGCCGTTACCCGACTGCTTATAGCCACCAAAGGGGATATCGGGACCACCGCTTGCGCCGTTAATGTGGATGTTGCCCGCACGAATGCGAGACGCCACTGATCGGGCGTGNTCCATGTCGCCACTCTGGACATAACCTGCGAGGCCGTAAGGCGTGTCGTTAGCGATGCGAATGGCCTCTTCCTCTGAATCGTAAGGAATCATGGTCAGAACCGGTCCGAAGATCTCTTCGCGGGAGATGGTCATGTCGTTGTTAGCTTCTGAGAAGACCGTCGGCCTAACGTAATGTCCGGCATCTACACCATCGGGGAGACCCGTACCACCACACACCAGTTTCGCACCCTCATCGATGCCTTTCTGGATGAGGCCCTGAATCTTGTCCCACTGCACTTTGGAAACCACGGGCCCCATGTTCGTCTCCTGGCTCGCCGTGTCTCCAACCACGATGGTCTCTGACACTGCTGCTGCGATTTGCTCAGCCTCCGCGAGTCGGCCACGTGGCACCAGCATGCGAGATGGCGCATTACAAGACTGTCCCGTGTTGTTGTACATGTGCAACACGCCTCGAGTCACTGCTGCCTCTAGATCCGCATCATCCAGAATAATGTTGGGTGACTTACCGCCAAGTTCCTGAGTAACGCGCTTAACGGTTGGCGCCGCATTTTGCGCGACCAACGAGCCCGCTCGGGTCGACCCGGTAAACGACATCATGTCGACATCCGGGTGCTTGGAAAGCGCTGTTCCAACGCCAGGTCCATCACCATTCACCATGTTGTAAACACCCGCTGGAACGCCTGCCTCGTGCATGATCTCCGTGAAGATATACGACGATAATGGCGCTACTTCACTGGGCTTGAGCACCATAGTGCAGCCAACCGCCAGTGCTGGAGCTACTTTGCAGGTCACCTGATTCATTGGCCAGTTCCATGGGGTAATCAGGCCACAGACACCGATAGGCTCTTTCACCACGCGGTGGGCGCCGAGATCTTCTGAAAATGAGAAATTACGAAGAATTTTTGCCGCCTCTGTAATGTGCGCAAGACCCGCGTAAGCCTGTGCAGTAGACGCCAAGGAAATGGGCGC
>NZIH01000006.1 GCA_002691565.1 Halieaceae bacterium
CGACGGGTTGATGGGTTCGATGAATTGGGAGCGTTCGCCAATACCCCGAATCTGAAAAAAGCGCTGACGTGATGCACCAGCGCTGGCGGAGACATTGGGGATTACCGTTAGTAGATCTTCAAGGTGGACCGCCGCCCTGAGTCTCTTCTCAGCGTCACCTAGACTGCTCGTGCTGACCCGGTTGCCATCAGAGGCCATGAGAGCAGCNGAGATAACCACTTCCTCAAGTGCTGGTTCTTGTGCATAAGTCGAGTGCGATGCGGTNANAATNACCAATGCNGTAGCAAATTGGTGTTTNAACGATGAGGCCGATTTCANTNTGANAATTCCTTTGTNTGCNANAGNNTTTTTNCGGCTGGTAAAAACGGAGGAATCATCGGAGGAAGCNAGCGATGTGCGCTCGANAGTCCTGTTCCTACGCCGGTACTAGCCGGTTCAGGTTCAACGGGTTTGCTCTTTGAGCATCTCAGGCGACGCCACCCCGCAGGANNTCGANATTNTATCAGACNGANGTCCAAAGTGGTGTCAAATCATCGGAGATTGTGAACACTAGGAGCGGCCAANGCNGGTGTGCAAAAGCAAGGNAGTGAGCTNGTTCGCGTTCAAGGTTAACTTTTGAGCGATGNTAGTCACTTTTTCGTCACCTTTTNGGNCTCGACCTCNGCTACACTANNGCCACAATAAATTCGGCANANCGCATGAACAANCCGGCCNCGTTGTTAANTNGACTCNANATAGACGCGCGATTTCGCGGGCTCTATCGCTGGGTNGCGGATGAGCAGCGNNTACNCNTGCTTCAGNGNGGGTTGATCGCNGTCCTNGTNNTNTGGGCGGTNAACAGTANNGCGAATACCNTNTGGGCNCTCATACCNAGCTCGCCGGTAGAAGTCTCAAAGTCGGTNGTCATCAATCCGCCACCNTCNNCTNNNGNCGCGTCTGGNNGNGTCTGANNCNATCGATGTNTCTTCCATTTTGGGNATGAGCGTCTTTGGTNCGGCAGAGCCCTCGGAGGTGCAAGATCTCGCGCCGGTTAACGCCGNTGCAACCCCCCNTGAGGGCATAGAGAACGGNGCGCGGGAGACCAGTCTNGCGCTGACTTTGACCGGTATCGTGGCCTCNACGNCGGATGGCCTGGGTAGTGCCATGATTGAAGCGCGTAAGAAGCAGGAACTCTATTCGGTTGGCGATGACCTGCCCGCTANCGGCAAGGTNACTNTGGCNAAAATACTGCCCAAGCAGGTNGTNATTGATAANAACGGNACNTACGANCTNATNAC
This sequence comes from Halieaceae bacterium, assembly GCA_002691565.1. GTDB lineage: Bacteria > Pseudomonadota > Gammaproteobacteria > Pseudomonadales > Halieaceae > Luminiphilus. The sequence goes on from NZIH01000006.1 coordinate 1,278, forward strand.
NTTATTTGACGATAANGGCATCGTTGGTATCGTGCAGTCGNCGTCGTCTGAATTACCTAATCGAACTCCAGCATTAACAGCAGAGGTGTCGACGAATCAANCAGAGCGGCAACAGCTTGCCGCGAATTACCGCGAGCAGNTGTACAGCGATCCACAATCATTGGCGGGTCTTGTTTCNATTAGCGCGGTCCAGTCGGACGGTGGACTTAAGGGATANCGGGTAGCGCCCGGAAGAGATGCGGAACAATTTACAGCGCTTGGNTTTAAAGCGGGTGATATTGTCACCGCGGTGAACGGGTACACGCTCAGCGATCCCACAAACACGGTACGCTTGTATCAATTGATGCGAGATGCCACTGACGCAACCTTTGAGATAGAGCGGGACGGAAGNCCAGTATCNATCAGCGTCAGTCTGAGCAGTCTTCAGTAGGAGTAACAAATAACATGCACGCCATGCTTACCAATGCAAAAGGCCTTGTCATCACACTCGTGTTGAGCCTGCTGTTGTTTGCCAAGCCCGTATTGAGTCAGGAGTTCACGGTTAACCTGAAAGACACGGACATTCAGGAGTTTATTGAGTTCGTAGCCGATGTCACCGGCACGACCATCGTGATAGACCCGGCGGTGAAAGGTAAAGTTAAAGTGGTCTCGAGCAAGCCCGTTTCGCGCGCTGAGCTATACGACCTGTTTCTCTCCATATTAGACGTCCACGGGTACACGGCTGTGAGAAGCGGTGAGGTTGTCCGTGTCATACCCAATAAAAATGCCCGATCAGCTCCTGTGGATGTCATTTCCGGTACCTCCGTCATCAACGACGAATACGTGACTCAAGTGATTCGATTGGAGAATGTGTCGGCGGCAAAGTTGATTCCTGTTCTGCGACCCTTGGTGCCGCAGCAGGCCCATATGGCCGCTTATGCACCCAGTAACGCCATCATCATTTCTGATATTCGCGCCAATATTGACCGCATTACCCAGATCATTGATCGGATGGATCAATCGGCAGTCAAAGAAACGGAAATTGTCCAGTTGCGATACGGGGTCGCGTCAGACGTCGTGGAAATGCTTAAAACACTCGAAAAATCTCGGGTGGGCGAGGGTGCAGATGCGAACGACGAGGCGAGTCTAGTCGCTGATAAGCGGACAAACAGCGTCATTGTTACTGCGGACGAGATGAGTATTGAACGCATTAAAGGGCTTATCGACTATCTTGATATTCCACTCGAGCAAAGTGGAAACGTCAGAGTGATGTATCTGGAGTATGCGGATGCGACCGAAGTTGCAGAGGTCTTAACCCGTGTGATGCAAAACCTGTCACGACTAGATGATGAGAGCTCAGGCAGGACTCGCGCTGCCAATGCCGCTAAGTCAACGATCGAGGCAGATGAAGGCACCAACAGTTTGATTATCACTGCCGATACTGACGAGATGGCCGCGCTTGAGGCCGTTATTGCGAGGCTCGACATCCGCCGCGCGCAAGTGCTCGTCGAAGCCATTATTGTTGAGATGGAAATTGTCGAAGGTAGGGAGCTAGGCCTCCAGTGGCTATTTGTAAACGACTCGGGCCTCTTCGGCAGCAACATCAGTACTAGCCAGGCACAGCAGGGTCGCAATGCGGGTATTGCACAAGCGATCCTGCCAGAGGATGCCGAATCAACGGAAATTGGCGTTCGTGATCTCGCGGGTGCTTTATCGCAGGTACCTGGAACAACCTTTGGTTGGGGTGTGGTCGATGAAAATCTGACCATGACAACGATCCTCAATGCGCTCGACTCACAAGGCAATGCCAATATTTTGTCCACGCCCAGCCTGCTGACCTTGGATAACGAAGAGGCCTTTATTACCGTGGGCCAGCAGGTGCCTTTTGTCACGGGTAGCTATACCAATACCGGTGCAGCCAATGGCGTGGCGAATCCTTTTCAGACAATTCAGCGTGAGAACGTCGGTGTAACGCTGACGGTAACGCCCCAGATTAACGAGGGTGACTCGGTGGTGATGGACATTGTTCAAGAGGTCTCGAGCATCTCTCAGCAGGTTCTATCCGCCTCTGATGTCATTACCAATGAGCGCAAAATTGAAACCAAAGTATTGGCTAAAGACGGTGACATTGTCGTATTAGGTGGTCTGGTAAAAGACGATATCCAGGACTCACGGCAGGGTGTGCCCGTTCTGTCCGATATTCCCGTACTTGGACGACTCTTCCGAAGTGACGTCGTGTCAGTAACCAAGTCAAACCTGCTGGTATTTATTCGATCGACCATTATTCGTGACGATGATGACCTCGCGGGAGCTACCGCAGAGAAGTATCGTTACATTCGCGATCAGCAGCGACAGCGACGTGATCAGGGGCTCATGTTCCTGGACGACAACGTGATGCCGGTCCTGCCCACCTGGGAAGACCGAGTTCGGTCGCTACCAGAAGCATCTGAGGAGCCAATCGACCCGTGAACACAGCGGCTGACAGCCTGGAAGTCACTGATGTGCTCGTAACGGGTGCCTCGGAAGAGGCACCTGTCGATGTTCGCAATGGGCTCTTGCCTTTTGGCTTTTCTCAGGCCAAGCAAGTGGTTCTCGAGGCGAGTGACAGCGGCTTGACCTTGAGCTATGTCGGGCGACTTGATACGGAGACATTGCTCGAGGTGCGGCGCACGGCCCGCGCCAGTTTTACCCTGGAGCAAGTTGATGAGGCGACCTTCCAGGCGCGTCTCAGTGGCGCCTATCAGCGCAACCAAAACCAGGCAGCGCAGATGGCCGAAGATTTGTCCTCCGACGTCGATCTCGCGCAACTGGTGGATGAAATTCCCGACCTTGGCGATTTGATGGATGCCGAGGACGACGCCCCGATCATCCGCTTGATTAACGCCATTTTGTCCCAGGGGGTGAAAGAGCAGGCCTCCGATATTCACATCGAGACCTTTGAAGATCGGCTATCTATTCGCTATCGCATTGACGGTGTGCTTGCGGAAGTCCTGTCGCCAAAGCGAATGCTGGCGCCACTCTTGGTGTCGCGACTCAAGGTGATGGCCAAGTTGGATATCGCCGAGAAGCGAATTCCACAGGATGGCCGAATTTCAGTCCGTATTGCCGGACATGCCATCGACATTCGTATGTCGACCATCCCATCCGCTCACGGTGAGCGAGTGGTTCTGCGTTTGCTTGATAAACAGGCGGGCCAATTGGAGCTCGGGCAGTTGAAAATGAATACGCAGGTGGGTGACGGCTATCGAGCCGCACTTGCAAGGCCTCATGGCATTATCCTCGTGACAGGTCCTACCGGTTCCGGGAAGACAACAACGCTGTACGCTGGTCTCTCCAGTATCAACCAGACCTCGCGCAACATTCTGACCATCGAAGATCCTGTCGAATACATGCTCCCGGGTGTGGGGCAAACACAGGTTAATCCCAAAGTTGATATGACCTTTGCGCGCGGATTGAGAGCCATACTTCGACAGGATCCCGATGTGGTCATGGTCGGTGAGATCCGTGATTTGGAGACCGCTGAAATAGCCGTGCAAGCCTCGCTAACAGGGCACCTGGTGCTATCAACACTGCACACCAATACGGCGATTGGCGCGGTGACGCGTTTACAGGATATGGGGGTCGAACCCTTCCTACTGTCATCCAGCTTGGTTGCAGTCATGGCGCAACGTTTAGTGCGCCTGTTGTGCACCGATTGCCGAGAGTCCTGCGTCGCGACACCCAGTGAGCGTGAGATGCTGGGCATTGAAGGCGAGGATGAGGTCCACATTTATCACGCCAAAGGATGCGCTAAGTGCAATATGACCGGGTATCGCGGGCGAACAGGTATCTATGAATTGATCGAGGTAGATGAAGACCTGCGAACAGCCATTCACGAAGGCGAGGGCGAGCAGGCCATGTTGGCTGTGGCCCGAAAGCAGTATCCCGGCATTCAGGTAGACGGACGCCGCAGAATTTTGGCTGGTGAGACAACGCTTGAAGAGGTTCTGCGCGTTACCTCGGTGACGTAGCGTGGCGGCCTTTAAGTACAAAGCGCTCGACTCCTCTGGAAAGATTGTCAAAGGGGTGCTCGAGGGTGATTCAGAACGTCAAATTCGCGCTCAACTGCGAACTAAGAGCCTGCGTCCGATCGAGGTTGCCTCCGCGGGCCGTCGCGCGGCCAACAGTTCCAGCTCTGATCGTAGTATTCGGCGTGGCCTATTTGCACCGAGACTGAGCGCGAGCGAACTCGCTCTGATCACCCGGCAATTGGCGACTTTGGTCGCCTCGGCGCTCCCGCTGGATGAGTGCCTTCAGGCNGCAGCGGAGCAGACGCGCAAAGGGTCCACAAAAGCACTGCTACTGCAGGTTCGCTCGAAAGTAGCTGAAGGTCATACCTTGGCGCACGCAATGGCACAGTTTCCGCAGACATTCGGTGAGATGTATCGTGCCATGGTCAATGCCGGCGAGCAGGCGGGGCAGTTGGGACCGGTGCTCGAGCAATTAGCAGACTACACGGAAAATCGACAGCACACGGCTCAGAAGCTTCAAATGGCCTTGATCTACCCCTTTGTGTTGATTGGCGTAGCCATTGCCGTTGTGACGGCGCTTATGGTGTTTGTTGTTCCCGAAATGGTGGGAATATTTGCGCAGACCAAAACAGAGTTACCCCCGTTGACCGTGGCACTCATCGCGACCAGTGATTTCCTGACTAACCATGGCTGGATTCTGGGNATAGCGATTGTGGCGCTGGTGGTCATTATTCGCCGGTTGTTGAAAAACCCCAATTATAAAAAACTATCCGATGCGGGATTACTCAGGATTCCAGGNATTCGGCGGGTATTAATTGGGATGGATACGGCACGATTCTCATCGACTTTAAGTATTCTCATGGCATCGGGCGTGCCTTTGCTGGATGCGTTGCGAATTGCCGGCGCGGTGATGAATAACCTGGTATTGCGTGCCGCCAGCAAAGAGGTTGCGAGCAAGGTGCAAGAAGGATCAAGTCTGAACCGAGCACTATCACAGGAAGAATTTTTTCCTCCGATGATGGTACATATGGTGGCGTCGGGTGAGACGAGTGGTGAATTGGAAACCATGCTCGAGCGGTCAGCATCGAATCAAGAACGCGAACTTGAAGCGACCTTAGGCACCGTTATGGGTTTATTCGAGCCCATAATGGTGGTTGTTATGGGTGGGCTTGTGCTGACTATAGTCATGGCAATTCTGTTGCCAATTTTCGATTTGAACACGATGGTGAGGTAGAGCAGTGAAAAAGCAGAACGGATTTAGTTTGATCGAGATCCTTGTGGTCTTGGTGATCATGGGATTGTTGATCAGTGTCGTTGCGCCGACCGTCTTGAATAGTGCGGATGATGCGCGGATTCAAAAGGTGCAGGCTGACTTCAAGTCTATTGAAACGGCCCTCAAGATTTACCGTTTGGATAACTACGTCTACCCGACGACAGAGCAGGGGTTGGTTGCCTTGGTTGAGGCATCCACCCTGGAACCAGAGCCCCGCAACTTCAAGAAAGGGGGCTACTTGCCCGACGTGCCAATGGATCCATGGGGTAGGGAGTATCTGTATCTGTCGCCAGGCGAGTATGGCGAGGTTGATATTTATTCTCTGGGTGCGGACGGACTCCCCGGCGGTGAGGAACAGAGTGCGGACATCGGCAACTGGGGAGAGGACGACAACTCCTAAGCNGCAATGGGTCGAGGGTACGCATCAATGCGTCAACATCAGACGGGCTTTAGCCTCATCGAGATGCTNGCCGTGGTTTTTGTCGTGGTCCTTCTGACCTCGTTGGTTAGCTTGAATGTCGGTTCGGGAAGCTCAGAGATAAACCGAGAAAACAAGGTGCGTGAGGTAGCCGCACTTCTCGGCTATGCGCTGACAGAGGCGGAGCTTAGTGGCACCGACCACGGGCTTCTGATACATCGACTCGATGGCTTTGATGGCTCCTATGGTGGTCTCTGGTTAAGACGTTACGATCAGGGGTGGGCCGAGCCGCTATCGCTCAATAATGCGTTTGAAGATCTGCTCTTTGAATCGGGCGTTGAATTGGAACTTCGTCTGGAAGAGCAGCCCCCCATCGATTTCGAAGTTCTGGAGGAGGACACTAACCCACCACCGCAGATTATTTTGTTTGCGGGAGGGGAGGTCACGCCCGGTGAGCTTGATTGGATAGATGAGCGGTCTGGTGATCTGCTCTACACCCTGCGATGGGATCTATTTGGTCGCATGATCTTTTTGCCTAAAGGTATAGAGCCCGACGATGCCTTTGACGATTAGACGCAACAGACAATCCGGGTTTACGCTCATTGAGGTCATGGTGGCTTTGACCGTGGTTGCGGTGACACTCCCCGCGTTGTTATTTCTGCTTTCCCAACAGATTGACGGAACTGCCTACTTGCGTGATCGCTCGGTCGCACAATGGGTGGCTGCTGATCGTGTTGCTGAAGTCCGGCTTGCAGTGGCAAAGCAGAAAAATGCGCGAACCGGCGTCATTGCTGGTGAATCTGAACGTGCGGGCCGCACCTGGTATTGGCGAAGTGAAATTCAGGAAACACCGGTACCNGGTTTTATGCGTTTAACCGTAACGGTGACGGGGGAGGATGCCGACGATGATTCGGTGTTGTTCACGCTCGACGCTTTTTTGAATGCGGAGGTCGTTGATGCGCCTAGCTAACCCGCATTCCCCTGAGTCTGGCTTCACACTGGTTGAGGTGTTGATTGCCATGGCCATCACTGCGTTCGTGTCGGTGCTGTCCTACCAGACGCTATCGACGGCGCTGGCAGGTATTGAGTCGGCACGCACTGAGTCGGAGCGCCTTTACGAAATTAACCGTGCTTTCACCGTCCTCTCGCGGGATGTTCGACAAATGACAAATCGACCGGTGCGCGACGAATTTGGGCAGATGGCCTCAGCGGTGTCTGGCGGTGAACTGGCTCGCGATCCCCTTCGGTTGACGCGCTCCGGATGGCATAACAGCACCGGCGCGCCTCGGAGCACACTCCAGCGGGTTGCTTATCGGCTGGAAGAAGACAAGTTGTTGAGATTGAGTTATCCCGTGCTCGATCGCACGACCGCGATCGAGCCAACTGAGACGGTTTTGATTGATGGCGTTGAGGTCTTTGAATTGCGGTTTTTGCCGTCAGTGAATGCGCTGGAGGTGGATCGCAACCAGGTCATTGATCGTCGATTCTGGCAGGAAAACTGGGTGGCGGATGTTGGTTTTACTGACAAAATCATCGATCCTCCGGCAGCAATTGAAGTACGAGTGATCCTGAGCGATTGGGGCGAACTGGAGCGACTGTATGTCATGCCGTCATTCCAATAAGCAGCGGGGGGCAGCTCTTGTCATCGCGCTTCTTGTGTTTGCGCTTGCCGCGGCACTCATGGTGGGCGTGCAGCGAGACTTTAATCTTCAGTTACAGCGCAGTACGAACACCTTCTTTGCGGAGCAGGGATGGTCGTTTCTATTAGGTGCGGAGACACTCGCTGAATTAGCACTGAGATTTGACGTCGACGAGGACGCAAAAAGTGATACCCCGGTGGACTCCTTGCAGGAGATATGGGCGCAACCGCAGGCACCTTATCCACTCGATGGGATCGGCTTTTTGAGTGGTGACATTTACGACCTTCAAGGCCGCTTTAATATCAACGGTCTCGTTGATCAGTCCAATAATCAGGGCAGGGACCCCAATACGCCGCTCGGTGCGGCNCCTGCACAGCCCGTGGGTGAGACGGGGGAAACTCGTCGCTTCAATGCGGAGCAACGTGTGTTNTTAAGACTCTTACTCGCAATTGAGGAGGCTGAGCTGAGTCGAAGTGAGGCGACCCGTNTGGTTGAGCGCATCACTGATTTTGTCGACCCTGATCGTAACCCTCGTATCGAGGGTGCTGAGGATGAGCGTTATCTCTCTTCCGCCTTTCCTTACAGGGCACCCAATAGGCCTNTGGCCAGTGTGAGTGAGCTGAGAGCGGTCGATGAGGTCACTCCAGAGCTGTACCGCCTGATAGCGCCTTTCTTAACCGTTTGGCCTTCAGAAGGGAGTAAGGTCAATNTACTGACTGCGCCTCCCGAGGTGTTGGCGGCGCTCAACGAGGATGATGCTTTGGAACCGTTATCTGCTCAGCAGGTAGCACGCATTATTGAGCTGCGTGACGAGGGCATGCTGAACGAGGTCGATACCTTCATTGAGGATGTGATGTTCTCCGATGGCGCCACCGNTGAGCTGCGTGATCTTGTGGATGTAAAATCGTCATGGTTTCTACTCAATGCCCGTGTCGAGATTGCTGATAGAGAACGCCGCCTGTACAGTGTGTTGCATCGACAAGGCCGCGCTATTTCGGTTGTGCATCGCACCGAAGGTGAGCTGTAGTGAGCGGTCACTGCGTTGAGTGCATTTTCGCTGACAAGAGCGCTACGGGTGGCAACGTCAGTGATTCCCATGCGGTGGATGTTCGCGGTTATAGCGGTAGTTACAAAGAGAGGTTTACTGACTGACATGCGTGTCGAAAACCCCAGTCTCGTGGTTTGGAACGACGGAACGCCCGTGCTTTGGCGCGCCGGTGCCGCTACGTACGAGCCAGTCACACACGACACGGTCTTTCCTGAGGGAGTGATCGTGGGCTTGCCGAGCGACGACGTTCGGTCGACTATGCTCAGCGTGAGTCCAGAGGAGCGCAAGCATCTCAGTAAGTCACTTCCTTTTATGATGGAAGAGCAGGTTGCCGAGGATGTTGAAGAACTGCACTTCGCATCCAGTGCCCTCGATGAGGAGCACTATCTTGTTGCGTTTGCGCGACGAGACAGCATGACGGAGTGGATTGAACAGCTCTTTTTTAGCGACAGCCTTAAAATCTTTGCCCCCGAAGCGCTTTGCTTACCACTGGAGGGCGACGAGTNTTGTGCCGTTGTCGATGGTGGCGAGGTTGTGCTCCGGTGGGGTGATGCTCACGGTGCCCGCGTTGACCTCTCGCTGCTATCGACGATTCTGGATTCTCTGGTAGAGCTACCTTCCCGTCTTGTCATCTACGGTACCGATCGAGAGCAGGTTGTCGCGCAGTTGACCGATGACCAGGCTGCGCTTGTGGATTGGCGGCAGGGCGGTTGGGGCGCAGTCTTGCTTCTGACACAGTCCGCTCCTGGGGTAAATTTGCGCCAGGGCAGTTTTGCACCGCCTTTGCCGTTGGCAAAGTGGTGGGGCGTCTGGAAGGCGGTTGCCATTGCGGCCTCAGTCGCGCTGAGTTTGCAATTCGTCTCTGACGTCAGTCAGTTTCAAAGTTTGAAGACACAGAATCTGGAGCTGCGGTCGGCGATTCAGGATTCGTATCGAAAAGCGAATCCTCGTGGTGCAGTGGTGGACGCCGAGAAACAGTTGGATCGACAAATCGCCGAGTTTACCGGCGAGGAAGGTGTCGCAGCGTTCACACCTCGGCTGGTCGACGTCGTTACTGCAACAATGGCCGAAAGTGGTCGAGTGACCTCAATCAATTACACAGCAGGTCAACTGCGGCTCAACCTTACNGCGCAAGACTTTGCTTCCGTGGAGCAGATACGCCAGGCCCTGGAGCGCGCGGGTCTCAAGGCCACTCTCGAGACATCGAGCGCCCGTGGTGATGAGGTNAGGGCGCGCTTACGGGTCGAGGTATCCTGATGAAAGAATGGTTTAACAGCCAAAGTCCAAGAGACCAAGTTGCTTTACTGNTACTNGCGGGNTCTCTGGCGGTGTTTGGTCTTTTCCAATTTGCACTGGCCCCGGCCAGTGAGGCGCGGAGTCAGATGGCACTCAACAACCAGTTGGCNAGTGCNCAGCTCAGTCGTGTAGAGACGAAAGTCAATCGCTTGTTAAGTCTTCGTGAAAGCGGGGATAGCAAGCAAAGTCAAAACCTGTCATCAACCTTGAGCGCCGCAGCACAAAATGCCGGGCTGACCGTGAAGCGGCTGCAGCCCAATAGTCGTGGTGAGGTGCAAGTTCGCTTTGAGGGTGTGGACTTCGATGCATTACTCCAGTGGTTGCAGACCNTTGANGGAAATGAAGGATTGCGGATTGTTGATGCATCGGTGAGTGATGCCGGACGCTCGGGTGGTGTCAACGCGACACTCCGTGTAAGAGGTCAGTAGTTGTGAATTACCGTCGCGTATCTGTGCTGGCAGCGGCGCTCGTCATCGCCTTGCTCGTCACTCGGGCACCGGCTTCCTTATTAGGTAATGCACTCCCGCCCGCTGTGAACGTTACGGGGCTCGCAGGAACCGTGTGGAAGGGGGAGGCGGCCTATGTCGAAATACCATTACAAGCAAAGCCTTTCGCATTAGGACGAACATCCTGGGCGCTCAATCCAATGGGGCTATTTTTTGGTGACGTAATTCGTTTNCGGAGCGATTGGGGTAGCCAAATAGTCGATGTCTCGGTCAGTCCTGCGCTCAACGGGTCTTTTGATGTAAACGATGCCCAGTTGAGGATCGATTTGGGTTGGCTGCGTCAGCTGCTTCCCTTCTATGTCGGTGGTCAGTTAAAGGCCGATCTTGCCTCGTTGACAGTTACTCCTGATGGCAGGCCTACCACTGCTAATGGCCGTGTTGTTTGGGAAAATGCGACTTGGCGTGCGGTAGGTGGCGATGTGTCACTTGGGTCTTACGCCGTTGATGTTACCACCAGTGATGCGGGTATCCGCGCCACCATCATTACNCTGAAAGGAGCGCTGGAAGTGGATGGATCGGTGACTATTGTGGGCGACAGTTACCGCGTCATGGCGAACCTATCGGGACCTGCAGCTCGCAATGAGGCCTTTCAGCAGGCGATTGCCTTACTGGCAGTTCCCAATGGCAGTGGCTACCGAATCGAGTTAAGCGGTACACTCTGATTAGATAGGCTCTGGGGGCCTGCTAATACAACAATAACGAAGTGAGATGCCTATGAAGTTTTGGCAGATGCTTGTTGTCCTCGTCACACTGGGAGGCGTTATGCCGACAACAGCTCAAGATGGGCCTGCAGTCATGGACGGCTTTCCGCCCAGTACCGAGTCGCAAGTTACCAAGAAGAATCATCGGGATTGGCCCTACAGCCAGTGGGCCTTTCAAAATTTTGGTGCACCGAATAACACGGTCATGGTTCCGAGGGGGGGTGAGATTCATCACTTTCCGCGAGAGGAATCGCGGCTCGATCAGTTCACCGTCGATGGCGCGTCGCTCGGTGAGGTCTTTGGTGCCAATGCCGCGGACGCTCTGGTAGTCATTCACGGCGACACCCTGGTGCATGAGTCTTATTGGAACGGTATGGACGCGCACCGNCAGCACATCTGGTATTCCATGACCAAGTCTCTGGTCAGCAGTATTGCCGGCATTCTGGTCGAGAGCGGGCAGCTAGATCTGACGCAAAGTCCCTCGGACTATGTGCCTGAATTGAAAGGAAGCGCCTTCGATCGAGTGACCGTGCAAAACGTGATGGACCACGCCAGCGGTCTCGCCTTCGAAGAGAATTACGTAGATCCGAAAAGCGATTTTTTCCTTTACTACGCGCCGGCCTTGAACCTCGGATACCTGCCGGGCGCAGCGGATCTGCAGCCCGGACAAACCGAGATTTACGGTGTTTACGATTTCCTCACTCAATTCGTACAACCCGATCCCCAAACACCACCGGGATTGCGTTTCGACTATAACTCCGCCAATGCCGATGTATTGGGTTGGATGGTATCCCGGCTGATGGATAAGTCGCTGAACGACATCATTCGAGATGAGGTCTGGCGAAAGATTGGTGCAGAACACGATGCCTTCATCGCGGTTGACCG
>NZIH01000059.1 GCA_002691565.1 Halieaceae bacterium
AGAGCAATCATGAAGCCGTAATAACGAGGAAACATCGAACGTAAAAACGCACCGGCNTGCNCCTCAGGNAGNGAGGTGAAAACCACCGGNGCCACAACCGAAGGAAAAAAAAGCATAGCGCCCAGCAGCATTAAGACCAGCGCATTTGCGAACTCCAGCATGAATCCCTCCTACCGTTTGTACTGGGTGGGACAGTAGCCACGACCCACATCGAAGCCGCGCAACTTACGATGCTTGGTTACGCGGCCCGTGACCCGCTTGCGCCACAACCGAAATGAACTCGCTTTCATCTCACGGCGCATGAGCTTGATGGTCTCGGGCTCGCTTAAGCCAAAGGTTGCTTCAATAACCTCAAAGGGCGTCCGGTCTTCCCACGCCATTTCAACGACGCGGGACACCTCTGACTCAGTCAATGTGTGCTTAGGTACTGGCATGGTGTGATGGTAAGACTCTGAAAGAGGCGATACCTCTGCCGTCTGGGCTGTGTTCGGGTTCGTCCTTGAAAAAATTAGGACCGCGTAAGCTCGCAACGCCGCCAGCCGCGCAGAGAATTAATTAACCACCACGACTCAACCTTCTCGATATCTGCCAAAGGCAGTGATCGCTCAGATACCGTGCCTTCATCGATTAACTCGTCGCGTAATACCCCGGGCAGTAAGCCGTCGGTAAGTGGCGGCGTGAATAAACGACCGCCCATCTGATACACGACATTAGCAATCGCACTCTCAGTGACATGTCCCAACTCATTCACCAGAAGTGGCGATACACCCAGGGGTACTTCCGCGACCGCGCGATCGTATGCCTCGCGACGACTCGTTTTATGAATCAGGAAGGGATCCTTGGACTCAACGGGGGTCGGCGAGATTAAAAGAGATAGGCACTCACCGTGGGCAGCAACTGGGTCTGGGACAACAGGATGAAGGGTATGACTCAGAGCACCGCATCGATTGAGTTGCAGCCGCAATCGCCACTGCTGTCTGCTGTCAATCGACCGAAGAAGCTCAGCGAGATAGGTCTCCACTGACTGTTTATCAAACGCGAACGACCAATACTGTGCGGACTTTTCAAGTCGTGACAAATGGCGTACCAAGCGAGTGATCTTGCCCTTGGTAATGCCCATGGTTTCGAACAAGTGAAATCCTGGGTCAGGCTGTTTTAGGATCCGCGCCTTGGTCTGCAGCTCTTCAAACTCGTCACTGGGGTCCGAGTCCCAAACGATGCCACAACCAACCCCAAACCGGCTCTTCTTACTGCGCAAATCACTCCATGCTGTCCTAATGGCGACGTTAAAACTCGCAAACCCAGACGGTGCAATGACACCGAGAGCCCCGGTGTAGAGCCCCCGAGGGCTGTCTTCCAAACGATCGATGACCTCAACCGCTGCGTGCTTTGGCGCGCCCGTAATCGACGCGGCGGGAAACAAGGCCGTAAAGATATCGGCGATGCTAGCCGACACTTCGGTTTTCACGGTTGAGGTCATCTGCCAGACACTGGGATAGCGTTCGACCCCAAACAGCTCATCGACGGATACCTTACCGGTGCACGACAAACGGGCAAGATCGTTGCGCACCATGTCGGTAATCATGACGTTCTCAGCGCGGTTCTTTGTCGAGGCTTGTAACCAATGCGCGTTGGCCTCATCCGCCACGGCTTCGGGTTTACGCCCCACCGTGCCTTTCATCGGCTTGCTCCAAACCACACCCTCATCACGTTCGAAAAATAGCTCAGGAGAGGCGGAGCAAACGGTCATTTCAGGTCCGGTCAGAAAAACGGCATGAGGCATATCCAGTGACCAGCGAACAAAATCTGCCAGCGTCACCTGACTCTGATTTGACATGCGTGACGTCAGGTTGATCTGATAGACCTCCCCCGCACCAATCATCGATTTAATCCGATCGACCTTCGACTCAAACGATTCCCTTGACTCCAACAGCTGCCAATCGGCAACGGTCTGCTCATCGGGTGAATAGAGATCTGTCAGTGAACTGATATGGGCCTCATTGGCGAACAGGGCAAAACACACCAAGGGCATATCAATGTGTCGCTGAGGGAACTTGCGATCGAAGGCATGACTGGCCTCGTACGCGACATAACCCACTGCATACAGGCCATCGCTACTTGCGCGCTCCTCGACCGTCTTCAGTACCGACAAGACGGAGCGGTGTTCCGACGCCACAAGGACGTCTTGGCAGTTCTCATACACTGCCCAATTACCTTTCTTGGCGTTACGTACTATGGCACGGTCAAACATGATTTAGGCGGTGGTATGTAGCGGTCAATGAAGTGAGATAAACGCAAAGGGATGGCAACTCGATCACTCGCACATTATGCCTGCTTTCTTCACTATTTCGACGCCCGCGTTTAAAGAAAAATCGGTGACGCCAAGACATTTCGGTGCAGTCTTTTATTTAGGTAAAGACCCTCCAGTAACGGCAGCATCGGGATTCTGTTAATACAAACTTTGGTTATTAACTTACTCGGACTGAGCGCTCGAATTCTACGGCTTGTCACATCACCTAATCTAAAACGTCTGCCAGACGCCTTAAATTTGCACTTACCAAAGCGTGTACTAGCCTGAGTAGGGGATGTCCCCGAAACTTTTAATCAAAAAACAGGACGACAGCATGAAAAAACTCATTTCTATCGCGGCTTTACTGACAACGCTGGTCTTCGCACCGCTTACCACAGCGGAAATATGGAAAGATTATGGCTTGAGCGAAGAGATCACTGAATTGACTGTCGTCTCAGTAAAACCAAATTATGTTGACGCTTACTTGACCCGCCTTAAAAAGACCTGGGTTAGCTCCATGGAGATTCAGAAGGACATGGGCGTTGTCATGGATTACAACGTCTGGGCAGCAAATGTAGCGGCACAGCCAAATGTTTTCCTGACCGTGACCTACAAAAACATGGGTGCGATGCAAGGAAGTAAAGAGGGATACGACGCGCTAATGAAGGCCATGACCGAGCGCTTTAATGCGGATCAGGACGAACAAGAGGAACTTGCTCAGGGCTACGAGGACTACAGAGAGATTGTTGATTACGTCATCCTCAACAGGGTTGAATATTGAAACGAAAGCGAAGAGAGTAACAGAGCGGCGCAAGCCGCTCTTTTTTTTGCAGCAACGCGTTAATAAATAGAAACAGAGTAGCGTGAGATGAAAATTGATCTTTTAGATAAAGAATTGATGTCGTGGCAAGACTACGGCCCAGATGATCGCTTCACTTTTCCCATTGGTTACGGCGGTGCCTTGCTGGGGCACGATGGACAAGGTCATATCGATCTGCTCTATCGATGGGAGCCGGGAAAGTACTGTCATTTTCATCGTCACCTGTGTGAAGTGAGATCCACGGTCCTGCAAGGCTCTCTCGAAGTCGTAACTTTCGAAGAAGGTGTTGAAGTCTCGAAGGTCACCCGCCAGGTTGGCAGTTACTCACACATGCCCGAGGGCGATGTGCACATGGAACGTGGTGGTCCCGAGGGCGCGACCGTGCTGTTTAATCTTTATGCGCCCGATGGAAGATTGACAGAAATGCTCGACGAGCAAGGCAATACGCTTAAAACGCTGACTATCGAGACTGTGCTCAAACAATTTGCCAATTAATCAAGCGGGAGTGCGCACGCGATAACGTATGCGAGGACCCACTGCCCGGAGTAGACTCAGCGCATTGTTACCCAATCGGAATAATCGATGCGCAGTGTTCTAAATCTCACTCTATTCAGCCTTCTAAGCCTCTCTCAGTCCGTGTCTTCGGCCCTCTTGAGTGCCGATTTCGTACTTCGCGGCGGCACCGTATACTCAATGGACACCCAGGGGAATCGTCACAGCGCTATTGCTATTGCCGGCGACCAAATCCTCGCCATCGGCAATGAGGCAGATGTTGCACTCTTCACGACCGAAGCGACCCAGATAATTGAGCTTAAAGGCCGTGTTGTCTTTCCCGGATTCATCGATACCCACATCCACACCATGGACACCTTGCCTCTACTCAACGGCGTCATGCTCTCGCCCGGGCAAAGTGCGGAAGAGGTGCTGGACGCCATTGCCGCGCATGCTCGGCAGTACCCGGAGCAGAATCCGGTCTTGGGGTCTGGGTTTCTGGCCCGCGCCTTTGGAATCAACGGCCCANCCGCGGCCCAACTCGACGCGGTCGTTCCCGACAGACCTGCCCTCATCATCGACGAAGGAGGCCACACGGCCTGGGCGAACTCATTAGCGCTGCAAGCCGCTAGCATTACAGCGGATACTCCCGACCCGGTGCCCGGCGCACACTTTTTTCAGCGCGACATGCTGGGAAACCCNACGGGATGGTTGGTCGAGGGTGCGGCGATTGACCCTGTCACCGACGCTCTGGGCGTGGTCAGTGAGAGNACCTTGAGAGAACGCGCCCCCGGGTTTTTCGCTGACATGGTCNCTNTGGGTTTAACAGCCGCATTTGATGCGGGAATGATTGATACGGGTGAGTTTGGGATGAAAGTGGCCCATGAACTCGCTGAGGCCAATACCCTGCCGCTTCGATTAGTGGGTTCGCTGTACATCAACAAGCCCAAAGATCTCACAACTGCACATGCGCGCCTGTCCCAACTCCGCGAGCAGTACCGCCACGACCTGTTCTCGATGACGACCTTAAAACTCTCGCTCGATGGCACGGTAGAGGCAAAAACGGCCGTGACGCTCGACCCTTATGTGGCCCCCGAAGGCCATGAAGCATCACCGCTATTACCGGATGATCAAGTGTTCAATGCGGTGTACGAAGCCTACAGCCTCGGCTTTGATCTTCACCTGCATGCCATTGGTGATGGTGCTGTCAGAACGGCCTTGGACGCCATAGAGGCGGGCCAANCGGCCCACCCGGCATCGGATGTGCGAGCGACCATCTGCCATATTGAAGTTGTCGATCAGGCAGACATCGAACGATTCGGCACCCTGGGCGTTGTCGCCCAAACCACACCCACTTGGTTTGAGTACGACGAGATTGCCATNGAATTTTTGGGGCCCGAGCGGTTCGAGCAGCTTTATCCACTCGCTTCCATCCAGCGAAACGGCGGTCGCGTCACCTTGGGTAGCGACTACCCCGTGTCATGGATTGGTAAAGACGCCTTGAACCCACTGTTTAATATCGAGATGGCCGTCACGCGTCAGCGAGCTGGCGACAAGGACTATCCGGTACAGGCGCGCGCTAACGAACGACTCAGCGTCGACCAGGCTATTCGCGCGCACACGGTGGATGCGGCCTGGCAGATTCGCATGGAAGACATCATCGGCACCTTGGAGCCGGGAAAGAAAGCTGACCTCGTCGTCCTAGATAAGGACCCCTACCTAACCGATCCTTACCAAATTCACGATATTGGTCTTGATGTCACGATGTCTAATGGCCGGTTGGTATACCTAAAGCAAACGCACTGATCATCGAGGTTTAGTATCGACTAAAACCGAAGTGCGCCGGCCAGCGGGTCCGGTCCGTTAATCAGCTCATGGAACTCATCGGCAAGCCGCTGCGACTCGTTGACGCAATGCCGCCAATAAGTCTCTCTAACNCGCTCGGGGATCTTCCCAAAATCGCGACGATCGGGGATTTTTCCGAACGGTAGCTGCGCCAAAAATGCATCGCTGGGGCAAATCATGATGAGCTGGTCGGCCGAGACCTGACGGTCGGCCCGCCACGGCAAAAATTTGTCGAACCAGCCTACTGTTGTGCGACTACTGAAATGCGGATAGAGCCATACCTCATCTTCGGGTAAGCGCTTCAGATCAAAATGGTAATCAATAATGCCACCATCCCAGAAGGCGCCCTTGCCCGCGCCGTCGATGTCGTAGACCCCCTCAAACACATAGGGAATCGCGCCACTGGCCATCAGCGCATTGAACACGTTGGTCTTGGCAAGATCGATATAGCGGGTGCCAAAGCCATCGAATAGTGGCGTCAGTGGTTCNGCGCCGCGGGAGGCAAAGACAACGCGCTGGAACGAGGCCCGCAGTGTTGTGCGACTGAGCGCATTTCCCAATGCGGCGATCCCCATGCCTGCGACGAGCCGCTTACCCGGTTGCCGACCATTCGGGCCTCGTCCTCGCGCGGTGACAATATGGGAGCGTAGCCANGGGTGATCGGCAACATGGTGCTCACCCTCATCACCGAGCAGGGTGCGCATTAACCAGAGTGCGACCTCGGTTATCTCCGGNACCGTCGGNTTGGCCGAGGCATAGTGTTGACTGAGGTACGCCTGCTCAAAGCGATCGTAGGTCGCCAGTGGATCGGGCTGAGCCATGGCGGCGTGACGCCATGAACCAATGGACGATCCAACGGCGTCGAGAGGCCGGCTTCGTCCTGAGAGAAACTCACTGATCAGCACCCGATCGAGTCGCCCGAGGATCAGCCACTTGGGTCCTCCCGAGGCACCAATAAGGCCGTCGATCAAATCGGCGTGCCAACCTTCCTTTTCGAGGCGCTGAGCCGCCTTGGCACCGACTCTCAGCTCAAGTGCTTTCACTGCGGATACTCCGACGAACTTGCTTTAACGTTGATGGCCATACCACTACCGATACGCTTGCAGTAGCAACACGGCTTAATGCAATGAAGTCGAGAGAGGCAATGGCTGACAACCGAGTCGCCGGCCNTTAGGAGATAAAGTTACTCGACGCCGTCGAGGTACTCGATGTCAGGACGTCCACCGACGAGGCCGGCTAACTTAACGTTGGCTGCTTTGAAGTAATCAGTTTGCCCATGCGCTTCCAAAGCCGCTTGATCAGTATANGACTCCAGAACTTTGTAGACCTGTGGGTCTGTTTTACTTCGGTTCAGTGCATAAAACTTACAGCCCGGCTCGTTAGCTAGTACTTGTGAGGCAAGTTCCATGAAGACCGCCTCGAACTCGTCGTTTTTCCCTGCTTGAACTGGGATCGTTGCAATTACACCTACAGCCATGACTTTGTCCTTATTACTCACACAAAAAAGAGACCGAATAGCGTACTGGCAAGATTGGCTATTGCCCAGCCAATTTTAATAGTTGTGCCTGTCACTTTGAGGAATTACGGCAATCTGTTCAGACCCACCACTTTTTTGCGGCCACATGCGCTTTCAAGGCGTACCATGAACCGGTTGAGGGCGCGTTAAGCAACTTACCCGCCTATCGATACAGGCTCAGGAAGGGCTGTTTGCTGTCAGCATACGCACTGATCGGCAACATCCTGACGAATCAGATGGACCTGCCAAGCGGCATATCGTGATTATCCGCCCTGATCATTGACGATTTCACAGACTGGAGAGAAAGAACGCGTGAGTGAAGACTCAACACTTACCATAGGCCAGGTTGCCTGGCTAAAGGTGGTAGACGTTAATGACCTAGGCGCGTTTGTCGACTGGGGTTTAAGTAAAGATTTATTTATTCCCTTCGCCGAGCAGCAACATCCCTTGCGGCCCGGGTCGTTCACTCTGGTCAAGATATACCTTGATAATCAAGGGCGACCCGCAGGTTCAACTCGCATAGACCACTGGATTGAAGACACGGCAACGGGCTTATCCATAGGCCAAGAAGTCGCATTACTCATCGCCGAACAAACGGATCTCGGTTTCAAGGCCATTATTAACGATCAGTTTTGGGGGTTGCTTTACAGCAACGAACTGCACCGTAAAGTTCGCAAAGGTCAGGTTGTTGAAGGCTATATTCAGCGAATTCGAGACGATGGGAAAATCGATCTAACGCTGAATCAACCCGGGTTTAGTGCCTCCAAGATTGACGCAGTTGCGCGAGCTATCGAAAACAACCTATATGCGAACTCAGGGTTTTTGGCGCTCAACGATAAAAGTCCGCCGCCTGACATTTATGCAGCTTTGGGCGTCAGCAAAAAGGTGTTTAAGCAAGCCGTAGGGGCGCTCTACAAGGCCCGGAAGATCACCATTGAACCTGGCGGCCTGCGATCAACTGCAAGCTCACAAGACAGCGCGGATGCGACATAAGCCAACCCGGCTAAAGCATTAAAGCCACGCAACGCCCGCACGAGGAGCTTCTGGCATTGGGTACAGGGTCCTCGATGCGCAAAGCCAAGTATCAAAATAACGGCGTATGTGAGACAAATACGAGGCGTAACGGACGGATTGCATAACAGTCGATGAAATCAATGAATCAAATGTGCGGTCATTCTTTCTCGGGGCACTTTGCCCGGCTTTTACACATCCTAAAACCTCTAATTTATGGGTGTTTACTGTCCGTGCTCGCACCCGCTGCGGCGAGTGACACCGAAGCGCCTACACCCACGCCCAACATCGTTATCTTGTTCACTGATGACCTCGGTTGGGGTGACCTCGGGGCCTTTGGCCACCCTTACATCAAGACCCCATCGCTCGACCAGTTAGCCGCGGAGGGACAGCAGTGGACTGATTTTTATGTTCCCGCACCGGTCTGCTCGCCAAGTCGTGCCGCGCTTCTAACGGGGAGACACCCCGTAAGAACAGGGCTTTATGGCGTGGGAACACCGGTCATGTTTCCCGGAGACACCCGAGGTATTCCACATTCAGAGGTCACGCTCGCTGAAGCCCTCAAAGCAAAAGGCTATAGCACCGCCATCATGGGCAAATGGCACCTGGGAGACGCCCCCGATTTCTTTCCGACCCGTCACGGGTTTGACTACTGGTTCGGCATCCCCTACTCCAACGATATGCAGTTTGTCGGACGGCCCGGTGTCGAAGATCTGTTCCGACTCCAGCAGGCCGGCAAGACCAATGAGCTGATGCAAATCTTCAGCGATTTTCTGAAGAGCTTTGAAGCACCCGATTATCGGGACTACAACGTACCGCTGTGGCGAAGTCGGTGCTCCAACTCAGGTTGTACCGATGAGTTACTCGAGCAACCGGCGGTTCAACCCACGCTCACGACTCGGCTGACCAAAGAAGCAGTGCAGTTCATCAACGCGCAAGGCGATGAGCCTTTCTTTTTGTATCTGCCTTACACCATGCCGCATTTACCCATTTTTGCTGACACACCGTTTCAAGGGAAAAGTCTCGCCGGGCCCTATGGCGACACCATTGAAGAGATTGACTGGAGTGTCGGTGAAATTATCAAAGCGCTTAAAGCCCGCGGCGTGAGCGACAATACCCTCGTCTTTTTCTCGAGTGACAACGGCCCGTGGCAATCCGCCAGTACGGAGTTTGCCGGCAGCGCCGGCCCGTTCAAGGGCTCCAAGCAAGAGGTCTATGAAGGCGGCGTTCGGGTACCAACGATGTTCTGGTGGCCAGGCAGGATCACCCCCAAAGTCACCGCTGACATCGGGAGTGTGCTCGACCTTTTTGCAACCATTTCAGCCATCACCGGTATCGACGGGTCAACCGCGATCGACGGATTTGACTTATCTAACGCACTTTTCACAGGCGGGGCCAGCCCTCGAGATGAGGTCGCGCTGTATCGCAAGGGAGAGCTGCGAGCCTACCGAAAAGGTGACTACAAGCTGCATCTGTTTGACCGTGCAGAGGGAGGTGAGCCCCTAGAGACACCAGAGCTATATAACCTCAAGCGAGACTTGGCGGAACGCGATAATCTGGCCACGACCCAGTCCGACACTCTCATGGCACTTNAAGCCGCTGTCGCCAAGCATCAGGCTGCAATGGAGCGGAAACCACCACTCTTCGATCAACGTTTTCTCGAACTCATCCATNATGATAGGGTANGTGAGCAATAAGCATCNTTAGGTTGCTATAAAAATAAAAACACGGGAGAAATCCGCATGACGATCGAGAAAAAGCTATTTAGAAACGGCCCCTATGCTGACCTATTCAGTCAGGGTGTGCAGGTCGGTAACTCACTCCACTTGGCAGGTCAGGTCGGCACCGATGCCACAGGCAGGGCACCTGAGAGCCTGGTCGAGCAAATGAAAAATGCCTATCAACACGTTGAGTCGGTGCTCAAGGAGTTCGATTGCACCATGGATAACGTGGTGGAGGAAACATGGTTCGTTACCGACATGCATGAATGTATGTCACAGGTCGAGGCGCTCTTTACCGCGCGGCAGATGATCTACGGTAAAACGCCCGAAGTCGCTCAAACCGTTGTTCAGGTGGTCGCACTGGTCGATCCGTCTTTCAAGATCGAAATAAAGTGCGTTGCCATCGCGGATTAAGAGGAGCTTGGACATGCCAGAACTACAACACCTCCCTGCCAATGCCGATGCCAGCACTATTGTCGCCGCAGTTGAGCAAGACGGCGCAGTCATCCTGGACAACGTCATCAGCCCGGAGTTTATCGCCGCACTGCGTGAAGAGACTGCCCCCTACATGGATAACACCAGTAACGGTGACGATCCCTTCGCAGGGTTCAAAACGACTCGCACCGGCGGTCTGTTAGTACGCTCAGAAAAGTGCCGAGAGCTTATTGAGCACGCGACGATTCTGGACCCCTGCCGTGAATTCCTCGCGCCTTTCTGCGAGAAGGTGCAGCTGCACCTCACCCAGATTATCCGCATTCGCCCCGGCGAAACGGCGCAAGCGATTCACCGAGATAAGTGGGCGTGGGGCAAGCATCTGTCGCACCTCGAGCCTCAGTTCAACACCATTTGGGCGCTCACAGACTTCACCGCTGAGAACGGGGCAACACAAGTCGTCCCCGGCAGCACGAAATGGCCCGATGACCAAGAAATACAGCCCGAGCAAGTGACTCAAGCAGAAATGAAAGCCGGCTCGGTACTAATCTACTCGGGATCGGTCTTCCACGGGGGCGGTGCGAACAGCAGCGATGGCGATCGCATTGGCATCAATATCACCTACGCACTGGGTTGGTTGCGACAAGAGGAAAATCAGTACTTGAGCTGCCCTCCAGAACTGGCGAAGGATCTCAGCCGCACGTTACAGGAGCTCGCAGGCTACGCCATGGGTCAATATGCATTGGGTTATTACACACCACCGGGCGCGCCCGGCGAGGAACCCGAAGTCGTCCCACCGCAATATGCATTAGGCATCCGCAAGGATCTTTCCAGCATGGGCGGAACAGGTGATTTGGAAGCGCTTCAAAGAGCCTTTCAGACTTAAAGCGTGACATGGGCACAGGGTGCTTGAGGTGCATCAAGACACCCCTTATACTCTGCCGCCCCCATAGGACCATAGCTCAGTTGGTTAGAGCGCTACCTTGACATGGTAGAGGTCGCCAGTTCGAATCTGGCTGGTCCTACCAAA
>NZIH01000060.1 GCA_002691565.1 Halieaceae bacterium
AGTTTAATAACGTTGGTTTGCAGGAAACCTAAGGATTAGTGGGTGTCCAGTAGGACAGACCTACCGCTACTATCCGATGCCACGCTCTNGNNAGCCTTGAGTGAGCGATCGNAACGAATCGGATCGGCATTTTTGGCGTATCATTAGGTGGCACACTCGATGCGCCGTTTTTTGGTGCAGCTTGAGTCCTGATAACGCTTGCTGAGAGAGATTCGAAACAGTGACTGAATTTAAGCGCGTCGGGCTATTGGGTCGACGGGAGCATCCTGGGGTTGCGCATGTTGTGGCTGACCTATTAGACCTACTCGATAGCCGAAGCATTGATGTGGTCCTGGAGGACCGTTTGGCGACCTTGGCGCACTTTGAAACTCGAGCTATGCAGCCTCGCGATGCGATTGGTGCAAATGTTGACTTGGCGGTTGTAATTGGTGGTGACGGTAGTTTGTTGAGTGCCGCAAGGACACTGGTTAGACACGACTGCCCGGTTATTGGCATTAATCGCGGAAGGCTTGGATTTTTAACGGATGTCAGTCCGGACGACGAGCTGGTTGCTCACGTGACGAGTGTGTTGGATGGTAATTACTCGACTGACAAGCGCTTTCTGCTGGATGTGGCGGTTTACAGTGATGGCGCGCAGACCGGACAGGCCGAGGCACTCAACGACGTGGTAGTCAACTCTGGCACCTCGGCACAGATGATTGAATTTCAGCTACNGGTCGATGACGAGTTCGTGTATCGAATGAACGCTGACGGCTTGATTATCGCGACACCGACAGGCTCTACCGCTTATTCCATGTCCGCAGGCGGCCCTATTATGAATCCAAAGCTTGACGCCATTGCGCTGGTACCGATGTTCCCTCATTCGCTTACCAGTCGGCCGATGGTGGTTCACGGCGAGAGNGAAATACGGATTGATACNCTNGAGCGAAATAAGAACAACCCGTTNGTGACCTGTGATGGTCAGGTATCGCTCACGTTGAAGCCNGGTGACTCTGTGNTGGTGCGCAAAAAGTCCAGGGCACTGCGTCTGCTTCACCCACCGGGCTACAGTTTTTACGCAAGTTGTCGAGATAAACTCAGATGGTCTGATGCACTCACGTCCTGACATAACAAAGCAGTGGCGTCAGGCACCCGTAACCATCTCGATTCTCGCCATTTCCACATTAGTTTTCGCCCTGATGAGCCTCTTTGGCNATGCNATCATCTTGGATTGGTTGGCGTTTAATAAAGTCGAGTTCAATGGCCGTCGTTTTGAGCTGGTGAGTCCGGGCANTGAGTACTGGCGATACGTGACCCCNGCACTNATCCACTTTGGCCTNCTTCATATCCTATTCAATGGTCTNTGGATTTGGGAGTTCGGAAGTCGCCTNGAGCTGAGACTGGGCTCGATTTTCACGCTCAACTTATTTCTTGCNGGGTCNATTGGTGGCAACTTGCTTCAAAGTTGGTGGAGCGGNCCATCNATTTTTGGTGGTCTGTCGGGCGTCGTCTACGCCTATATGGGCTGTCTTTGGGTCATGTGGCGACTGCGACCGGGGTTGGTGCCGATTGATGTGNCTGCGGTTTTTACGTTTATGTGGATTTGGTTGTTCATCGGTTTCACCGGAATTCTAAAAACACTAGGGTTGGGATCGATCGCCAATGGCGCGCATCTCGGCGGGTTGTTGGTGGGCATAGTNACAGGCGTCATTATTNCCCGATTGTTCCCAAGGGGAGGTTGATACGTTGTCCAAGAATTATGAAGAAGCGATAAAGGCTATGCCGGTCGACCTATACCAGCGAATGGTTGATGCTCTGTCCGTGGGAAAGTGGCCAGATGGCAGGGAGCTGACCGCGGCGCAGCGCGAGCAAACGATGGATGCTGTCATCTTGTGGGGTAAATTACACCTGCCCGAAGAACAGCGTATTGGATTTATTGACAAGGGTTCGAAAGCGGGTAGTAGCTGTGANGACCCCGTACCCTTNAAGTGGCAGTGAGGNGTTGTAAATCTGCATGACAATGAGTGGAAACCTNCGAAAAAATGGTCACNGANCTNNCGAGTGACGTGNAGTACCACCTTCCNATTGGTGATGAANGAGTTCANNTGAANCCCTTGATAGGNAGCCATCTGNCGNTGTCNTNTACCGGNNNGATCAACTGTATCGAATGCGATCGGAAGTCGAATAAAAGTTTCAGCCAGGGTTATTGCTTTCCCTGCTTCAGGCGTCTAGCGGCGTGCGATAGCTGCATCATGAGTCCGGAGAAATGTCATTANGANGCCGGCACCTGTCGGGAGCCCGATTGGGCGCAGACACACTGCTTTGTNGATCACATCGTGTATCTGGCAAATACCTCGGGNGTGAAGGTNGGTATTACGCGTCACTCNCAGGTGCCNACGCGCTGGATGGACCAGGGGGCCACTCAGGCGCAACCGATAGCACGTGTTCAGCACCGACAGCTCTCCGGGTTGCTTGAAACCGCACTTGCGCAGCACGTGANGGACAAGACAGCTTGGCAGACCATGCTGAAAGGCAATGGAGAAGCGGTNTCCCTNGAGGAAAAACGGCAGGAGCTCATGCGTCTCTGNGAGGACGATATTCGGGCGTTGCAAGACCGATTTGGGCTGCAAGCACTGCAGCTACTAGNAGATGAACCCTCCGTGAGCATCAACTATCCGGTCGTCGAATTTCCCACTAAAGTCAGCGCGCACAATTTTGATAANAATCCGCAGGTCGAGGGCAAGTTGATGGGNATCAAAGGACAGTATCTNTTGCTCGATACAGGGGTGTTAAATATCCGNAAATTTGGTGGCTACCACATAGAACTGGAGACGAGGTAATGATGCGAGAGGGTGCACCAAAAACGATTTATCGGAAGGACTACACAGCCCCTGATTTTCTCATAAGCCATGTGGAACTTGCCTTCGAGATTGAAGATGGCAACACACGGGTAACCAGCGCTCTGCGCATTCAGCGAAACGGTACGCACGATAGGCCGCTGNTCCTCGATGGNGANGGTCTAGGTCTTATCACTGTCTCGATTGATGGCAGCACNCTTGATGAGAGTGCCTTCAAATATGTCGGTGGNAAACTCACGGTAGACAGCGTCCCCAATGAGTTNGCCTTTGGNGCNGTCGTTGATATTCAGCCAGAGACCAACACNTCACTCGAGGGACTTTATCGTTCGCGCACCATGTACTGCACACAGTGNGAGGCGGAGGGTTACCGAAAGATCNCCTTTGGTCTAGATCGCCCGGATGTCTTATCAACCTACACCGTGACCTTNTCAGCNGATAAGCGCACCTGTCCCATCCTGCTGAGCAATGGTAACGAGGTATCACGTACAGACTTGGCTAACGGACGCCATCAGGTCGTTTGGCATGATCCNCATCCCAAACCCAGTTACCTATTTGCCATTGTCGCGGGTGATCTTGAGCTTGTCTCCGACACCTTTACCACCNAATCAGGAAAAGNAGTGGATCTGCGGATTTGGGTTGAAGCGAAGGACACGGGCTACTGTGCTCACGCGATGGATTCGCTNAAAGCATCCATGCGGTGGGACGANGAGCGCTACGGACTCGAGTANGACCTAGACCTCTTTAACATNGTGGCGGTGGATGACTTCAACATGGGNGCGATGGAGAACAAGAGNCTGAATATCTTCAATACCTCCTGTGTATTGGCGCACCCTGACATAACNACCGACCTCGGTTATCAGCGCGTTGAGTCGGTCGTCGCTCACGAATATTTCCACAATTATTCTGGGAATCGCGTGACCTGCCGTGACTGGTTTCAGCTCAGTCTCAAGGAAGGCTTTACGGTCTTCAGGGANGCAGAGTTCTCAGCTGATATGAATTCGCGNGGNGTGAANCGNATNGAAGANGTNTCNTTCNTACANACNCANCANTTTGCNGAGGATTCAGGTCCTATGGCNCATCCTGTCCGNCCTGATTCNTTCATAGAAATTTCNAACTTCTACACNATGACCGTGTACGAGAAGGGGGCTGAAGTTGTCAGGATGCTCAATACCCTACTGGGTGATGACGCGTTTTATGCGGGAGCCAAACTGTACTTCGATCGATTCGACGGNATGGCGGTGACCTGTGATGACTTTGTCGANGCCATGCAGGAANCNTCGGGCAAGGATCTCAGTCAATTCCGTCGCTGGTATGAGCAGGCAGGCACGCCGGTGGTCTCGATTGAGAAAGTATTCGACGAGACCTCAGGCAGGCTCGATTTGACCTTCACGCAGGCAAATCCGCCGACCCCGGGTCAAGATGACAAACCGCCACTGCATATTCCGTTGACGTTGGCGTTGATGGAGAACGGCCAGCATGTGGACATGGGGAATGGCGAGGCGTCTCGCGTGGTCGAGTTAACGGAATCGACACAGACGCTCTCGTTTGAAGGTTTTTCTAGCGAGCCCGTCATTTCAGCCTTACGCGGCTTTTCCGCGCCTGTTCGACTCAACATGGAGCAATCCCAAGACGATTTGATTGCGTTGATGGGCTCTGATAACGATCCGTTTATAAAATGGGATGCGTCTCAGCGCTTGGCATATGCCGCAATCGACAGCGGCGCTCAAGCATTAGAGCGAGACTACGTAGACGCGTTGAAGCAGGTACTGTCNAGCGATATCGAAGATGCGATGAAGGCGCAGCTGCTCAGTCTGCCGACAGAGGCGTCGCTGGCTGATAGGGCAGCGCAAACAGGCCTCGTCAACGTGCACGATATCCACGACGCCAAAATCAATGTGGCTGCTGCTGTAGGACACGCGCTATCGAGCGAACTGGAAGCGATCGTGATGTCTAACCTTGCGTTGACTGACGCCTACCAGCCAAGTGCTGAGCAGATTGGTCGGCGTTCACTGCTACACACCGCGTTGTCATTGCTCGTGGAGAGTGATTCCAAGTGGCTGATAACGGCGAGAAACATGTATTACGCGGCGACCAATTTGTCTGATCGTTTATGTGCCGCGCGCTTAGTCGTTCACCAAGGTGACGAGGTGCATCGAGCCGAGGTGCTGGAGCACTTCTTTGATCGGTGGCAGTCCGAGAATCTCGTCGTCAATCAGTGGTTTGTGATGCAGGCGACACGCCCCTCGGCTGATTGCGTTTCAGATGTGACGGCGCTGACATATCATGCGGCGTTTGACTGGCGTAATCCGAATAAGGTGCGCTCCCTCATCAGCGCTTTCGCTGGTGCAAATCCCACTGCGTTCCATGCGTTGGATGGCGGAGGTTACCGGCTCCTAGGGGATGCTGTGCGTCGTCTTCAGTCGGATAACCCGCAAATTGCGGCGCGCATGCTNGCGCCTATGACNCGCTGGCGTCGATACGATCACGGGCAGGCTGTTATGCGTGGCGAACTGGAGTCTATTGCGGCTATAGATGGGCTGTCGCAGGATGTTTACGAGGTGGTTAACCGATCACTAAGCGGCAGTTAAAGCGTTTCGGGTAAATCCTATGTCTAGCTCAGCGCGAAGCTGTTCTCGGCGAGTCCGAAATCAGTTCAGATCGTTTCANGCGGTTGGATAGAGTGATCGGTAATCGGTCTGTTCGGTAGCCCCTCGCTTGGGTTCGTCTCGGACCGCTCGATAGAGCGCCGCACCGCGAGTCCAGGCTTCATCCGTCTGACTGTAGATGGATGTTTCCAGGGTGCTGACCTCGTCTGCTAACGACGAGCGACAGACCCCTTTGAGTTGATCCAGAGTTCTCACAGGCT
The DNA here is from genome assembly GCA_002691565.1 of Halieaceae bacterium. Classification (GTDB taxonomy): domain Bacteria; phylum Pseudomonadota; class Gammaproteobacteria; order Pseudomonadales; family Halieaceae; genus Luminiphilus. The sequence continues at coordinate 5,704 of NZIH01000060.1, forward strand.
GCTGGTAGTGGAGCGTTGCCCAGCGCAATAAAAGCTGTCGCGTTGCTGGAGCGTCATTCTGGCTCGTGCTCGCTTTCATGGCTGTCAGCAGNGGTCGCAAGGTTTCCTCNGTATTGTCGACCAAGACATCACTGACTGTTCGATTGCGCGAGCGCCACAGCATGTAGGCAAATACCAATGCCAAAAGCCACCCGAGACCGGCCACCGCATTGAGCCAAATCGGTGCCGCTGTCGTTTGTGGCTCTGCTGAGTCAGTGATGGGTTGAACCGGACTTTGTACGACCGGGCTGCCCACCGAAACAGTGGTCGAGGGCAGTACCGCAAACTGTAGGGAGTCGGTCTCAGTATTCCACCACGGGACCCTCACCTCGGGTAAAGTCCATGAGCCACTGCCGCTCGCTACCAGAGCCTCACTGCGCGTTCGTTGACCCAGAAAGCCCTGCGTACGTTCGATCTGGTCACTGGATTCCTGATCTGGATAAACCCTAATCCCGGTTATCTTTCTGCTATCCGACATGCTTGTAATCGACGGTAATTGGCTGCTCAGCAAACCTTCCGCGGCCAGTGTCAGCGTGCGGGTAGTGGAATCGCCAATTTCCATTGACTCGGGCGGCGTTGACCACGACTGTCCAAGCTCAAGTGAGGTGGCTGGAAGCCAGACGTCGCCAGGAAAATCCTCAGGGACCGGCTTCACATTAATGGTAAGGGCGTCCTCGGAAAGCCTAAATCGTTTGCCCAGGCGTGCACCCAAAAGCGATCGACCCGGTAATACCTCGCGCGCCGTGAGCGACAATGAAGGTATCTCGAGAATCCCTCGCTGCTGCGGGTAGATGGCGTATCGGAGTTGGGTCACACGCCACAAACGGCCATTGATTTGGCGTTGGAAATTCCGGCGAGTTAGTTCTTCGACAATAGCGCCCGTGAGTTCGAGCTGAGTGACCTCGGCACCATCAAGATTGATCGCCTGCTCAATCGTGACGGTGAGAATCATTTGCTCCTGAATGTAGACATCGCGCTTGTCGATCTCGATAGAGAACCGAACCGAATCATCGCCGCCAGCACTGACGGTTTGCGGGTTCACTGTAATCGCAATGGGCGTTGTTCGATTTCCGCCCGTGCTGAGCGAGGGGATGGAGAGAATGCCGTCGCGTAGAGGCAGGAGGTCCAAGGAGAGGGTGCGCGTGGTCGAGCGCGCCCCGTTGATGAACGAGGTATTGGTTGAGCTACTGCTGCTGAGGATTTCCCAGTCAAATTGAAGCGCGGCGAGATCGAGTTGGTCGAGTCGCTCGCTGGCGTCACCGGTAATGGTTAGCCGGAGTGATTCCCCCATGCCAATGGTCTCGCGATCAACATCAGAGCGTATTTCCGCCAACGTGACGGTGGAAAAAACCATCAAGCTCAGCCATGTTAAGACTCGCATAAGGCTACCAGCGAACGTCTTCATCGGGTTCTTCTCCGTTTCGTAGGCGTTGAATAGTTTGATATCTGAATTTGCGGCGCAGAAGGCCACCCGGATCGTCTGGAACACGCCGCAACCATTGTTCGAGGGCCTGTTGCTCCTCGAGTGCCTCGTTGAAGCGTGCCAACTGTTCCTCTGTTGCTTGCTCTAACTCAGACGGGTTCATGTCCTCGCTCATCTCACCATCAGCGGCTGGCTGGGACTCCTGGTCGCTGGGCTGTTGGTCTGAAGGATCCGAGCTTCCTTCCTGGGATTCACTGCTACTGTCCTGCTCCTGTTGAGACGAATCGCTTTCAGAGTCCTGTGATTCACCTTCTTGATCTGATTGGTCGCTGTTGCTGTCCTGATCGTTACCCTGCTGTTCCTGCTGTTGCTGTTCCAGTAAAGACTTCACCAGCTCTCGGTTGTCGATGGCGTCTTGCTGGTCAGGTTCTACCTCAAGCGACTTGNNATAACTATCGATGGCGCCCTGAAAATCACCCGAGAGCGCGAGCGCGTTGCCGCGGTTGTAGAGGGCATCGGCTGAATCAAGCTTACCGAACTCTGCCGATGATGAGCGGAAATCACCCGCTTCGTAGTGGGCTGTGCCTCGCCAGTCGGGTGCTTCAAAGAGTGTTGCGGCACGCGCCGCATCGCCTTCGAGGAGTGCCTTTGCTCCCTTCTGGTCAGGTGTGGACCAGAAGTTTTCCAGTGTGTTGGCGTGACTGGGCGCGGCATCGGTCATCAGGACCGTGACTAGGAGAGCGCTGAGTGCGCCGCGTCGGAACAAGGGAAGCATGAGCAGCGCGGCTGCGATGGCGAGCCAGTAGCCGAGATCGATCCACGTATCGGTTTTGCGTTCCAGCGAATCATCACTGGTAATGCTCGATTGAGCTCCCGACAGTAGCGATTGAATATCACTGTTATCAACCGATACATCGGTGCGCTTGGCCCCCAGTGCTGTAGCAATTCGTTGAATGTCCTGTCGATCTACGGCCGGTATGACGATTTGGTCGTTGTCGTCCCTCAGAAAACCGCCATCGGGCAGCGGGATCGGGGCGCCGGTGTCGGTTCCCATGACCAAAATACCCAAATCGGCCCCTACTGAGCCCAATAAACCCTCGACACGGGAAGTATCGAATTTGGGTAAACCGTCGGTAATCAGGAGCAGACTGCCATTGGTCAGACCTGAGGTTTCCAATAATCCTAAGGCGAGTGCTATGGCCTCAGTGGCATTAGAGCCTTGTAACGGCATGATGTCGGGTGCAAGGGCACTCAGTAGGTTCTCAATGGTGCGGGTATCGTCGGTCAGTGGTGTGACCACGTGTGCATCGCCGGCAAACACCACCATGCCTGTGACGCCCTCAGTACGTGCATCCAAAATATCCATCACTTTCTGTCGNGCTCGACGNATGCGACTTGGCTGCGTATCGGTCGCCCACATCGATCGACTGAGATCCAGCACAATGACCAGCGCATCCGACTTCTCAAATACGGGTAGTTCTGCCCGTTCCAGCGAGGGGCCCGAGGCGCCGATTAACAGGAGGGGGAGGGTCAGCCACCACAATTGCCGCAGGCGACTACTACCGCCACCTTCGCTCGTAATGAGATGTGGTAGCAAGTTAGGGTCGATCGCTTTTGCCCAGTCACCCCCCTGGACTTGCTTGCGCCACGCAAGCAGTAACAGTGGGATGATCACTGGTAGCAGCCACAGTAGTTCGGGGCGAATGAAATGCAGATCCATCATGCATTCACCGCCTGACGAGATCTGGATAAGCCCGGAATGAGTCCACCCGTGAGCAGTACAAGGCTGCCAATGACCAGAGCACCCAGCATGGCCCAATACCCCAGAGACCGACGAGGCCTGAACGTGCTGGCGTCCTGTTCAACGGGCTCCAGCTGATCAATGATGCCGTAAATGGCCTGTAGCTCCCGTGGATCGCGAGCACGGAAGTACTCGCCGCCCGTCGCCTCAGCGATGGCGCGGAGTAAAGCTTCATCGACTTCACCACCGCGGGCGCTTGTGGTTCCCAAGTTACGGCTAATGCCGATGGTGTACACCTTGACGTTTTGTTGCGCTGCCAGCGCCGCAGCCTCCATGGGATCGACGCTACTTGCAGTGTCCTGACCGTCGGTCAGTAGAATCAACACGCGTGAGGCGGCAGGTCGATCCCGAAGTCGCTTGATGGCAAGACCCAGAGAATCACCGATAGCCGTGTCTTCACCCGCAAAGCCCAGCTGAGCCTCGCGGATAAACTGTGTCACGGTTGTAGTATCAAAGGTGAGCGGTGCCTGAACGTANGCTTTGGAGCCAAACAGGATNAGTCCCACGCGATCACCCACGCGGCGCTCGGTGAAGTCCGAGGCTATNGCTTTNACCGCCTCAACACGAGAAATCGTGCGGTTGCCTACCTGCATGTCCCGTATTTGCATGCTGCCCGACAAATCGAGACTGAGCATCAAATCCCGACCTGTGTTGGGTAGTTCGATGGGCTCACCTACCCACTGCGGGCGTGCAATGGCCACTACGACCAGCACCCAGGCTAAAAACAGNCCTAACACACGTACGGAGCTCACGCTTGAGGCAAGCCGTCCCTGACTTTCGAGCCGCTGCCAGCGCGCACTAAAGGGCGCTCGAATGGCGGCGCCTAGTGACTCGGAGGCCGGTGGTAACAAGCGCACCAATAGGGGCACCACAATCAGCGCGAAGGCCCAGGGCCATAGAAAATCAAGCACGTGGCACCTCGTGATGTTTCACCCAGAGCGCGGCATCGCGCCAATCCAGCGCACTGAGCGATTCAGGGTTGGGTGCATGCGCCCGNGATAGNATATCTAAGGCGTCACTGCTCAGCTTGGAGCATGAGTCGCGAAGGAAATTCGGCCAGGATTCGTCGGATAAGCTCGCTACCGATGTCGCTTCGTACGCGTTAAGTGCAGTGGCCTTCAGTGCGCCGCTTAGGGCGTGCACATCGGAGTTCGCCTCCTGCAGTTCAGACAGCCACTTTAGCGCTTCGCGCCGGTAGGTGTNTCGCTGATAGCGCTTTAGCCACTGAAAGCACAGGAAGCCCAAGGCGATAACNAGGAGACCCATCACCACCCACCAAACCGGCGCGAGCGGCCAGAACCCAATGGGGTCTGGTGTTCGCAAAGGGGCCAGTTGCTGTATGAGGTCTTCGGGATTCATCGCTTGGGGAAAACCTGCTGCAACAGTTCGTTGGGGTTCTCGTCGGTATCGACGGTAACCAGCGGTACTTGGTAGCGGCGGAGGTAGTCGATCACGTCTTGTTGGGAGCGCTCAAAATCTACCTGGTACCGCTGACGGATCGCCTGTTGCGAGGTATCCATTTTAATCTGACGACTCCCATCCGAAATCGCGTAGCGTCCAGCCGGTGGCAGGGTTGCATCGAGTGGGTCCGTTACCTTGAAGCATACGACCTGGCGGTGCCCCACAATATCGCGCAATGTTTTTTCAACATTTGGCTCGGACAGGAAATCGCTGAAATCACTGATTAGCATCAGTCGGGCGCCGGGTCGCGACAGATTTTTTAACTGATTCAGAGCGGTAGACCACGAGATGGCGGGATTCTGGTGGTTAGCCGCAGCATCGGGGGAGGGCGCAGACTCCATTAGGCGGAGCAGTCGCAGGACCGAACGCTTTGAGCGCTGCGGTTTAATTTCGAAAATGCCGGCATCGGTCATGGCAATGCCACCGACGCGCTCACCCGCCTCCAAGCCGGCCCAGGCCAGCACGGATGCTACGTGTGAGGCGAGAACGGATTTAAAACAGTTCTTTGAGCCAAACCACATGGGAGACCTAAGATCGACCATCAACACGATGGGTTGCTCACGATCTTCCTGAAACAGTTTGGTGTGAGGGTCGCCAGANCGNGCAGTCACCCGCCAATCGATGGTTCGAATATCGTCNCCNGGTGCATATAGCCNNACTTCCTCAAANTCGACGCCTCTGCCTCGCTGNCGAATNCGNCGNCGGCCNGCNAGGAGNGCCANTGCCTTNGACTGAGCNTTGATNTTAATCATCCGGGCCACATGNCGCCCCTCGATTAACCGCTCAGCCAATACTTGGTGGCCTTTTGGCAAGAAATCGGTCATACGGCAGTGTTAGGCCACAGGAACGAGGTCTAACAACTTATCAATNACNTCATCAGCCGTAACGCCGGCTATTTCGCCGTCATANCTGACAACNAGTCGATGCCGTAACACGTCGTAGGCCATGGCTTTCACATCGTCGGGGCTGACAAAGTCTTTNCCGANCAACCANGCATGCGCNCTAGCNCAGCGNTCAAGGCCAATGGTGGCCCGCGGTGACGCNCCGTACTCTATCCAGCTNGCGAGTTCCTCGCTGTAAGCCGCCGGCTGNCGTGTCGCCATAATGAGTTGAACAATGTANTCCTCAACCGCATCGGACATGTGGAGCTTCAGTACTTCCTCNCGCGCTGCGAAAATGACAGCCTCGGAAACTTCGGGTTGATCCGCTTGCTCGCCGNTGGAGGCTTCACGTCTGGCTAGTTTGAGAATGTCCCGCTCAGCCGCCGAGTTGGGGTAATCCACTTTGACGTGCATGAGAAAACGATCGAGCTGCGCCTCNGGTAGGGGGTAGGTACCTTCCTGCTCAATGGGGTTTTGTGTAGCCATCACCAGGAACAGCGCTGGGAGCGGATAGGTTGTCCCACCAACACTGACCTGACGCTCGGCCATGGCCTCAAGCAGCGCCGACTGAACTTTCGCAGGTGCGCGGTTGATTTCATCGGCCAGAATCAGATTGTGAAAGATAGGACCTGCCTGAAATTCGAACGTGCCTAACTGGGGTCGGAAAACGTCAGTACCAGTGATATCGCCGGGCAGCAGATCGGGGGTGAACTGTACTCTGTGAAAATCACCCTCAACGCCCTCGGCCATCATTTTAATGGCGCGCGTTTTCGCGAGACCCGGGGCACCCTCAACCAGGAGATGACCATCGGCAAGAATGGCAATGAGGAGTTTTTTAACGAGATCAGCCTGGCCAATAATTTGCTGACTCAGCCAGGTTTCAAGACCGGCGATGGCGG
>NZIH01000061.1 GCA_002691565.1 Halieaceae bacterium
GAACAGCCGGTCACGGCAGTGGGCCAGTACCTTAACCCACACGTTTATGACGTTAACCGCATCGAGGTATTGGCCGGCCCTCAGGGAACGACCTATGGCGCAAACGCTCAGTCGGGTGCCATCCGCATCATCACCAACCAGCCGAGTACGGAAGGCTTTGAGGGTGGGATCAGCTTCGGTATGGAGCAGCCCAAGAGTGGCGATATCAGCCACCTAACAGAAGGCTTCGTCAACATCCCACTGAGCGACACCATGGCGCTCCGTCTTGTTGGATACAACAAGGTGCAGGGTGGCTTTATCGATAACGTTCCGGGAACGCATACCTTTAGCCGTGGTTATGTTCGAGCCGGACTCGACCCTGCAAGCCCATTGAATGACGTTGCAGCAGACATCACCGTCGATAACAACGAGGTTGCAGAAAAGAACTTCAACGACGCGACCACTCGTGGTGCCCGCGCGGCGTTAGCTATCGATTTAAATGATAGCTGGACGCTAACAGCTGCACTCATGATGCAGGACGTCGAGGCCAATGGTGTCTGGGATCACGATCCATCGGTTGGTGACCTCAAAGTGATGCGCCTCATGCCCGACTGGAGTGACGACGATTGGACGCAAACCTCGTTGAAGCTCGAGGGTGAAGTGTTCGGTGGTACCTTGACCGCGACCTACGGCGACCTTGAACGTGACACTGAAACCTACGCCGACTATTCGCTCTACAGCGATTACTACGTGTCATATGGCTACGTAGAGCCTTACTACAACTGCTATGTGTCCTACACAGGCTTCTGTGGTGACCCCAGAGAGCAGTACACCAACACGACCGAAATCGATCGAACCACTTACGAGATTCGTTATGTGTCTGATCAGGAGGCGCGTCTGCGCTACATGGTTGGCTATTACGGTGTTGAGGTCGACACGGCGTCAGACAGTGATTGGCACGTCATGGGCCTGAATGGCACGCCAATGGCGGTAGATGCGCCCGATATCTATTGGACGACCGATTTCGTTCGTTCTTACGATGAAACAGCCTACTTCGGTGAGGTGTCATTTGACGTGACCGAAGCCTTGACTGTCGCTGCAAGTGCACGAAAGTTCGACTATGAAGGCGGTCTAAACGGCTTCTCTGGGNCNGTNTTNTGGCCCTGTGGTGGTTGGGGTCCTCANGGTGATCGTCCCGCCAGTAACTACGGCGAAGACTGTGCGCCGGTACCTCGTGTCACCGAAGCGAATGACTCGGTATACCGCCTAACAGCTGAGTGGCAAGTTAACGACGATGTCATGGCGTATGCGACATGGGGTGAAGGTTACCGACCTGGTGGTTTGAACCGTTTCTGTGCAACGCGCTTGCAGGATGGCCTGGGTAACCAAGGGGCCTCGAACATTGGTTGTGAATTCTTACCAGACTTCCTGACAGCCCAAGAGCTTGGTTTTAAGGCCTCTCTGATGGATGGCAAGTTGCGTTTGAATGCGGCGGCGTTCTGGCAGAAGTGGGATGACTTCCAATTCTCAAGACTGGATACCTCCATCTCGCCCATCACGCTGACGTACAACGTCGGTAACGCCGAGAGTAACGGTTTCGAGTTCGATTTCACTGCGATGCTGGCGGCCAACTGGTCGTTAAGCGGTGCGGCGAGCTTCGTTGATTCGAACTTGACCTCTGACTATGCTCGAAACGGTGTGGACGTGGATGCTGCGTCGGGTACTGCGTTACCACGCGTACCTGAGACGAAGTGGAATCTATCGACGCGATACGGCTTCGGTGATGATCTCTTTGTACAAGCGGCTTACATGTACACAGGTGATTCTTACAACACCCTGTTTGATGGTGGAACAATCTCCACTCAGCGACGGACTCAGAAAGCCTACACGGTGGTTAACACCGCAGTGGGTATGGAGCGNGAAAACTGGTCAGCACAGGTTTATGTCAACAACCTGACCGACGAGCGTGGCTCTGTCTGGATCAATGCTGTGACTTGGGATCAGCGAGTCACCATTAACCAGCCAAGAAGCCTGGGTGTATCGTTCACGCGATTGTTCTAAGCTTGTTTGAAGTAGTAGAAAGGGGCACCTTTAAGGTGCCCTTTTTTTATGAGGGGCATCGTAACCGCTCCCGTTAGATATCTTGTGATGTGAAAGCAGAGTGACCATGCCATCCGCCGAAGACCTATATGAACAAATCAAAGTTGCCTTACAAAACGGCGATTCGGAAACGGCCTGTCAGTTAGCCAAAGACGCCAGAGACATGGCTCCCGGTGATTCACGATTTGTCTTGATGCACGGTGTTGCGCTCCGACGGAACGGTCAACATAAAGAGGCGGAGCCGCTACTGCGTCGAATACTGGTTGAGGCTGAAGGCCTGGTGCTCGCGCACCATGAACTGGGTCTTGCTCTGAAAGGACAGGGCAGGTTGTCAGAAGCCATTATTGCTCTTGAGACCGCTGTACGGTTGCAGCCGAGTTTGAAGGCGGCATGGCGGGATCTCTATGAGCTTCGAGCGTCCCAGGGGGATGACGTAGCCGCGGCGGATGCTTACCGCCGATCGTTAGGAAGCCAGCAGGGGCTGGATCCGCTACTTACCAAAGTACTTGATTTGATGCAGGCGGGCCGATTGGGCGCTGCCGAGGGCATTTGCCGTGAGTACCTTAAGCGGCGACCCCACGACGTTGATGCTATCCGACTACTGGCTGAAATCGGTATTACCTTGGGGATGCTTGATGAGGCGATTGTGCTACTCGAGCGTTGTTTAGCGTTGGCGCCCAACTTCACCATTGCACAGGCGAACTACGCAACAGCATTGGCTCGTCGACAGCGATTTGATGAGGCGCTGGACAGAACAGGGCGCTTACAAATTGAGCAGCCAGACAACCTCTCTCACAAAGTCCAGCATGCGTCGATCCTGGCAATGGCAGGCCGNTTCGAGCAAGCNCACGAAAAATTTGAAGAGGTACTCACNTTCATTCCGGACAACGCGCGTATTTTGACGAGTTACGGACATTCGCTTCGATACGGTGGGCGCGGAGAAGATGCGGCCGCGGCGTATCAGAGGGCTATTGCAGCGGAACCTGATGCGGGTGAGGCTTATTGGAGCNTGGCGAATNTAAAAACCTTNAAGTTNGTCGATGCGCAACTTGATGGTATGCGTCAGCGTTACGCGGCCATGGAAAAGTTGAGTGCGGATCGCTATCACCTGGCCTTTGCTTTGGGTAAGGCCCTGGAAGACAAGGGTGACTTCGCCGAGTCATTCGCCGCCTATGCCGATGGCAACACCATAAAAAATACCTTTAGTTCCTACACCACCGANCGAACGTCTGGTGAGGTGGATAGCATGATCGAGCATTGTGCTGATGGCTTTTTGGAGCCGGGCGGTCATACCTCAAATGAACCCATTTTTATCTTGGGTCTGCCNCGGGCCGGTTCAACGTTGTTGGAGCAAATCTTAGCCAGTCACTCTGCGGTTGAGGCCACGGCTGAGCTTCCCTTAATTAGCCAGATTGCCGGTGAGCTGGGTGGCGGGCGTCGACGATCGGAGCAGAACCTCTATCCGCAGTGCTTAACCTCAATGAGCCAGGATCANCGTGAGTCGCTGGGCCAGCGCTATCTCGATGGTGCAAGCACCTATCGAACGGACAAGCCTTTCTTTATCGACAAGATGCCGAATAATTGGGTTCATATTGGCCTTATTAAAACCATTCTTCCGAATGCGACGATTATTGATGCGCGACGACACCCCATGGCAGCGTGCTTTGCGAACTTTAAGCAGCTGTTTGCGCGCGGGCAGGAGTTTACTTACGGACTCGAGGAGATTGGCCACTACTACGCAGACTATATGCGTCTGATGGATCACTGGCACTCCGTTCTTCCTCATGGGTTGATGACCGTGCAATACGAGACTGTCGTGGAGGATCTCGAAACTCAGGTCAGGGTTTTGCTGGACCACTGCAATCTGCCTTTCGAGGAGCAGTGCCTGCGTTACTACGAAAAAGACCGAGCGGTCCGAACGGCAAGTTCGGAACAGGTTCGACAGCCTATTTACCGCGACGCGCTCTCGGTCTGGCAGCGGTACGAGGCGCATCTCGACCCACTCAAAGCGGTGCTCGACGAGCGCGGTATCGCTTACTAGTTCTGGGTTGAGTTACGCCTCAAAAACAGAGGCATAAAAAAAGGCATGAAAATAAGCTACCCTGTCGGCACATCATAAAAACAACTCTGGGATGCGTTATGACGCAGGCTGTAGATCGCGTTAACTTTGTTTTGACCCTGTCCGTCATGTTGGCGATGGCCATACCGCTCCTACTCTTTCCCGAAGCCAGTGCGCTTGCACTCGAAACGGCCTATAACTTTCTCGCCACCGAACTGGGTTGGTTGTACATACTGACGGCGATTGTCGCCTTTGGGGCTGTCCTGTTTATTGCGTTTGGCCCCTATGCTCATGTGCGGCTTGGCGACGATGCGCCTGAGTTCAGTACCGCCAGCTGGATCGCGATGCTGTTTGCGGCGGGCATTGGCGCCGGCATGATGTACTGGGCCTCCATCGAATGGGCGTTTTATGTCGATGCGCCGCCGTTTGGCGCTGAGCCCCGATCGCCAGAGGCTTACGTGTGGGCGTCTTCCTTTGGGCTGCATCATTGGGGGCTGGTTGCCTGGTCATTTTACTGTTTGCCAACGCTCGCCATTGCCTATCCCTACTATGCGCGAGGGGTATCCAAGCTCAAGTACAGCATTTCCGCACCGCACTTTATCAAGGGCGGTGAGTCNTCCATTGGGGCCCGCCTCATGGACAGCTTTTTCATGATTGCCTTGGTGGGAGGNATTGGAAGCTCGTTAGGGTTCTCTACGCCCATGATTGCGGCGCTGATCTCGAGGCTAACGGGCATACCCGTAAGTTTCGGGATGGAGCTCTTTGTCGTGGCCGTCTGTGTTGCGATGTTTGGCACCAGTGTGTGGCTGGGCCTGAAGCGGGGTATTAAGCGGCTCAGNGACTTCAATATGGTGCTGGCGTTCGTGATTCTGGCTTGCATTCTACTGGCNAGTGATACCGTGTTNTTGCTCAAAATGGCGATTAATTCGATTGGTCATACNTTGCAGAACACCGTGGCTATGATGTTCTGGACGGACCCAATCAATGACACGGGTTTTGTCGAAGACTGGACTATTTTCTACTGGGCCTGGTGGCTGGCCTATGGCCCGTTTATCGGTATTTTTGTAACGCGCATCTCCAAGGGCCGTTCATTACGCGAGATGGTGCTTGGCATGTTGGGTATGGGATCCATGGGCGTGTGGCTCTTCTACCTGATTATTGGTAACCACAGCCTGGGGCTTCAGTTGAGTGGCGAAGTCGATGTGCTCGGCGTTATGGCCGAGACGGATGGTAATCAAGCCATTATTGCGGGTCTTGATGCGTTGCCCGGTGCGGGATTATTTATCGTCGCCTTTATTTTCCTGACCAGCATTTTCACGGCGACGACCTATGACAGCGCGTCTTATGTGTTGTCTGCGAGTGCGACGAAATCGTTAAAGCCCTCAGAAGATCCCGCCCGATGGCACCGTGTGTTCTGGGCCTGTGCGATTGCGATCTTACCCATAGGTCTCATGTACGCCGGTGGCCTCAAAACGGCACAGACGGTGGTGTTGGTTGTTTCGCTGCCTCTGGTGTTTACCTTCTGGCTGTCGGGCATATCATTGTTCAAATCACTCAAGGAAGATCACGGTGACGCTCGGGATCATTCAGCCACCTAATGCCTTGCGCTCGGCATTCGCTGCTGGTTATCAAGCGGCGTGGGTGCGACCATGAGTGATCAGCCCGTTGCCATCGTTACCGGCGGTGCATCGGGCATTGGGCTCGGCATTGCCACCGCGTTAATGGGTNAGGATTACGACGTATTCGTGCTNGATAATGATCTGCACCACGTTGATGACTACAACGCCAGTCACCCGCTGTCGCGCGCACGCTTGTGTGATGTGTCTGATGCGTCGGCAGTCGCCGCNGAGGTCGATGGCGTGCTGCATGTGGCGGGCAGGATCGACCTGCTCGTCAACAACGCTGGTATCTCGGGACCCACGGCGCCTATCGAGGCGGTAGATCCATCGGAGTGGCAGAAGACCTTAGATGTTGGCTTGACGGGCGCCTTTAATGCGACACGGTCAGTCGNGCCTATTATGAAGGCGCAGTCGTCCGGCGCGATTATCAATGTGGCTTCAAACGCAGGACTNATGGGTTGCCCCAATCGGTCACCCTACGTGGCGGCGAAGTGGGGCTTGATCGGGCTTACGAAAACCTGGGCGATGGAGCTCGGACCCTTCAAAGTTCGGGTCAATGCACTTTGCCCCGCTAGTGTTGATGGTCCGCGAATAGAGGCGGTCATGACGCGCGATGCCGCCGAACGCGGTGTGTCTATCGACGCGATTCGACAAAGTTATGAGCGTCAAAGCTCCCTTCAGAGCTTTACACGGGTTGAGGATATCGCCTCGATGGTCTGCTACCTCGCGAGTGATGCAGGTGCGCGAATCTCGGGCCAGGCCATCGGTCTTGACGGCCACACTGAAACTTTAGGTACCTCCCTTGGTTGAGCAAATTTTAGCCTGCTCACGGCTACCTTTTAGGGATGGGTGGCGGCGCTGTAGAGGCCTGTCTCTGCGGTTAATGGTGGGAGTTCTAATGGCCATGCTTGCGGGTTGCGATTCCATGAAGGAACTGCCCTCGGTAGAGACGAAAGGCACTCGCTATGTGGGGCTTGAGCAGGCTACGGGGGTGCAGGCGTTTCTGGGGATTCCCTTTGCTGAGCCGCCTGTGAACGATCTGCGTTGGGAGCGACCGGTCCCCATTAAAGACTCTCTTGGCGAGGTCGACGCAACTCAGTTCATGCCGGCGTGTATGCAAACCGGGAGCGGCCTTGCGTGGTATCACGGCATGATGGCGCGTGTCGGCGTTGATCCCAGCCTCATGGCGGGACCTGAGTACTCTGAGGACTGCCTTTATCTGAACGTATGGACCGACGGCGACTATTCGGAGCCAAAGCCTGTACTCGTCTTTATTCATGGCGGCTCGAATACCGGGGGTTGGAGCTATGAGCCCAACTATCACGGGCATGCACTCGCTGAAAGAGGGGTGGTGGTTGTCACCGTGGCGTATCGGCTGGGTGTATTCGGCTGGCTGAGTCATCCGGATATGCCCATTCAGAACCCGGGGCTACACGACCTTATCGTTGCACTTGAATGGGTAAAGCAAAACATAGAGGCGTTTGGGGGCGACTCCAATCGCGTCGTTGTCTCCGGCGAATCCGCGGGCGCGGACAATGCGCTTCATCTGGCAATGGCACCTGCCATGGCTGGGAAGCTTGCTGGAGTGATTCACCAAAGCGCAGGCTGGTCGGTGACGAGCACGCTCCGCCCTGAGGTTGGTTTCGCTTTAGGCACCGCATTGGTAGAGCATCACTTGGGGACGGACGGCAGCTTTGGCGATTTAAAACAGATACCTGCGAGTGAGCTACTGGACTCGCAGCTGGAGCTGTTCAGTGCGCATTATTTTAGTCCGATCCCAGATCCTGAGACCTTACCTGTGTCACTTGAAGATGCTGTCGCGGGTGACGCATTTCCGGTGCTGAATCTCATGCTCGGGTCAAATCGCAATGAGTCGCTGATGTACATTCCCGAGGGCGCGGTGCTGAAGAACTACCTCGAGGGTTACTTCCCGCCTGAAACCTGGGATGACATCAAGGCCATGCTCGGTGCTGACCTGTCGGAGCTGGCGCAGATGGATCGATTACGATCGGCCGTGCAGTACACCTGTCCAAGCCTTGCGCTTGCCCAGGCTACCCACAATGCAGGGGGTGCGGCGTTCGTCTATCGCTTTGATCGGGTACGTGAGGGCTTTGATGCCATTGGTGCCTACCATGGTGCTGAGCTGCCCTATGTTTTTGATACCCACGACGCATGGATTCCCACGGATACGGTTGATCGCCAGATTACCAATGCCTTGGTCGATTATTGGTTGGCGTTTTTAACGANTGGTTCCCCCAATGAGTCTCAGTCTGGCAATGTCGAAACGGATCGCACGATGTGGCCTACTTGGACGCAGCAGCAACAAGCACTCGTTGTCTCAGATGTGGTCTCGAGTCAGACGCATCCCGATGCGGCGCTCTGTGATTTTCTCCGCGCGACGCAAGTTGCCAGTGCGCGTCACTGACTGGCGGTAATGAACTCCACGAGTGCCGTGACCTCTTGGTCGGTCAATTGTTCTGCGTAGGCTGGCATCGCCCCGACTCCTTGCGCGAGCGCGGTTCGGATTCGACGAGCATCGGGTCTGAGCTCGTCAAGATTAGGACCAATCACACCTCTGGCACCGGCAGCTTCGAGGCTATGACAAACACCGCAGGGGGGATTCGCCGTCTCCACGAACAAGCGCTTACCTAAGCTGTCTTCNTTNTCTGTCTTGCCAACTAGCNTGCCAGAAACGCTCGCCGTAGCTGCGATGCCAATGCTTGCTGGAGAAACGACAGTGCGTTGTGCGCTAATTGCATCTTCACTGACCTCAACGGCGAGCCCATGATCGCGCCATCCATTGTGGCCATAGCCGCGATGATTGGCTGGGAAACATTCGGGTTGGCTGTCACCCGCTATATCGGTCGCCTTGCTGACAAGCACATAGTCGCCGGTTGAGAGATCAGCCTCGAGTGAAAACGTCCGCCAGGCATTGGGTCCTAGGTTAGGACCGTACAGGCTGGCGCGCTGCCAGCTTGCGCCACCGTCGAGCGAGACATCAACGTGGTCGATTCCGCGCTCACCCGAGAACGCCACACCAAAGAGCTGATGTCTGCCTGGAGGTAGTGCCTTTCCATCGGCCCCCGGACCGTTGAGCCAGGACTTCACTGGCATTCGGTACATGGAGGGATGACTCGCNTTGCCANTCTCGCCGATGGCCCGCATCCGATAGCCCGACTGCTGGATCTTGTTACCCGACTCATCGACCGAGGCTTCTAACTGTCTCACCCATTTAACGTTGTTTACACCGAAGTACCCGGGAACGAGTAGCCGTACGGGGCCGCCATGAACGAGGGGGAGAGGTTCGCCGTTCATCTCCCATACCAACAAACAGTCATCGAGTCCTTTATCGATCGGAACGGATCGCTCGACAGCGACGGAGCTGGGCTCTATTCCCTCAGGCAACGGTTCGCCGCCCGTTGCGGTGATGTAGCGCGCCTCGGTGTGCGCGCCACCGAGATACTCAAATACGGTGGAGAGTTTGACGCCCGTCCACAGTGCACAGCCTGCGGCGCCGACACCCCAGGGAGAGCCGGATGGCGCATGTGGGAAAAACGCGCGTCCATTGCCTGAGCACTGCAGCACACTTCCGACCGTGGTGGTCGGCAGCGCTTTNAGCTCGGCGAGGCTNAGTGTTNCCGGCTGCTGNCAGCCTTTNANTGAAATCGCCCAGCGGTCTCGATCAGCGGTAATTTGTGACTCGGGCATAGGCAGGTTATTGCGCACAAAAAATTGTGAAATGGCGGTTATGGGTCCCTGTCCATAGGCGCTCCGTAGAGTCTCTAATGCCAGGGGCAAGTCATTGTGTTCAATGAAGTCAGTGGGCTCTTTGCTCGCTGGGAGAAGTCGTTTNACCGCAGACAGCGATACCTGTGGNAGCAGAANAACGGCAGCTGCCAGTGCTTTCAGGAGTCGTCGTCGTGACGGTGCTTTCAAGGTGGGGGACATAGTGTCTGCTCGCAATCCTTTTTTATGACCNAGCGTGCGGAGGGCCACAGGCTATGTTCGTGCGTTATTGCAACAGAGCCCACACGATGACGCCCAGCGTCAATAAAATCAATGCGCGGTGCATGACGATGCTTTGCTCGAAGGCGCGACTCATCATGACGCCCAACCCACACCAGACAACGGCAAAAAATACCTGCGCGACCAGAAAGCTGAGGGGTACAACGATCAGGCGTTCTGCCGCCGACTCGAAGCTATCGGCAAATTGAGTGATGGCGAGGGTCGCCATCATCCAGGTCTTGGGGCTCAGCGGATGAACAATACTGCCCGAGAGAAACGTGAAGCTCGCGTTTGCACTACCGGGTGCGCCCGGCGTCCAGTTGCGTAGCGCCAGGTAGGCCATGTAGGCCGCTGAGCAGTAGACGAATATCGTGGCGACGGTGGGATTGGCCTCAAGTAACCCCATCAACCCCAGTCCCAATGCAATGTTGAGAGCGAGTTTTCCGGCGGTCAGGCCCGCGATAAACGGCAGTGTGCGAGCTAAGCCCTGCTGAGCGCCAGCCGTCATTAACAGCATATTGGCAGGCCCCGGGGTAGAGACCATGAGGATGATAAACATCCACAGCGGCAGGTATTGATTGATCAGGTTCACGGTGATGACTGACTCATTCGTTAGAGGGGCGCAGGATACGACAGATCGCGTTTTCACGTTAGCAAACCTAGACGCCCGCAGGCCTGAGGATGTGCTACTGTCGAAGAAAAATAGTAGAGGTACGCAATGGATCTGTCATACGGTCATGAGTACGACGCGTTCCGTGAGGAAGTGAAGTCGTTCATTCGTTCCAACAAGCACAAACAGCCGACAACGGGTGACGGCATTAAGAGCCAAGCCATGCGTGACTGGCAACGTCTCCTTATCGAGCACGGTTATCACAGCCGAACCATAGCCAGCGAGTACGGTGGTTATGGCGCGGAGCCCGACATCATCAAATCGCGGATCATTGCAGAGGAATTTGGTGCCGAGCGGGTGCATCGGGGGTTCAACGGGCAGGGTGTCACCATGCTCACGCCCGTGCTGCTGGAGATGGGTACCGAGGAGCAAAAGAAGGCCTTTGTTGAACCCACCATAAAAGCAGAGATGATCTGGTGTCAGGGTTACTCGGAGCCGGGTGCAGGCAGTGATTTGGCGAGCCTCACGACGAAGGCGGAGCTCGATGGCGATGAGTGGGTAATTAACGGGCAGAAGATATGGACCAGTACCGCACACCACGCCGACTGGATTTTCTGTCTTGTCCGCACCGANCCTGATGCACCAAAACACTTGGGTATCTCGTTTCTGCTGTTCCCAATGGATACCCCCGGGATTGAAATTAGACCGCTGGTGGATATGACCGGTGATGCCAACTTCAACGAGGTGTTCTTCACGGATGTCCGTGTACCGAAGCACCAGATTGTTGGTCAGCGGGGTCAGGGGTGGCAGGTGGCTAATGCCATCTTGGGGCATGAGCGCAGTTCTTTGGCCACACCGGACGCGGCGATGAACCGACTCAATGGCGTAAAGCGATTGATGCGCGAGGAAAGCATTAATGGCGAGCCCATCATGTCCAATCCGGTATTTCGCGATCGTCTTATGAAGCTCGAGGGCCGCGTGCTCGCAATGCAATACAACGATATGCGCTTGCTCTCCGCCAAAATAAACAAAAATCAGGACGTCCGCCTCGCAGGGATGATTGTGAAGCTGATTGGTACGGAGTTGCGTCATGAAATCGAATGCTTGGGCATCGATGTCATGGGTGAAATTGGCCTGAGTTACGGCGATAACCCGCACATGCGTGGACACGGGAGCTGGCAGTATCAGTACATGTTCTACCTGGGTCTGATTATCGGCGGTGGCACATCGCAAATTCAGAAAAACATTATCAGCGAGCGTGGCTTGGGTATGCCCAAAGAGCCTAAGATTCCGCCAGCAACGTCTGTAAAGGAGGCCTGAGATGGAGTTTGGATTATCACAGGACCAACTGATGCTCGGCGATAGCGTCCGTAAATTTCTCGCCTCAGAGGTGCCCATCGACAAGGTGCGGCAGCTT
>NZIH01000007.1 GCA_002691565.1 Halieaceae bacterium
AGCTGTATCGACGGTATTCCGCTTGGCGGTCAAGGGGGCATCACTCCTGATCCTACCTTCCTCGCGCAGGTAACTGCAGACGCAAACTGCTTCTCATTCATTGAAACTATTCCTGCGGGCTTCGTGCCACGTTTTGGTGGCGACAATGAAGATTCAGCGATTGCTGTCGGTGTTCGTGGTGAGCTCGATTACGGCACAGGCCTGGCCTATGACGTGAGTGTTCAGCGCGGTTCAAACCGTTCTGATTTCTTCATCCGCAACACCATCAACGCGTCACTGGGTCCAAATACGCCACGTGATTTCGTTCCTGGTGGTCAGGAGCAGACAGAGACGCTGTACAACGCGAACTTTGTCTACACAATGGACGTCGGCTTTGCTTCCGATTTGAACGTCGCCTTTGGTGCTGAATATCGTGAAGAAGAGTTCGATCTCTTCGCTGGCGATGCTGCGTCATATGCGCTGGGACCATTGGCTAGCCAGGGCTTTTCATCAAGCTCAAACGGCTTTGGTGGTTTCCCTGCGAATACATCGGCGTCTCAGGATTCAACAGCGTTCTATGTTGACCTTGAAGCTGACATCACTGATGCGATCACTATGCAGGCTGCGGTTCGTAATGAGGACTTCAGTACTTTTGGTGAAACCACTGACTACAAGATTGCGGGTGTTGTTCGACTTACCGACCAGTTCCGTCTTCGCGGTGCCATCTCTACGGGCTTCCACGCTCCGACGGCAGGTCAGGCAAGCATTACTAACGTAACGACTCAGATCGTTAATGGTGCGTTGACAGATCAGGGCACACTGCCACTGTTCTCAGCGCCCGGTCAGTTGGCTGCCGACTTCATCGAAAGCCAAGGCAANGGTCGACCTANATTGGGCCCAGAAGAGGCTGATAACTACTCGATCGGTATTGCAGTAGATTTCGACAACTCTTCTTGGACAATCGACTACTACAACATTGAAGTGGCCGATCGTGTTGCACTNGGTGCCAACATTAACTTCCTTGACGCGTTGAACTTCGCAGGCGGCTCAAACTATGGTTCTGTTAGCGATGCGNTAACCGGGCTGAGCGATGCNGGCACAATCAACCGTCAGGAGTTTGTAGGTCTTGAAGATCTGAAGCAGTTCCGTTTCTTCACCAACAGCTTCGACACTGAAACAAAGGGTATCGACCTGGTAGGAAGCACTGACTTCGCATTTGCCGACGGCGAATCAAAGATCACTGTTGCACTGAACTACAACAAGACAACTGTTACCGATCGGGGAAACATCAACCCTATCAGCGGTAGTCGTGTTGAAGCCTTGGAAGATTTGCTNCCTAACTGGAAAGGTAATGTTGCCTGGAGTCACATGCAGGGCAATTTCCGCACTATGATCCGTGCGAACTACTACGGCTCGTGGAAGTCGACTGGTAATGGATACAACCTTGGTGCTACTACACTGGTAGACGCGCAGGTTGCTTACGATTACTCAGAAGAACTCCAGCTGGTATTGGGTGTTGAGAACCTCTTCGACAAGTACCCAGCCGAAAACCCAGGACAAGGCGGTGTNGGTCAGCTTTACCCAGAAGACAGCCCATTTGGGTTCAATGGTGGTAGCTGGTACGTACAGGCACGCTATACGTTCTAAGCCAATCTGGCATAGAAAAACAAAAACCCGCTCCGGCGGGTTTTTTTATGCCTGCTATTGATAGGTGNGTTACATCGAGGAGAACACGACCTCGCCCCCGACAATAGTCATGATGGGTTTCGTTGCCAGNATGCCGGCTTCGTCAATGGTCATGAGGTTTTGATCCGTAATCGTCATATCGGCTCGTTTACCNACACTGATCGATCCAACNTCGGCCTCCTCAAACGCGGCGTACGCATTCCACAGCGTCATGGATTTTAGCGNCTCCTCGCGAGAGAGCTTCTGATCACTCTCGAAACCACCCTCCGGNAAGCCCGTCAGCGTCTTCCGTGCCACGGAGGCGTAGAAGTTGGCAATCGGATTGATAGGCTCCACGGGGACGTCGGTCCCGTTCGCAATATGAACCCCTGCATTGAGAAGGTCTCTCCAGATGTAGGCACCAGACTCGATGCGCTGCTTGCCGAGTCGATCAATAGCCCATGGGCGATCCGAGCTCATGTGAATGGCTTGAATCGAGGCGATAACCCCNAGGCTTGCAAATCGGTCCACATCCGATGGCGCAAGATGTTGCGAGTGCTCGATTCGCGAGCGGTGATCCCTGGCGGTAAGCGACGCCTTGTCGATGGCGTCGAGTACGACTGTATTGGCCTTNTCACCGATGGCGTGGGTATTAATTTGCCAGCCATGGGTATTCGACCGGTTCATGATGTCGACCAGGCGGTCTTCATCAAAGGTCTGAACGCCTGAGGTGCCCGGATCGTCCGTGTAGGGTTGATGTAACCATGCAGTCCGTGATCCCAGCGCGCCGTCCATNACGGCTTTGAATGAACGGATGGTCAACCGAGATTCANTGTCCGCAATCAGTGGAGGTCGATCTAACCAATAGTCTGTTAGAGCCTCATCTTGCGCACTGACCATGGTGTAGACACGCAATTTCAGTTGCTTCGATTCGTCGAGCGTTACTTGTGCATCGATATCGGTCGAGCTCGCACCCGCGTCATGAAAGTTGGTAATGCCCCATTGGAAGGCATGTGCCTGTGCGGCAAGTATGGCCGCCATGGAAGACTCTTTTGATAGTGCAGTGAGGGCGTAGGCCAGGTCGATTGCGTTCTCATGCAAGATCCCAGTGGGGTCGCCTTTACCATCTTTGACAATGACACCACCATCAGGCGTGGGTGTGTTGTAGTTGAGGTTGAGGACGTCCATCGCTGCCTGATTAATCAGTGCTGTGTGGCCATTCGCGTGACCCAAAAATACGGGATTGTTTGGGCTGACCTCTGACAGGGACCGATGNGTTGGGAAGCCATCAATGATCACACTGGGCTGCTTGGACCACTTGCTTTGATGCCAGCCCCGCCCTTTGATGACTTGTCCCGGGCTGGCTTTGGCCGCGGCATCAGCCACCATTCCNACAATGGTCTGATAGCTATCGACACCATTGAGGTCCAGATTAGTAATGGCTTCGCCCAGGCTGCTGAGATGTCCGTGGCTTTCGATGAAGCCGGGGTAGGCNGTGGCCTGACCTAAAGCGATGTGTCGATGACCTGCCTCGACTTTGCTCTGTGCGGTTACCAGATCACCGACATAGGTGAACCGCCCATCCTTGATGACCACCGCTTCGACCACATTATGGGCATCGTCTGCCGTGTAAATGGTGCCCGAAATCAGCAGACTGGCAGCAAGGCTGGNAGGGGTAACAAGCGCTGTTAACAGGATGGAAAAAATACGGACGCCCTGTCTGACCATGGGTTAATCTCCTGAGGGTGTGAAGCATCATGTCAATGAGTCTAGACGGAAACGGATCGCGTTGCAGTGTCCGCCTAGTGCGTTCACTTCCCCTAAATTGTTGCACCATAGCGACTAAAGTAGGACCTAAAAAAGGCGCCAGCCATTCTCTAAGAATCGATCAATATCAGCTGATGTGGGGAAGCTGTAGTATGACCCGGCAGGAAGGTCACCACCCTTGCGCTCAGCCAGCGAGTGAATCTGATCGACGGCCTCGCAAATCTGCGAGACGCCCGGTCGGTAAAGCGATAGAACTTGATTGCGGTAGGTTTCCCCTAGTGTCACCGACTGGCATCGAGTGGAGATGAGGGCGCCGGAATCAATGTGCTTATCCGTAATCCAGTGCAGGGTCGTGCCCAGAATCGGCTCGTTATTNAGAAGCGACCAAAAGCTCGCCATGACGCCTTTGTACTCAGGCAACAGNCCGGAATGCAGGTTAATGATGCCGATACGTGGTAGGGCAATCGCCTCGGCCTTGAATATCTGTCCGAAGCGTATGCTTATCACGAGGTCTGCGTTGAATTCACGAAGNACGTCGCGATCTTCGTTGTTGATGTCTGTGATCGCGATTTCCNTGCAGTGACTCGCACGAGCAAGGGCGTCAAAACTTAAGCCGGGAGCGCTCGTGAAGTCCGTCTCCACTGCCGCTAANGCCATCAATCGCGGATCACGTTTACTCGATGAACTGCCGACTCTCTGGGAGTAAAACATTCCCAGCTCATGGCCAATGAGCTTTGGAACCAGTTGATTTAGCGCCGCGTGAGCATAGATGTCGCGGTTATAAAATAGGCCAATGCGCACCGGTAATCTCCGCTGATGGTGGCGGCCAGCATACTCTCTCCTTTATGCTCGATCGAGATCTGAGGTGTATTCAAGTAAGGCAAACACATGCGCAGCTATTCGGTTCAGGTGGCTACCGCGGTCGTAGTGGCCAACATGGTGGGGACAGGGGTATTTACCTCGCTTGGTTTCCAGTTGATGGAAATAGAGTCGACAGGCGCCATCCTATGGTTATGGGTGTTGGGCGGTCTCTGCGCACTCTGTGGTGCCCTGTGCTACGCGGAACTCGGCGCCCATCACACGGCATCGGGTGGGGAATATCACTTTCTGACCGAGCTGATTCATCCCTACGCCGGATTTCTTTCAGGCTGTGTTTCAGCCACCGTCGGTTTCGCGGCACCGATTGCACTGGCATCACTCACATTTGGNATCTACCTCGCTACAGCGTTTCCTTTTTTACCGGCTAAGGCAACCGCCACGACTCTGATCGTACTCATGGTGCTCATTCATACACGCACCTATCGCNAGAGCTCGCGCGGTCAATATTTACTGACCTTGCTCAAGCTTGCGTTGATCGCCGCTTTTGTTGTGACCGCATTTACCGCGGGAAATGACTTCTCGCATCAGGTCACCGGCGCATCGCTCATTGATGCAAGCGANGTTCTGTCAGGTGCGGGCGCGATTGCCCTAATCTATGTGACCTACGCCTACTCGGGTTGGAATGCTGCCACCTACATCCTTGGTGAGCTCGAGCACCCTCAGCGCGACTTGCCGAGAGCGCTAATCGTTGGTTGTGCCTTGGTCACCCTACTCTATGTACTCCTCAACAGTGCCTTTCTGACCTCGGCTTCTATCTCCTCAATGACGGGTGAAGTGGAGATAGCATTTATTGTGGCGGAGACCGTCTTGGGTGCGAGTGGCGCTTTTGTGGTGTCGCTGCTCCTCTCCGGTGTTTTGATTTCCACGGTAAGCGCCATGATTATGGCCGGCCCACGGGCCTTGCAGCGCCTGGGGGAGGACTACCANGGTCTCGCTTGGTTGGGAAAAACCAATGAGGGTGGTCTTCCTTCAAACGCGATTGTCTTTATGGGTTTGGTTGCCCTGGTGTTTTTATGGACATCGACCTTCGAACAGATCCTGTTGTTTGCAGGGCTGGTGATGGCGGCAAATACGTTTTTCACTGTGGTGGCTGTCTTCATTAGTAGACGTCGACGCGCCATTGATCCTGAGGGTAGGTCGATGTTCACCATGCCCTGGTATCCGGTTCCGGCGCTTATCTTCCTGGCCATTACAGGATGGACCGTGCTCTATACAGCCATTCAATACCCGTTGCAGTTGCTAGCGACTGCCTTGCTTATCACTCTTGGGTATCCTTTGTTCCAGCGGCTTCGTTCAAGTNACTGAGACAGTGCGGCACCCGGTCTTCTGGACCAAGTCTCAATAGCGCCACCCTGCGCAGGATTCTTATCTAAACGCGGCGGAATAGGGTTTAGAAAACTGTTTTTTAAAACAGGCCTATGCGTCAGTCCGACTGTCGTGTAGCTTAGGTTTTAATGGGCATCTGGGAACACGCTCATTATCTTAATAATTCAAAAAGTGGTAATTCATGACTGACTCAAGTGCTGCGGCTGATGCCGCAAACAATCCTTACGCGTCAACCAAGGCCGCCTATTACGCGCTTGGTATCCTCACCCTGGTCTACAGCATCAATTTCATTGACCGGCAGCTACTGTCGATTTTGCAGGAGTCGATTAAAGCTGACCTCATGCTGAGCGATGCGCAGCTTGGTCTGCTCACGGGCTTCGCATTTGCGGTGTTCTATACCTTTGCCGGCCTGCCTATCGCGAGCTTGGCGGACAGGAGCAATCGGCGCAACATTGTCGCCATTTCACTCACTATNTGGAGTGGCATGACGGCNATTAGTGGCCTGGCTCAGAACTATTGGCAGCTGTTAGCAGCTCGTGTGGGCGTGGGTATTGGTGAGGCGGGTGGTAGTCCACCCTCGCACTCAATGATTTCCGATATGTTCCCGCCTGAAAAGCGTGCCAGTGCCATCGGCTTTTACTCTACGGGCATCAGTATCGGAATCTTATTCGGCTTCCTGTTNGGTGGTTGGCTTAATGAGTTCTTCGGATGGCGAGTGGCCTTTTTTGTCGTCGGTATTCCGGGTGTGATCTTGGCCTTGGTTCTNTATCTGACAGTCCCNGAGCCCATTCGTGGACTCGCGGAAAATAAGGCATCCAGCGGTGACAACCCCTCGATGATGACGGTCTTCAAAGTGCTGCTGAGCCGANGATCGTTTTTATTAATGGCGTTGGGTGCGGCAATGAATGCTTTTGCTGGTTACAGCACGGCTAACTGGGTTGCGTCCTTTATGATAAGAACCCATCAAATGCCAACCGGCGAGCTTGGCACATGGCTAGCCCTCATTATCGGTGTCGGTGGTGCGATCGGGGTTTTCGGATCTGGCGTGCTAGCCGATAAGCTCGGTAAAAAAGATAAGCGCTGGTACATGTGGGTTGCTGTCTGCGCTGCTGCGATCTCTGTTCCTTTCCAGATAGCAACGTTCTGGGTAGACGGGCCCTACGCAGCGCTTCTGTGCATGACAATTCCATCGATTCTCGCAAATGCGTATTTAGGCGCAACCATTGCGAGTGTCCACAGCATGGTAGGACTGAAGATGCGAGCCGTATCGTCAGCCCTCCTGTTTTTCATTCTGAACATCATCGGACTAGGCATGGGTCCGACAACCGTGGGTCTAGTGAGTGATTCACTGGTGGATCAGCACGGTGTTGACTCTCTGCGCTACGCAATGATGTACATTATCCCGACGGCCATGTTTATCTCAGGCACGCTGTACATGTTTGCCTCCCGATATATTCGAGAAGATTTGTCGAATGCACCTGACTAGCGCAAAGGCTAGCGTTTTAGAAGCCCGCTTCCGCGGGCTTTTTTGTACTTAATCGATCGAGCGAAGTACGCGTCGAGATACGGCGTTGGTCTCTATATCGGTCGGCGTGAAGCGCACGGGTCGCCACGACTTCTCAGCATAGAGCTGTGTTTGATCATCGAAGTGCGGGGACTCGGGATCACCCGACTGTGAGTAGGACAGAATGGCCTCTGCCTCTGGACCCACGTCACTCCAGCCAAGCGTCATGATAAAGCTGGAACCATGAACCACGTTGTAGCCGGATTTTGACAAACTATCGCTGTCCCCAGCGAACTCACCACTACCCGTGAAGATAGGCGTTTCGGTTGGGTTATTACCGACGGAGGTGCTCATCTGAAGGTTTGCAATGCCTTCGTGTCGGTTGCCACCGTGAATAGGGTATTGCCGCCCGTAACGGTGGCCAATTTGTAAATTACCAAGGGCCGTGTCGAGACCAATGCCTTCATTGTCGAGAAGCCGCACCGCCCGGGCGAGTCGGTCCAGAGCGAGGTCCGCGTTTGCAAGCCCCGAGGGCGTGGTAGCGGCTTCCATGGGATTAAAAGGTTGTTGAAATAGCGATGACCCNAGATAGGTCTCGTCTGCGGGGTATTGTGTGATCCACTCTCTAAACAGAACAGCACCTCGCGATTCGCTGTTGAAGCGACGATCCCAGGCGGCCAGCACCTTACAGGCTTCGGTCAGATCGATGGTNTCTGTCTCGATGCTGCGCTCAGGATTTGTCTCACAGGCGTCGAGTAACTCGGGTAAGAGCATGTCGGCGGTGAGGCTTTCATTACTGAAGAGCGCAGTCTGCATTTCGTCGCGATTCAGCTTCCCATCGTCACCTGCGTGTCCATAAGGACTGTCCGGGCGCAGCAAGGCGATGTTCATCCGCGTCCGAACGCTGCGGGGCGTCATCGTAGGGCCGTAGAGAGGTGACAGTGCGGCCGCTGGCTTGTCGGGATCGCTAAGCCAATAGCTGTCGTTTGCGTTGAACACGTATTGATCGCTCTCGATGAGTGGTCGGCGCTCAAAGGGCTCGGTGTGCGGTACCGGAGAACTGGTCTCCAGCCACTCGTTACTTTGCTGGCTGCCATCAAGGATAACCAGCCCACGCGCGAGATAGAGATATTGAAGTTTAGGGACGGCTTTCAGCGTGTTATGCCAGCTGAGAATCGCTTCCTCACTCAGGGCACCGACATTGGAGTTATCAATGTAAACCGCACGACCATCGGCCGACGCCGCGATGGTATTAACCCATGGCATGGCGTTGTAGCTGCGATGCGCGTCGATAAACTCATCCATGCTCCTCGCGCTGCCCATGGCTTGCCATTGCGCGAAGGTATGAAGGTTCGCTTCATTCGCATCACGCACGGCAAATACGGTAAAAGGGTCATCTGTTAGCCCCGGCAGAGCCATCAGTGGACCGTGGTGGGAGAACCAAACGGCGTGCGTTTTGTCACCCAGCCCATCGGGCGTCTTCACACTAACGCTAACCTCAACTGAGCTGAGGTCGCGCCATCCANTTTCCCATCGATACTGTAGGGGATTGTCGGGATTGAGGGTGAGTTGATAGATCACGGTGCGCTTTGAGTTCGATACCGTGTGCGACCAACCGACAGCNTCGTTAAANCCAATAGCGACGCCNGGCGCGCCGATNAAACCCGCACCATAGGCATCGTAGACANCGGGNATAGTCAGGTGTTTCTCCCAGAATCGNGCAATGCCNTACCAGGGGTAATGTGGNTTGGCNAGNAGAAGCCCCTTACCGTTTTCTGATCGCTCGGAAGCAATNGCCCAGGCGTTNGAGCCCATGTCGCGGAGCTTCATTTCGGTGAGCGTATCGCCTAGTGGTGGCGCGACCTCAAGCGCCGCAATAGCAGGACTTGTCTCGGCCTGAGGCGCCGGTGGTGCTGCCGCGGTTATTGCACCAGCAATGCGNGGCAAGGTGTAGACCAAGGTCACGTATTGGGCCATGAACTCTGTTGCTGTGACCGGCCGTACCCAGGTCGCTTCATCACACCAGGAGCCAAATTTGCCGGCGCGCTCATTAACGAACTGGTTG
The DNA here is from genome assembly GCA_002691565.1 of Halieaceae bacterium. Taxonomy (GTDB): domain Bacteria; phylum Pseudomonadota; class Gammaproteobacteria; order Pseudomonadales; family Halieaceae; genus Luminiphilus. The sequence continues at coordinate 9,186 of NZIH01000007.1, forward strand.
TATCCGGNGGTGTAACCTTCAATCCACTCTTTGATCTGAGGCTCTTGCGCGGCGAGTGCCTCGCCGGCCCTGTCAGGAATGCCAAGCGCTTTAACAACGATGTCTCTGCTCACGTTGCGATTGCGGGGCCCGGGGCCGAAAACAGCGGCGCTCTCACCGCGTGACTGAACCAGAGCAAGCGCCATGTTGCAGACATGATCTTCCGCAGCCGTGTAGGCCTCTCCAAAACCGAGAGCACCCCAGGAGTCAGCGGTGATGTGAGGTATGCCGTATTCGGTCTTTACCACGGTTGCTTCATAGCGATATGGCCTATCAGTCTCCGATTGACTGCATCCAAGAGTGACCATCATTCCGCTGGCCAGAAACGTTGCCATGAGTCGTTTTGCACTGCCAAGACTGGCAGTGTTTGCTTTAGCGGTTGTTTTCTTGAGCGCGAGTAAGTGCATGTGGCATCTCTTATTTTCTTTGATGAACGCGCTACACGTTACTCGCAAAATGGGAGATGACGCCAGTTAAGTTGCTGTTTTGTTATGCGACAGAGNCNTGTTGATGATTCGCTTTGGGTAAAGCTATCTACATGCNCGAAGTAACGGCTTCTGAGTACGGCGCTGTCGCGTCTTCGCCATTTACGCGATGGTGAATTCAATCGTACCCAACGGCCCGTAACTGGCCTGGTAATGACCTGGATCAGCTTCTATCGCAGCTCCGTTGGTCCCAGCTAGCAGTACTCCCCCTTCGGGTATCGTAAACCCAAGGCTGTTCGCTTTATTTACACACCAATCAAGCGCTGGCTTTGGACCACCAAAAGAATCGAGGGGTGAGGCGGTGAGTATGACCTCACCGTCCCGCATCAATTCAATTTCAATGTCCGCAAGGGCAGTGAAGTCGAAGCTATCCCAAGCGCCCATGTCACCTAAGATAAATTGGTCTGCGCCCAAATTGCAGAGTGTCACGTTCCCGGGCGTCAAATCCTCAGGTCTACAGAAGTCTAAGCGGACAAACTCCACGGCCGGACCTATGCTGATGGGGCTGCCATCGCTGTTGAGTTGCATGGCGAGCTCACATTCGATGCGGCGACTGGCTGTGTGTGGCAGTGTTGCCGCGTTCTCGATTTCACTCTGTTGGTAAAGCAGACCAAGCAAAGGCTCTTCCAGACCAAAAAGCGCCTGGAGGTCTGTGTTGGTGACGCCAGCCTTAATCCCCGCCGATTGTTCACCGGAGATGAGGCTCGTCAGATGAGGGATGAGCGAGTAGGCCTCGGTGAGGGTAACGCCGGAGGGAAATTCAGGCCAGATTGACTTGGCCTTGATGGCATCCGCGAGCTGCGCGACAAACCTATCTGTACTCATCGTTCAGTATCCCCCCATCATGCGATTTTCTTGTCGCTTACCACTGGGTATCAGCAATGGTGACGCGATGCAGCAGTCGATCGTGGCCATCGAATCCGCCCGTCGCCGAGTGCAGTAGAGAACGATTATCCCAGATCACCAGCATGTCCTTCTCCCATTGGTGACGATATTGGAATTTCTCCTGCGTCTGGTGGACATACAGCTCCATCGCGAGAGCCTGCGAGTCCTCTAGCGACATTCCTTCAAAGCTCTGGATATAGGCTGCGGACGAAAACAGCGCCTTCGTTCCTGTTTCGTGATGCTCCCTCACAAAGGGGTGAGGACAGGTTTCGCGCGCTTTTTCGCTGGGTTTGATTATCATGCTGCGCCCGTTCTCTCGGTCGCTATCGCCGTAGGCACCATCGGGTGCATAGCCCAGTGCCGCCGAGTGAATTGCGGTCAGCCCTTCTACTTTCGCTCTCAGGTCATCCGGCATGTCGTCGTACGCTTTCACCTGATCAGCAAATAGCGTATCGCCACCGTGCGGTGGGATCGTGATACCAAAGAGCGCGGTGCCTGCCGGGGGGACCGGCATGAAACTCCAATCGGTATGAAAAATCTCCGCAAAGATGGGGGTCTTTTCATCCGCGTCGCGTTGAATCGCGCAAATATTCGGATAGCCTTCAATGTGTCCAAAAAACGGGTCCTCCCCAATCTCGCCAAAGTATTGCGCAACGCGCTCAAGATCGTCCGGCGTGAGCGCTTGATTGGGAAACGCAACGACCTTGTGCTCGAGCCACAACTGCCGCAGTTCAGCGATCTGGTCATCACTCAGGGCTGTCGTTAGGTCAATACCCTCAATGCGAGCGCCGCAGGCCTGCCCCGACGGGGTAACGGTCAATGTCATAGCCTTTTCTCCACTTATTATTTTTTTGTCCGATGTTAGGTTACGGCGCGTGATTCCACCACGCTAGATCTGAATACGCGCGCAAATCGAGTTCATGTGTCCAGGCTGACCGATGCTGATGCGCAATATGGTAATAGGTCTCTGCCATTTCAACCGGCAAGAGCAAACCGTCATGCTCCTTGCCGCGAGTCTCACGCAATTTCTCGAACTGTTCGGCACCCAGCATCTTGCCGAGTGTGTCCGGTGCATCCACGGCACCATCAACGATAATGTGAGCCACATGAATTCCCTTGCTCGCGTACTCAGCATTGAGGGTTTGGCACAGCATACGGCGTCCGCCCATGGCGGCAGCATGTGAGTGTTGTCCGGCATTGCCTCGCACGGCGGCGGTTGCGGAGGTTACCAGGATAGTGCCCTTGCCGCGGGCCTCCATTGCAGGAATTACTGATTTCGCCAGGCGGAAAAGCCCCATACAGGCCATCTTCCAGCCGAGTTCAAAGGTTTTGAGGGCCGTTTGTTCGAGTGATCGGTTGCCAATTTGAGCACCTAAGTTGAAGAGAACGACCTCGATGTGACCGATTTGCTCAACTTCCTCCACCAGCTTTTCAATGGCACCGTCTTCCACGGCATTGAGCATATGACCCGAAGCCGATCCGCCCGCAGATTCAATGCCACTGACTAGCTTTTCAAGGCCCTCAGCATCACTGCGGCGGCAGAGTGCTGCGTGGTATCCATTCGCGGCAAATTTCGCACCCACTGAGCCGCCGATGCCGGCGCCCGCGCCGATGATCAAACATACTTTTTTCATGACAATATCCTCCCGTTATCAGTGGCCGATGTTTACGTAGCCTTTCACTATCAGCGACTCTATGGTTTCAGAGTCGTAACCCAATTCTTCCAACAGACGAGGGCCATGCTCGCCAAGCTTCGGTGCGGGCCCTGCAATCTTGCTTGGAGTCTTGTCAAAACGCGCCGCGGGGCGCGCTTGTCGGACTTCGCCAAACCCGTCATGGTGAGTTTTCGTGATCGACTCGTTGGCAATAATTTGTGCGTGATCCATCAACTCCATACGCGTCAGGAGAGGGGCGCTAGGAACGTCCTCACGCTCAAGTCGCTCGAGTATCTCGCGGCTGCTCCATTTCTTGATTTCCTCCGCAGTGATTTTTTTGCGTTCCTCGACGTTGACGAACCGATCACCTGCAGTTTTAAAGCGAGGGTCATCAATAAGATCTTCGCGTTCTAGCGCACGGCACATCCCTGTCCACTCTTTATCAGATATTGCGCCCGCTGTGATGTGTCGATCCTGGGTCTCGTAGATAAGATCCTGCGTCCCCTGCAATGTGGTGACATCGAATTCCATCTCACCGTAGGTGAGTCCGGTCATTCCCTCGGGCCAGAAAAAAGACAGCATGGTCTCGAGCATTGAAAGTTTGATGTGCTGACCTTCACCCGTTTTCTCCCGCACATACAGCGCCGAGCTAATCGCCTGTGCCGCGGTCAGTGACGTCACCTTGTCAGCGAGAATGATGCGGAACATCTGCGGCCGCCCTGAAGCCCGATCCATTTGGATGTCGGTGGCGCCTGACAGTGCCTGGATGACGGGGTCGTACACCCGCTTTTGCGAGTACGGGCCGCTCTCACCAAAGCCGCTGATCGAGACGTAGATCAGTTTTTTATTGGTCTCTCGAAGGACATCCTCACCAAAGCCCATTCGTTCGATTGCACCGGGGCGAAAGTTTTGAATGAAGACATCGGCGTCAGCCGCAAGCTCGAGAAGAATCTTTTTCCCCTCTTCGGATTTGAGGTCCAAAGAAATCGACTCCTTACCGCGGTTGCATGAGTAAAAGGCGGGTGAGACATCGTTGTGCTTTCCACCAATGTGCCGCATTTGCTCGCCCACCAGAGGCTCTACTTTGATAACGCGAGCGCCCTGATCGGCCAACATCATCGCCGCCACGGGGCCCGAGACCATGCTGGTTAAATCAAGTACTTTCAGTCCGTCTAAGGTGCCCATTAGTTACCTCCAAAAAGGTCGGGATAGTTTAGTTTCATGGCTCTCATATACGCGGGGCGTTCGGCAATGTGAGCGTGATAGGCATGCAGACTGTCCGGAAGAGCGACCTGGTAGGCGTTCGCCCAGTCAATGCATGACATTAGGAAGAGGTCAGCAAGTCCAAATTGGTCACCTACCAAATAAGGACGCTTCTCCAGCAGCTGGCCTACGACTTCAAAGTGCTTCTCGGCGTAGGCACGCGACGCATTGACCGTCGTTTCAGACTCGCCGTAAATCATGCCAAGATCGCCATGGCGACGCATGACATACAAGCTTGTCTCGTCTAACTCTCCGTAAATGTAGCAACACCATTCGTCTTCTTTTGCCTTGGTAACGAGGTCCTGTGGTGTCAGTACTCGCTCCGAAGGATACTGATCTCGTAGGTATCGACAGATCGCCAGACTCTCCGATAGCTTTACGTCCCCGTCCTGCATAAAGGGGATTTTCTGCTTTCGATTCAGCCGCTGGTATTCGGGGGTTTGCGTCTCGCCGGTCCTGGGTCCTATGGGCTTGTGCTCGTAATGAATGCCCAGCTCTTCAGCCATCCACAGCGGTCGAAAGCTTCGCGGTGTGCTTGCCCCCCAGATGGTTATGCTTGGTGTGTCCATGCTGACCGTTGTCCCTTTTTTTTAGTACCGTAACAAGCATTTAGTACCAAAACTAATGCGTTGGGATCGCTGACTCTTCCATTAGATGCCTTCTCCATGGGTTAAAGGGCCGTCTTCGCTGCTCAATTCCAGTCAGGTGATTTGGTCGATTTGCCGCTACCCACGACTGTCGGGTGGAAGAGCGCGTTACTCGTCAAGCGTGAAACCTACACAACACCGCTTGCGCGCCATCTAGTTGGCCTATTTGAAATCGTGGCGAAAGAGGTCAACGAATCGCTTGTCTAATTAAAGCTTCGCGGGCGCTCGGCGCTGACCAATCAGTCCCTGCTCTTTTACAGCTGCGACAATGCTATCGATGTCGCTTAAATCTGTGATGAGCTTTCCCAACGTGAGCGTTTTTGTCTTGTAGTTAACAATGATTGGCACAACAGGGGCTGATGCCGCTTTGGCAATGCGGGCGAAACCTGCTCTTAACGTCCCGTCACTGTTTCGGGTCCCCTCAGGTGCAATACCGAGTATGAGTGACGACCGTGAGTTGAATTCGCTCGTCATTTTTTCGATCAGTCCTTGAGGCGATCGCCGGTCTACAGGTATACCGCCGACAGCTCTGAAGAAGAGGCCGTGGGGAAACTTAAAGAGCGTGTGCTTGCCCATGTAGTTTAGCTTTAGACCCCATCCCCAAATAACCGACAGGGCCAAAACGAAATCAAAATTGGAGCTGTGCGGCAGAGCCACAAGGACCAGTTTGGATTTATTGGGCAGGTTTCCCTCGAGCTTCCACCCAATGAGCTTGAAAACCACGCGCCCAATGAGCGTGCGTATAGGGTGCTTGCGCTGAGGGACAGCGTCGCCGAGATGGGGCCACTTCATTCTTCTTATTTACACTGCTTTGTTTGCAGTCAGCAGTATTATCATTTTTTTCTTAGGTGAAAAGTAAATTTTATAGGGTGTTGGGTGATGATCTTATCCATGCTCTACTGAAGTGGACGTCGACGATCAACAAATACCAAAATGACTGAATAAGAATAAGTAGTCATTGTGTGACAGCACCGAGGGGGAGTTATGAAGACAGCATTTATCACTGGCGCTGCCCAAGGCATTGGACTTGCCATTGCAAGGCGGTTTGCCCGAGAGGGTTATCAGTTAGGTTTGTTTGATATCAATGCTGAGCGTTGTCAGGCGTTACTGTCTGAGCCGGATTTCCAAAACGCCGTAGCCGGTTATTGTGATGTGAGAAATAGCGCTTCCATTGAAGAGGCTATTGGCATGTTTTCGCAGGCGACGAGAGGGAGGCTCGATGTACTCGTTAACAACGCGGGCGTTCTGACGGGCGGCGAGCTGATGACGCAATCGGAGAGTCAGATTCGCGCGATGGTTGATGTCAATGTGACGGGGCTCACCCTGGTCTCTTGTGCCGCACATCCTTTCCTGAAAGCCACCGAAGGGGCCATGGTGATTAATCTGTGTTCCGCATCGAGCATCCACGGTATCCCTCTGCTCGCTGTTTACAGCGCCACCAAGTTCTATGTCGATGGGTTCACTCAGGCGCTGAATATTGAATGGGAAGATGACGATATTTATGTGACCTGCATCAAACCTCCCGTCATCGATACTGAAATGGGTCGCTCGCTAGATCCGAGGCATATCGAAAACATGAAGTGGGAGATGAAGCCGGATGATGTCGCGTCTGCGGTGTATGGATTGACTCAGCGTCGTGAGCTCCATCATGTATTGGGGGCATCAACTCGCCAGTGGCACCGACTCAGCCGCTTATTCGGTATGGGGGTTAGCCGATGGCTGACCCGTCGGTTGGTCGGATAAGCTCGCTCAGTCAGTGCTATTCAGCATCTTGGACAGCTCGGAGGCGAGAGTCTCGCAAGCGCGCTCTGCTGCACCACTGACACGACCAAACATGAGGTAACTGTGGGTCAGGCTTTCGAAGCAGAAATGCGCGACTTGGTTGCCTGATTCGACGAGGCGGTTTGCAAAGGCATTACCTTGGTCGCGGATTGGGTCAAATCCCGCGGTTCCTATCACTGTCGGCGGAAGATCCGACAGACTCTCCGCATGCAGAGGGTTTGCCCACGGATGGTCTTTATTGTGGTCATCTGGAAACACCTGCGAGTTGAAGAAGTGCATGGTGTCTGCAGTGAGCGGAAAGGTATTTGCGCAACTACTATGACTTGGCTGGTCTTCGTTGTTGGTAGTGACCCAGGGGTAGGCCAGGCAAAGGGCCTTGGGTTGACGACCACCCTCGTCTCTCAAAACGAGCGCGAGCGTGCTACTGATTAAACCGCCCGCACTGTCACCTGCGAGCGCAACGTGTGCGGGGTCGACACCGTAGTCGACACTAAAGGCCTGAACGTGTTCCCACAGTGCCCTGGCATCCTCGATGGGCGCAGGAAATGCATTCTCGGGGCACAACCGGTAATCGAGAGAAAAAACGACAGCCCCGCATCGGGCCGCAAGTAGCGAACAGAAGTGGTTGTCCGTGAGATGGTCCATGATGACCAGCCCGCCCTGATGAAAAAAGAGTACAGCTGGCTTAAGTTTCTCGCTGGAGGGTGGACGGTAGATTCTGGCGTTTAGCCTATTACCCAACAACTCGATCGTCGTGTCCTCGACCGCAACGCCCGCAACCGTGGGCAGGTTCAAGTCATTGAACTCGGCGGCTGTTCGCCTAATGTCATCAACGCTAGGAGGCGCATCCGATGTACTCGATCCGCGTGCAGATAGTTTCGCTAGCACCTGCATATTCATATCGAGCCGATTGCCGTCAATGTCTAGTGGTGCACCGGCAAACAGCCTCAATAGCCAATGGGGCGTCTGGCGTAATGTATCGAGAACGAGTAGTTGGAGATTCATAGCGGTTAAACCTGTCGGTGACGCGGGCAATGTATTACAGCCACCCGTTATTCTCAAAGACCAGCAGCCCGTCCGCCTTGTCGCATTTGATGCCCTTACCCGTTACGCTTCTGGCAACGCGTAATTAACTAATAATAAATAAGGAAAGACGAGTGACAATTGCAGTAGACGCAAAAGCCGCTGGGTTTGAAGAGGCCAAACTGGCGCGCATCGGAGAGCACCTTCGGCGCAGTTATATCGAGCCAGAAAAAATACCGGGCTGTCAGGTGCTTGTCTCTCGACATGGTATTCCGGCGTATTTCGATTCGATGGGCTTGATGGATCGTGAGCGCGGCAAACCCATGCAGGATGACACGATTTTTCGCATCTACTCGATGTCGAAACCCATCACATCCGTAGCACTCATGATGCTCTGGGAAGAGGGCCGTTTTCAGCTAACGGATCCGGTGCATCGATTCATTCCCTCGTGGCGAGGCCAGGAAGTGTGGGAGCGTGAAGAGGGGGGGCAGATGGTGACGCGCCGTCCGGCCAATCCTGCAACCATGCAACACATATTGAGTCATACGGCGGGTCTGACCTACGGTGGTCTGTTGCCTGGTTTAGAGAGTCCCGTCGATCAGGCGTATCAGAATCTTGGCATCGCCCGAGGTGGTGGTGAGACCTTACTCGAGTTTGCCGATAAGTTGGGACGTGTTCCTCTGCTCTATGACCCCGGCCACAAGTGGTGCTACTCCCTTGCCACCGATGTGTGTGGCGCGCTCGTTGAAATTATTTCTGGCCAGCCCTTCGAGGTGTTCCTGCGTGAACGTATTTTCGAGCCACTTGGGATGGTAGACACTGGTTTTCGTGTCTCTGACGAAAAGCTTGATCGATTTGCAGCGTGTTACATGCGATCGATGGATAAACAGGTATTACTCGAGGACGACCCTCACACCAGTCACTACCGACACAAACGAAACTTCTTTTCTGGCGGCGGTGGTTTGGTTGGTACTACCGCTGATTACATGGCCTTCTGCGAGATGTTGCGACAGGGAGGGCAGTTCAACGGTTATCAGCTATTGGGGAGCCGAACACTGGAGCTCATGACGGCCAATCACCTGATGAGCGGTAGGTCGCTGGCTCAGATGGCGCTGGGGGCGTTTTCTGAAACGGCTAACGAGGGCGTCGGGTTTGGTCTCGGTTTTGCCTCCACATTAGATGAGGTTGCGTCGTGCACTGTGGGGGCCGGAGATTTCTATTGGGGCGGACGAGCATCGACGATATTTTGGGTTGATCCCGAGGAGGATCTGCAGGTGATTTTCATGACGCAGCTGATACCATCATCGACTTTCAACTTTCGTGGCCAGCTGAAGAACATCGTTTACGGCGCCTTAAAATAAAGGCACAGTAATGATGCCGGTTAGCGATTAAATAAACAAAAAGCCGGTTTACTCATCATCTGTTCATGGAGATCAAGCAGGATGGAAGCAGCACAAACTAGCGCGCTGGCACTGTATGTCGGCCTCAACCTTCTTCTTACATTGGTACTAGCGATTAACGTGGTGCGCCATCGTTTCAAGGGAGACTCGGGAGACCCGGTCGCACTTGAAAAAGCGGTACGAGCACATGGCAATAACACGGAATACGTTCCGATTATTTTGGTCGGGCTGGGTGTCATGGCAGTGATGGGTGCATCGGCGCAAACCATCAGCATTCTTGGTGGCACACTCTTCGTGGCGCGTGTCTTTCACGCCTACGGTATCCAGCAAGCGAAGGTGCCAAACATCTTTGGCATGGTCGGCAACATCGTGACCTGGTTGGTGATGCTGTGTGTAGCTACGACGCTTCTTATGCAAGGCATTGGCTAGGGCCACAATCGTTACTCGATGACTACGACTACCTTAAGACGGAGCACAACTTGATTTTAAGACGGGGGCTGAGGCCCCTTTTTTGATTCTGCTACGCGACGATTTGCGATGAAGTGGGTTGCCGATAAGGTCGGTCAATTTCGTTATTACTGCGCCAGAACGCGCGCAACTTCATACTATTCACTCTCCTCTACAACGGTCCGTTTCGTATGCAAGCCTTAATGCGCTGTGTCTTCATCATTGTTGTTGTCTGTTTCCCGCTGGCCTCTTGTACTGTCGACAAGCAGGGTGTCTCGAGCCCAGCGCCTGAGATGATATTTGGAAATCCTGATTACCAAGCGATTTCCTATGGCGGCTACCGTGGATTAAGTCGTGAGGATGGACCGACAGTTGAGCAATTGATTGATGATGTGAAAATTCTGGGTGCAATGGATATCAAGCTATTGCGCACTTACAACACGTCCCAATTTCCTCAAGCCGAGCGCTTGCTGCAGGCCATTCGTGAGGTAAAGTCTGACGATCCTAGCTTCGAAATGTACGTCATGCTCGGTGCTTGGATCGAGTCGAAGAACGCCTGGACCGAGGCTATATGGAATCCAGAGACGAATGCCTGGGTTGAGGGTACGGGCCCGGACCACACTCAAGGTAATGTCGAAAACAACAGCCAAGAGATTGCGACTGCCATCCGCTTGGCGAATGAGTACCCGGATATCGTAAAGGCCATTGCCGTTGGCAACGAGGCAATGGTCCAGTGGGCGGTGACCTACTTTGTGTATCCCAAAACGATCCTGAAATGGGTCAACCACCTGCAAGAAGCAAAAGCATCGGGCGCGCTTACTCCCGACGTATGGATCACTTCCTCAGATAACTATGAATCTTGGGGTGGCGGTAATCCGATTTACCACACTGACGAGCTCACGAAGCTCATGAGGGCTGTCGACTTTGTTTCGGTTCACACCTACCCATTCCACGATTCTTTTTATAACCCCTCGTTCTGGGGCGTGCTTCCTGAAGAAGAGTCGTTGCCGTTCAAAGTGATGACTGAGGCGACAATGCAGCGCGCCATCGCGTACGCAAGAAAACAGTATTCCGCTGTGGCTGAGTACATGGCGTCGGTCGGCGTCAGNAAGCCCATGCATATTGGAGAGACAGGCTGGGCGAGCATCGACGAAACAGCCTACGGAGCTTCGGGCTCGAAAGCAGCCGATGAGTTCAAACAGAAAGTGTTTCACGATCTGTTGCGTGACTGGACGGATGAGGAGGGCATTTCGCTCTTTTACTTTGAGGCCTTTGATGAGCAGTGGAAAAAAGCAGATAGCCCNGGAGACTCCGAAAACCACTTCGGGTTGATCGCGCTCAATAATGAGGTGAAATACACCCTTTGGGATGAGTTTGATAGTGGCGTTTTTGCTGATTTGACCCGCGATGGCCAGCCCCTGCTCAAGAGCTTTGGCGGTGACCGAGAGGCGCTGCTAGCAAGTGCGATGATGCCCCCGTTTCGAAGCCAGATGGCGGTACGGAGAATAGAGACAACAAACCCTGATCGCACACCGGGCGAGGTAGTTACCGAACCAAAATTGCTTGTAGTACACAACCAGTTCTCTAATGCTGATTTGGATGCGAGTGCGCCTAGCGCTGCATTAAAGTTGACCCCATGGGAGGGAACGACTGCCATTGAACTATTGCCGGNTGGCGAGGTCCGCGTTGAGACGCGCGNCGGTGACTGGTGGGGTGCCAGTCTCGAGCTCGATGCCGATGTCGGCGAGAACTTATCGAAGTTCCGTCAGGGGCAGATGCACTTTGATATCCGTGGCAGTAGCGATGTGAACTTCAGTCTGGGTTTCCAGACGGGAAATTTCTTGCGTGGCGACCAAGTGAATAACTTTGCGAGCTTCGGGCCGGGAACTGATTACGAGATCGATGGGGATTGGCGGTCAATTAGTTTACCCATAGCTGAGATCGATGGCGGTACAGACATGACCGACGTTACCAATATCGTTGCCTTCCTCAGCCAGGAAAAAGCACCCGACAAAACGATTTTCCTGCGTAACGTATACTTCAGCCAGTAGCGGCCTTCATGGTGCGTTGTGTAACTCGGAGTTTTGCGACGACCGCTGTCGCAATGAGAGCAACATAGACCGCGTAGATCGGGGCGAAGTTCGTCAGCAAACGGCTAGAAAAGGCGACGAAAAAATACAGCATTAGTATGGAAATCCCGACTGTGTGGAGTTGCTTCCATTTAGCAGGGCCCAGTCGTCTGACACTGTAATCGTTAGAAGTTAAAGCTAGCAAGGCAGTCACGACGTAGCCAAAGCCAGCTACTGCAACAGACGCATCGACGCTGTAGCCCTCCAGGTTGCTGAGAAACAAGATAAGCGCTATCAAGTGGAAGGTATGCGCGATCGCAAATCCCAGTCCTAGCTGTCTTCGGTATCTCACCAACCCGCGGGTTTGCGCGTTATTTACAACGGCTTTTAGTATACTCGCAGAGAAGGCCAATAACAGAAAAACTAAGGCGAGATGTGCTGAATAGCGCGTCCATAGCAGTAAAAAGCCAGGTGGCGAATCACTGGTGACTGCGATCTCCGCTGCCGGCGCTAGGTAGGTAACTAATATGACCAGAGCCGACAGCAAAACACTCCCAATTCAAACCATGAGCTATCCCCCGAGCTACGTCTCGTGCTTGTTTGATTGCAGATCTATGTCTACTGTTAAGGGTGAAACCTACTACAGGAATGCGAAGTCATGAAGCTTTGGCAATCAATGGTCGTGTCGGGAGTCGTCATATCGGGTTGTTCATCAGCGCCGACGGAGCAGGAGATAGACGCGGCTGACTTTGGCTTATCCATGTCAGAGGAAACCTGTCTGGCTGTTGCTACTCCCTTCATTGCACAGCGAATGGGTGACCCAGAGTCGGTCATTTTTGAAAATCTTAAGTGTTATCGGGGGCT
>NZIH01000008.1 GCA_002691565.1 Halieaceae bacterium
TAGAGGCAATCGCTCGCCAGTTTGGGACACCACTCTTTGTATTTTCTGGAGATGCAATCCGCGACCGCGTTCACGAATTTCGTGCTTCTTTTGGGGCGGAGTGGCCACGCTTTGAGCTTATGCCCTCACTCAAAGCCTGCCCAATACTGGGCATTAGAGCCCTATTGTCGGAGCTTGATTGTGGCTGTGATGTATTTGGCCCTGGTGAGTTCGAGGGTGCGCTTCGCGCAAATGTGCCGCCCTCACGCATCTCGCTAAACGGGTCCATTAAAGACGAAGCGATCATCAGGAAAGCCATTACGCTGGGTGTCCGTATCGTCATCGACAGCCCGAGAGAAGCATCGCTGATCAATGACATAGCGGGTGACTTGNCTACGACTGCGCGCGTTATGTTGCGATTGAAACCCGACATGGGTGAGATTTCAGCGACCTCTGACTTTGCCCCGGACCTATTAATTTCCGAATTGAGCCAGCGCATTAAATACGGCATTCCAAACAGTGAACTGGCAGCGATTGTTGACAGCTGGCCATCGTATACTCAGCTGCGATTAGTAGGTTTTCACTCGCATATTGGTCGGCACAGCAAGCAGCTTGACCTATGGCGTACGTGGGCCTCAGTCGTTGCGTCAAAGGTGATTGAATTGGAGCCATTACTTGCGGGCACCGATCACCCTGTCATTAATATTGGGGGCGGGTTTGCTAGCGTTTTAGATGCGGACCTTGATGTCGTTGATCGAAGCGGAGAGACGCCCTCCTTGTCCGAGTTTGCTGCCGTTATATGCGGTGCACTACGCCAAGAACTGACCAGTTCATCGAGGTCTTGGTCGCACTGGACACTCGAGATCGAGCCGGGTCGGGGTTTACACAGCGATACGGGAGTCCATCTGACAACCGTTAAGAACCTCAAATACGAGACGGTAGGAGAGCATCGACGATGGGCGGAAGTGGATACGTCAGAGGTGTTTCTCGATCTTCACGGTGTTCCCGATGAGTGTCCATTGGAGTTCACGTCCGTCAGTTCTGCAGCGTCCCCCAATTGCGTCTATGACGTTGTGGGTCTTACGTGTAACGCGGAAATGTTATCGCTCGATGCCAAACTACCTGAATTGTCGGTGGGTGATGTTTTAGCCATCTATCCTACCGGTGCCTATTTAGAGCCGATGGCCGCAAACTTTAATGCGCTACCGAGGCCGGGGTCGGTGCTGTTAGATCGGGGCGGTGCGCGATTAATTAAACGTCATGAAACCGTGGATGACGTCTTTGCCCGTGACATAATCGAATGAGTCCGGGCCCTGTTGGAGCGATGAGCAGATGACTAAGCCAGCACCTATAAAGATCAAGGGCGTGCATCATTTTGCGATGTCTGTGCCCAGTCTTGAATCGGCTATTGCGTTCTATTCCGACGCATTTGGCTTTGAGTTGGTGGATCACGAGCACCTGGGGCAAAGCGAGGAGGGTGATCGCGTGACGCAAATGCAAAACACCGACACGACCTTGGCGATGCTGCATGCGGGCAATATTTTCATTGAGCTGTTTGAATTTCGCAGTCCACAACCGGCTGAAAATACCCGCCGAATGTGCGACTACGGGGTGACACACTTCTCCTTTGAAGTTGACGATGTGCACGCGTCTCACGAGGCATTAAAGGCGCACGGTGTTCAGTGGCACTCCGACCCGATCGACGCGGGTGACGGGTACCTGATGACCTATGGGCGAGACCCGTTTGGTAACGTCATTGAAATACAGCAGGTGCCTCATGAACGTGCCTATGCCTTCACTCAACTCCGCGGAGAGTGAGCTTCTCGCGTTAGGAACAAAATCAATGACCCAGCGATCATCCCTAGGATCGACACCCAAATAACCGCGTCGAGGTTGACGCTGCTTGCCAGTATGCCTGCCAGAATAGGTCCAAGTGCAGTACCGAGTGATTGACTGCCGGGAGCCAGTATCTCTGAACCACTTTGATTGCTCACCTGAGCTATGGCGCCGTAAACGAAGGCGATACCGAAGTTCCACGCAATTTGATGGAGCAAAAAACCCGCTGCGAGCGCGATAACTGAAGCTGTATTGACCAGTATGAACAGCCCTATGGCACCCGCGATTGTCGCGAGGAGCACTGGGGTGAACCTGCCCAGACGGACGTCAAGCATGCTGGCCAGGATTGACCCAACCATGCTGACGGGAAGGATAATTGCCAGCATCAGTCCCATTTGCTCGAGCGATATCTGTCGCTCGCGACCGATCGACTCAATAAATGCCCAAATGGCGGAAAGCCCAAGTTGGTAGCACACCAGTGCAACAAGCAACCAGATAAGTAACGGTTTGACGGTGGTAAGCGCGGCCGTCTCGGAGTCACGGGTCAATGAGTCGTTTGCGAGTTTCAGGAGAGGCAGTAGAGCCAGCACGATGGCTACCAACGACAAATAAACGGTTTTAATGTCACTAGCCGACAGGACTTTGGGTAAGGCCAGCAGCAAAACGGAACTGAAGCCGATTTGTGTCACGACGCTGATGGCGATCGCGCGATCCGGATGTGGTGCACGACACAGGAGCGCGGTGCCTAGCGAAAAGGCGATGCCATGACCCAGAACGCCAGCCAAAAATCTGAGCGACAGGACGGCTTCGAACGTGTTGGCGAACAACAGGCCGAGATAGCCAAGCACCATGCTCATTGAAGCGAGTTTGACGAGCGCCTGATGAGAAAAACGTCGTGTCCACCAAAACCCAGAGAAACTCGCCAATACCACACCCAAGATATCAGCAGACGCCAACCAACCGACTTGGTCGGGCGCGAGCATTAATGCGTCGGTCATCACACCAAGGAAAAAAGGCTGAACCGCAAAGGGCATGGCGCCGAGTACCGCCATTACCCAGCAACCTACAAGGTGTCTACGATCACTTTGTGGTAATTCACTGGGGTTGGCTGACATCGTCATCAGCTATCGATGCCGTGAGCGCGTGGCAGATTGAACAGATTTGGGTGCGCAGCCTCGTAGTGCGATGCGAGATGAATCAGATCGTGTTCATGACGCCAAGGTGCCATAAGCTGCAGACCAATAGGGCAGCCGTTGCGATCAATCCCTGAGGGCAGTGACAAGGCCGGTAAGCCCATGTGGTTGGCGGGTATCGTGTAGCACGCAGCGTCAAAGAGGTTTTCCGACCACTCATCAAAGCTTTGAGGCGAGTCCATTCGATAGTTGGAGTCGATCTGGGGGCAAGCGATAGGTGTTACCGGGGACAGTAAGACATCACATGCGCCGCTTTGCCAGAAATCACCCCAGCGACACATGAGCGCCTCGGTGACCATCTGCGCTTCAAATAAATCGTCGATGTTGTAACGATCCACCAGTGCCAGGTGATGTCTCAGCTGTATTGACGTGTTCTCGTCGGTCAATGGCACATTGGCTTCATCAGTTAGGTGCATTAGCTCGCGACTGATGGGAAGAAGCCATTCCGCAACCGAAAATGAGGAGCGTAAGGCCTTAAAGTCGCAAATCTCCTNGGGTGAGAGCGGTACCAGGGTGTGACCAAGGGCTTCGAGACGTTTGGCGGATTNCTCGATAGAGGTCAATACGTCTGGGTCAATGGCAACGGAAGCCCCCCATGCGTCAAGACTCACCCCAATGCGCATCGGTCGATGCGGCGCGGATAATTCGTTGATGAGTTGTGGCGGGGNGTGGGCTGGCATGAAGCTACGGCCTAATTGCCTGTGTACGGCTAATGCTTCGGTAACCGCGGCGCAGTCCCTAACACTGCGCACGAGAGCGCCTTCGACAGCGCCGGCAAGAATGGATTCGTTGAGTCCCCGCGGCAGCGGATTCATGCCTCGGGTGGCTTTGAGGCCGACAAGACCCGTCCAGGCGGCGGGAAACCGTATAGACCCCGCTCCATCTGATGCTGAGCAAACCGGTGTTATTCCTCCGGCAACGCTAGCTGATGATCCGCCTGATGAACCGCCCGGTGTATGATGAAGGTTGAAGGGACTGCGTGTGTCTCCTTGAGGAATGCTGTGCGTGATGAACGTCATACCGTCTTCAGGCACTGCGGTACGTCCGCAGACAATAAAACCGGCCGCTCTAAAGTTGTTAATGAGTGGGTCGTCCTCGCTAGCTAAATTAGGCGCTTTGAAGCCAAGCCCAATTTGCTGATCTCTCCCTTCAATACGTGAACCCATGTCCTTGATCATGATGGGTACACCATAAAACGGCCCATCGGGATTGGCACCGCTTGAATCCGGGTCAGCTAAGACATCGTCGAAGACCTCAACAACGGCGTTAAGACGGGGGTTCTGGATGGAAATCGCATCGGCAAACTGATGCATAACTTCAGAGATTGCGACGTCTTTGGCTTGGAGTTTTGTAGCCAATTCTGTGGCATCGATGCGACCCCAAGTCGCCCAGTCGAACGGATGCGTTGCCATGGCTCACCTGTATACGTTTGTTATTACCTGGTGAGGTGAGGCTAACACCATCCGGAAATATAGCCAGCCAACGCAATGACCGGTTTTTTGTTCCGNTACCTTCAGTCGATCGCCTATCCGAATGTCGCTAATTTGCGTATGGTCGATATCGACTTCCGTAGCGAGATGTANAGCACATGGCTAANCCACTGCCTAATCACCCCCAACTGCGCGGCAATTACGGCCCCATCAACTTTGAGGCCTCTTACGACGACATAGTCATTGAGGGCACGGTTCCCAGCGATTTATCGGGATCGCTATACCGGATAGGGCCAAACCCCAAATTTGTAGAGGGGACTTATCACTGGTTTTTTGGTGCCGGTATGGTTCACGCGTTCCATGTCGACCAGGGAAAAGTGGGTTACGTGAATCGCTGGGTCAGAACACCGAAGTTTGAAAAAGAGATTGAGCTGGGACGAGGTCTTAATCTCGAAATCAACATCAACACAGAAACGGGTCAAATTGAGAGCAATCGCCGTAACGGTGTTGCTAACACGCATATTTTGACCCACGGCGATCATTTAGTGGCCCTTGAAGAGGGTAGTCACCCGTTCAGCATGGCCCCTCAATCGCTGCAGTCAGAGGGGTATGGTCACTACGCCGACGGCATTAAGGGCGCCATGACAGCGCATCCTAAGATCGATCCTGAAACGGGCGAGCTTCACGGTTTCGGGTATATGACTGACCATTTTGGTAGTAACACGATGACCTATCACGTTATTGATCGAAACGGTCGGATGCTCCGGTCGGACGTCTTCGAGGCACCCTACGCCGCGATGGTCCACGACTTTATGATCACTCGTGATTACGTGCTGTTCCCACTCTTCCCTTTGACATGCGACATAGATCGCATTGCGCAATTTGGTTTTCCTTTCGCCTTTGATCGAAGCGCGGGTGCCTACATTGGCGTATTAAAGCGGGGCGCACCTGTGTCGAGCATTCGTTGGCTAGAGGCGCCCGTGTGTTACGTCTTCCATTACCTAAACGCATGGAATGAGGGGTCAAAGGTAACCTTTGATTCAGTCGATTTTCCCGTTGCCCCCAATTTCCCCAATGCAGATGGCAGTATTCCGGCTCATGCTGATGCACAGGGTAAGCTCACGCGTTGGACTCTAGAGGTAGAGACCGGCGCGATAGATCGACAGCAGACGCTGGATGTCGCCTCGGAGTTTCCCCGGATTGATGACCGGTTCGCAGCTTCTCGTCATCGTCATGGNTACATTGCAGCCGCGTCACAACGGGCAAAGGGCGACGGCGGCTTATTTCATGAGATTACGCACATCGACTGCGATACGGGTCATGTCAGCTCATGGGACGCAGGTTTTGGAAATGGCGTTTCGGAACCCGTCTTTGTCGAGAAAAGTGCCGACTCGAAAGAGGGGGAGGGGTGGTTGCTGGCGACTGTTTATGACCGCAAGGCCAGTACGTCTTCCATGGTGATTCTCGACGCCCAAGCCGTTAGCGATGGACCCGTTGCCGTTGCCAAGCTCGATCACCGCATTCCCTACGGCTTCCACGGCAGCTGGCGCAATAACTGACGTTAAACGGCTTCCCTGCTNCGTACAGATGAGCACGATTATCGTTGATGTCAGGTCTCGGTAAAGTCAGCCCTACAGNGCGCTGAGGCCGCCTCTATATTTGCGTGATATCACGGCTTTGTGGTCGGCGATTTATTAGCGTTCCCCTCGGATGAAAAACCATCGATTTTTGTCTTGATTTTGCCTAAATATTGGTTTCCTATAGCGCGAAATAGGTGCTCGTAGTCTCAAAGGAATGCCATGCGGGATGCCACTCAATGAATGCCGAGNCCCTCGGCAACGTTCAGGTCACCTGGCCCGATGGCGAGCGTATGAGTTTGCCTACCTTGTGGCTTCGTGATGTTTGTCCCTGCGAAGAGTGTCGTGTTGCTCAGACACAGGAAAAGCGCTTCCACCTTGCCTCCATAGAAACCGTTGCAGTTGACACTCTGCATGTCAACGAAGAGGCGCTTTCGGTTACTTGGACGGAGGGACATTCGAGTCTATACCCCAGAAGCTTTCTCTCCGGAGATCATGCTCGCGTGACGCCCCAGTGGCAGCCCTGGAGCGATGACTACTCGCCCGCGTATGTCGACTTCCAGTTGTTTCAAGGGGATGATCAGCGTGCCTCTGTGGCGATCGAGGAATTTCTGCGATCGGGTGTGCTCATCTTGTCAGATGCACCCACCGAGGAGGCAACTCTAGAATTATTGGCTAAGCGGTTTGGCCCTATCCGGGAAGTACTGTTTGAGCGCATCCACAACGTAAAAGTAGANCCAAANGGCTACAACGTCGCCCATACCAATTTGGGTCTGCCGCCGCATAACGATTTCGCGAGCTATTCATGGCCCCCGAGTGTTCAGGCGCTTCATATGCTCGCCAACGAGGCGAGTGGTGGGCGATCGACAATTTTTGATGGCTGGGGGCTCTTGGAGGAGTTTCGATCCGCTGAGCCGGAGGCATTCGACGTCCTATGCCGCGTAGCCGTTCCCTTCAGAGAGTTCGATGAGAGCAACGAGACCTATGCCTGCGAACCAATCATTCGTCTGAACGCTAAGGANGAGTTCGTTATTTTCCGTTATTCGAATCAGTTGATGCAGGTGATGAATCCCACTGATCCGGATACAGCTGCATTTTACGATGCCTATTACAAACTAAGCCGCTGCTTGTTCAGCACAGACAAAGTGAGGCGCTTCCGCTTGGAGGGTGGCCAGATTTTGATTGTCGCCAGTCACCGAGTCCTTCATGGGCGTGAGGCAATCGATGATGCGGGTTATCGGCATTTACAAGATGCCTATTTCGAGCACGATAATGTGCGCAATATGCTTACAGTATTAGCGAGGTCGCATGACTGAAGTTTCATTTTCCCAAATGAAAGACGGCACTCAAGCCGACTATGAGTTTTTGGAGCGGTTGGAAGATGACCATATCAGGGGCCTGCCAGATCGCATCATGAACGCTTTAGCGGGCTTATCGGATGGGCTCGCGGGATACAAAATTGANCGGCTTCAACACTCCCTGCAGACCGCGACCCGCGCTGAGGATGAGGGTGCGAGTATTGATTGGATAGTTGCGGCCCTGGTACACGATTTAGGCGATGAACTAGCCCCGTTGAGTCATGCAGAATTTGCGGCGGCGCTACTCAAGCCTTTTGTCAGTGACGANATCGTTTGGGTTGTGGAGAAGCATGGATTGTTTCAGGCCTATTACTACGCGCACCACGTGGGTGGTGATCGTCATGCGAGAGACAAGTACAGAGATCATCCGTTTTACGATCAATGCGTGCATTTCTGTGAGGCGTGGGATCAAGCATCCTTCGACCCGACTTACCCCACGCGATCCCTCGATTACTTCGAGCCCATGGTCAGAGAAGTTTTTTCGAGAAGAGCACACTGACGCGATCCTTGGACAAATGAGCCGGCTCGGTTGCCCCGCAAGCGGTGCGACAGCACAATAGCGGTTCACTGAGGGGGCGTCTTAAACATGATCAGCTTTGAGCAAGCGCAGGATAATTTGTATCAGCTGTGCCAGACCTGGCTCGCCACGCAATCAGACGTCAGCGAGCGACTAGCATTGAGTGAGTCGCTGGGCCGTTATCTGACTGAGAACGTGGTTGCTGCTCTTGAATTGCCTCGGTCAGATGTGTCTGCAATGGACGGTTATGCGGTTTGCTTGCACGACAGAGACGGCGCCTTAACCTCTCAAGTTTTTACTCTGAAAGGCGAATCCCGGGCGGGAGAACCTTATTGCGGTGATCCGCTAGCACCGGGCGAGTGCGTTCGCATTTTNACAGGGGCTGTGGTTCCCGCATCGACGGATACCGTGGTCATCCAGGAAAACGTCGAGCGCGAGACTGAGTCTGTGAGGATGCTACACGACACGTCGCCTGGCGCGAATATCCGCCGTCGTGGTGAGGAGATTGCGGCTGACGCGGTCATCGCATTGGCTGGGCAATTGATTACCCCAAATATGATTCCGCTACTTGCCAGCCAAGGCATATCACACGTGAATGTTCGGGCGAAATTGCGCGTGGCGTTCTTTGCTACGGGCGATGAGTTGAAAGCATCGGGCGAGACCTTGGGGGAAGGTGATATCTACGAGAGCAATTTGGCTTCTATTGCAGCAGTGCTTCGACACTATCCCGTTGATTTGATCAACTTCGGCGTGGTCGAGGATACCCCCGAGGCAATCAAAGCGTGCTTGCGCAAAGCCAGCAGAGACGCAGATGTTGTGATCAGTAGCGGTGGGGTCTCTGTCGGAGACTATGACTATGTGCGGCAATGCGTTGACTCCATGGGCCTGGTATCCGACTACAAAGTCGCCATGAAGCCAGGTAAACCGGTCTGTTTTGGGCATATTGATAATGCGGAGGACAGTAAGACCCTGTTCTTTGGCTTGCCCGGAAATGCCGTATCGTCCTTTGTGGTCCTGACCGAGCTATACCTGCCGGTTCTTAAATTCCTGTTAAACCGCGAGCGGGTTGTCCCCAATGTGCAACTCGAGGCGACCCTTGATGCAGACCTTGTCCGACGCGCAGGCCGCTTAGAGTTTCAGCGCGGTGTGTTGAGCCAGGTCGTAGAGNCTGCGGGGCGGCCCTCCTTTCGCGTTGCCGCTTTGGGGAGTCAAGACTCGCACCGCGTACTAGGACTGGCCCGCGCAAACTGCACCATTAAGATAGCGGCAGATGTGGAACACATTAGCGCGGGCTCGCAGGTCTTAGTGTCTATTTTTCCCTGGACCGACTTGCAGTGAGCGATGTGTCGAACCCAGTTATTGCGGTGGCGATTTTGGCGGGCGGTAACAGCNATCGCATGGGGCAGGACAAAGCCGCTCTACACCACGACGGCCCATCGCTTATTGAGCGGCAAGTGAGCGATCTGCGTTACCTCTCTGAGTCATTACCCATTTTTATTTGTTCAGGGTCTCGACGTTATGTAGAGCTTGATGCCTATGAGGTTCGACACATACCGGATGCGGTAAATTCTGCGGGTCCGTTGGCAGGTATTGCGAAGGCGCTTGAGACTGCGTCAGCCGCGGGTTTCGAAGGGGGTTATGTCCTTGTGCTGCCCACTGACTCGCTCATTGCTCCATCGNACATCTGCCAGAGACTCACTGACGCTATGNCAGCCACCAGTGAGGTTGTCCTTTTGAAGGGCGAACGTTTGCACCCATTACACGGTNTATTCTCGGTGGCGATTGCTTCCCGTATGCAGGATTATGTTGAATCGGGCGGTCGATCGGTGATGGGATTTCTGGATGACCAGTCTTGGGACGCCGTGACGGTGCCCCCGGCATGGGAACCCTGTTTGAATTTCAATACGCCCGAGGAATACGAGCACGCGTTAGCAGCGTTCGCAAAAATGACATCTTTTTAGTGCAGTTTTATGGGTGAGGCACCGAGGCGAGCAAATGTCGCGGCAGACGCTTATAGTGATAGNCANTGTTTAACGATGGGAGCCGTGGGTAGGTAATGATTAAACGACGACACTTTTTGTCAGCATTTGGAACTGCGGCGCTGGCGAGCTCCGCCATACCTGCATGGAGTCAGTACCTCATACCCGAGGGGCAGGTTCGACTGGTCTTTAATGAAAATCCCTATGGGCCGAGTCCAAAGGCCATCGCTGAGGTACAGAAGATTCTGTCGTTGAGCGCTTATTACCCAGACTCGCCTTATGATTATCCCATCCGAGACGATTTGTTTGATGCCATAGCGGCGGATAACGACCTGGGCCATGACAATTTGTTTGTATCTTCGGGCTCGAACGAGGGACTTCAGGCTGCGCTGATGGCCTATGGGCGAGCAGGGTCCGTATTGACCCCGGCACTCACTTACAATGCGCATCTGGGTTACGCCGAGGCGCTCGGTGTCACTGTATCGAGAGTACCCCTACGATCTGATTTGCAAGTCGATTTGGATGCGATGGAGGCTATGGTCGATGAGTCCGTTGCCGTTGTTTACCTTGCTAATCCGAATAACCCCACCGGTCTTCCAATTGACGCTGAGCGCCTTCGAGCCTTCTGTCGGGCCGTGGGCCCCAAGGCACTGGTGATCGTCGATGAGGCCTACAACGAACTCACGGATGACCCTGAGCGCGATACCATGGTTGATCTGGTCCGTGAGGGTGAGAACATCCTGGTAACACGCACGTTTTCAAAAATCTTCGGTATGGCGGGTATGCGCGTTGGTTACGGCATGGCGAGGCCCGACATTATTGAGAATACTTTCAAGCACATCATGGCATGGCCCAACGGGGTGGGACTCACAGCGGCATATCACAGCTACATCGATCGAGACTTTATCCAGTTCTCACGCGACAAGGTCCGCGAAGGTCGTGCTATGGTTCAAAAGACACTCGCTGATGTCGGTCTGACGCCCGTTCCCTCACAAACCAACTTTGTGTTTGTGGACGCTGGCCGCGATGCGATGACTATTCGCAGAGCGATGGCTGAAGAAGGGGTTTTGATCAATGCCGGCTACGAAGGTTATCCAAATTACCTGCGCATTAGCATGGGCAAGCTTGAGGACCTCGAAACGTTTGATCGTGTATTCAAACGCGTCATGGCCCGTACCTAATCTGCGTAGGCTGCACGGCCGGCCAGCCGCTGGGCAGGCGNACCACCGCTACTGCTCGTGAACGATGTTGCCATTCACCACTGTCATTGCAACGGGCGTGGTGTTAATCGCCTCGGGTGCTATTTCGAAGAGATTTCTTTCGAGTAATACCAAATCAGCAAATTTCCCCTCAGTGATTGATCCCATGGATTCCCACTCACCTACTTGAATCGCNGTGTTGCGTGTCATAGCGACAATAGCCTCAGCCAAAGAAACGGATTGATTGGGATTTCGTGGCGGCATGCCGGGTTCGCCGGGCAAGCGCCGGGTGATGGCCGCCTCGATCAGCTCCAGTGGCTTGTAGGTCGACAGATACGCAGAGGCGGGCCAATCTGCCCCGAAGCTTTGGTTGGCGCCAGCCTCCATTATCGAGCGCACTGGGTAGGCATTTTCGACTTTGTCCATGCCGACAAACGAGCCGATATTGAAATAGGAGGGATCTCGCGCCGCCCACTGTATCGAGGTTTGTGCAGTGACGTTGAGTGCTTTAAAGCGGGGGATATCGTCGGGGTGCACAAAGTCCATGTGCGCAATTGTCGCGCGGACAGATTCATTGCCCGTTGCTGTCCTCGCAGCTTCGATAGCATCCAGCGACATGCGCACGGCGGCACCGCCAATGGCGTGAATGTGGACGGGTATATCCGCGCCGAAGTAGGTTGTAATGTTCGCCGTCATATCGGCTTTTGAGATCATGGGGTTACCGAAGTCCTCGTTGCTAGAGTCTACATACGGGGTCAACAAGAACGCTGTATGGCCTTCTGGAACCCCGTCTGCGGCGAGTTTAATCGCCTCGGGTCGAACCATCTCACTAGTGAAGTTTCGCTCGAAACTTTTGAACTGATTTGCAATTAGATCGGCTGAGTCAATCTCCCGAACAGAACCAAACACTCTAATGCTAAGGTCGCCCGATTCACTGAGTGAATGCCAAATTTCGTAAGCCTCTTGCTCGCTCGGTGCTGCGGCCCACGCATCATAAACGCCAGTAAGCCCCGCCGCCGCAGCCCGTGGCAACCACCTTACGAATCGCTCCTGATAGGCTGATCGGTCGCCCGGGATAAATTTAGCTGCAATATGCCCCCCCGCTTTTTCGCGACCCGTACCTAGGGGTTCGTTGGTCAGTGGATCGCGCTCAAAAAAACTGACGCCTGGCTGCGGATCAGGGTAATTTGCATCGACACCCCCCTCCTTGAGCGCGCGAGACGAGAACCAACGAGAGTGACCGTCAACTGAGCCTAAAATCACTATGCGGTCGCCAAAAATGTCGTCTAGCTGCAGAGCCGTTGGACCGGTTTTGGGGAACAGGTGGTTTTGCCAGCCTCGGGCATACACAGGGCCTGAGCCTGGATTGGCATCTCTTATCGCTTCCAATGCGGTCTGCAGTTTCTCCCGCGTGTCAGCGAGACTGAGATTGACGCCAACATCGGAGAAAGACCCGTTAAAGACATGCGTATGCGAATCCATAAGGCCTGATATCAGGAGGCCATCCCCAATGTCGATTCGACGAGTATCTGCGCCGATAAAAGGGGTGATGCCGGCTTCCTCGCCAACATAAACAATACGTTTGCCTCGTATAGCAACNGCCGAGGCAGTCGGCTGTTCAGGATCAGATGTGAACACGGCGCCGCTTGAAAAGATGAGATCGGCCGGTTCGACATTGGGCTCGTTATCACAACCCCCGAGGGTGACTGCGACCAGTAGTGTGATAATCCCGAGTTTGATGCGCATAGCCCTTATTTCCTTGTGACTCTTTTCAGTGTGCCCAATTGGAAGTAGCTCCTTGATAGTACCTCAATTCACTAGGGCCCGACGAAGGTGGAGCTGCCGTAGCTCTACTCGATTACATGATCGAAATACGTATCAGGAAATGGCTCATCGATCAGCGTGAAGTGCCACCACTCGGCGTAGTAAGGCCTGAATCCCGCTGCGCTCATAATCTGCCGGAGTAACAGCCGATTATTTTTGGCGGTGAGCTCAATGGCATCGCTTTCAGTGTGGGACATCGGATCAAAAAAATCCCAAGCAGTACCCATATCAAGCGGCTGACCTGTCTGACGGTCCACCAAGGTTAAGTCGACAGTGCTCCCACGGGAGTGCCCCGATTGGCTGGCGATGTAACCCAGATCGATCAGTGATGAACGGTCGAGACTGGGGTAGTACGCTCTTTTCGTTGGTTCAGGGGATGTACCTGCGACCCAGGTAACGAAGTCATCAACCGCGCGCTGAGGTCGATAGCAGTCATACATCAACAAGCTCAGGTTGTGACGCTCGGCCAGCTTCTGAGCCTGATCAAGTGCCTCGGAGGCAGCCTCGCTCAATAAGCACAGAGGGGCCCTGTAACCCGCAACAGGACGTCCAATGAAGTTATTGTTGCCTGCATAACGGATATCGGTCAGTAAGCTCGGGTGATTGGCCTGTGCGTTCACCAGCGGACGTTCTTCGCTATGAGCTAGCATCGGGATGACCACAACTAATAATGCTATGAGTAAGTGCCGCACGATGAATCCGACTCGCTCGCTTATCGATGTGTCTAGCTTGCCGTGAGAGAGTAGCTCTGCCAAGCTCAATTGCAGGTACTGGGAAACGCGCACCATGGATCGACGATCACTGCTTCAATTGAGTCTTGCNAGCACNCTAATGGGAATCGCACCCAGCCTTGCGTTGGCAGATGCACCCAAACGACCGAGGCGGCTACAGCCGGGCGATACAATTGGTCTCGTTGCACCTGCGTCCGTTACCTACGAGNCCCTACAGCTTCAAATAGCGCTGGAGGCTCTGGATGCGATGGGATTAAAGGCGANAGTCGGTCCNCANGTGATGGANCGGTTCGGTTATCTTGCGGGTGAAGACAAAGATCGTGCATCAGATATCAATGACGCGTTCGCCAATCCTGAGATTGACGCGGTTTTCGCATTGCGTGGGGGTTGGGGTGCGAGCCGGCTACTGCCGTTTTTAGACTTCGACCTCATAGCGAAAAATCCGAAGATCTTCCTTGGGTATAGCGATATCACCAGTTTGTTAAACGCCATCTATGCTAAAGCGGGTGTGGTTACTTTTCACGGGCCTAACGTGATGTCGCGGTGGAATGAATTCACTTATCAGGGAATGCGGGAGGTGCTATTTGACGCTAAGTCCGCGACCTACAGTAACCCTGAAGTCATTGATGATGATCTTGTAGCTCGAAACCACCGCATTCAAACCATCAGTGCAGGGAAGGCCAGAGGGCACCTTATTGGTGGCAATCTCACCTTGATGAGCGCACTGGTTGGAACGCCTTATTTCCCNGATGCCAGAGGCGCCATTCTTTTTCTCGAGGACGTCGGGGAAGCGATTTACCGGGTCGATCGTATGATGACGCAGCTGAAGCTCAGTGGCGTGCTAGGGCACGTTTCCGGCATTGTGTTTGGGCACTTTACCGGCGTAAAGCCCAATCCCGGCCTCGGAAATTTCGCCTTGATGGACATCCTCAAACAGCACTGTGAACCACTGGGCGTGCCCTGCTATTTTGGCGCCATGATTGGTCACGTAGAGCAGCAAAGCACAGTGCCTGTCGGGGCGACTGCCGAGATGGATGCGGGTGAGGGTGTTCTCCGGCTGCTAGAGCCGGCGGTTCGATAATCCTTTCGTGACGGNCCTTTCGGGGGCCCGTCGTGAATTCACACAGACTCAACCTAGGAGATTGACAGTGCCCCGAATTCCAACGGTACCGCGTGACCAACTTCCCGATTTNGAACCCATGTTTCANCTACTCGAGGGAAGCATGGGTTACGTCCCCAATAATTTCCTGTCGATGGCTCATTGGCCTGAGTTACTGAAGGCGTTTGGTGGCATCGGCGCGACCATACTGCAGACCGGAGAGGTTGACCGCGGGTTGAAGCAGCTGGTGGCCATGGTTGCGAGTGCGGCGAATGGGTGCCATTACTGCCAGGCGCACACCTCACACTCCGCACATAACCTCGGTGTATCGCAGGAAAAAGTCGAAGCTGTCTTCNACTTTGAGTCCTCATCGCTGTTCAGCGATGCAGAGCGCGCTGCCCTGCGACTCGCATGGCATGCCGCACTTCAGCCCAATGCGACGAGCGATAGCGATTTCGCGGCGCTGAAGGCGCATTATTCCGATCGAGAAATCGTTGAAATAGTCAGCGTCATCGCGTTGTTTGGATTTCTGAACCGATGGAGCGACACGATGGGATCAGAGCTGGAGCCCTTACCGCAGTCCTTTGCTGATTCCATCAATCTCAGTGCCCGTAAGCTCGGTAGCTGACCAATCGTTCCCGGCGAAGAATATCGACACAGCCCGCTGATAGCNGGATGAGAAGCTGATACAGTGCGCCACGATTTACAAATGCAGTGGTTCGAGACCCTATGCAACATACCGGTTTTGCCGAACTAGTCGGCTTTGAGGTCTTTCCAGAGAGCGATGGCACTGGAAAAGCGCAGCTCATAGTCTCGGAGTGTCATCTGAATCCCAACGGTGTGGTTCATGGCGGGGCTTTGTTTACGCTCGTAGACACAGCGATGGGCGCCTCATTGATGCAGCGATTAGACGAAGGCGAAATTTGCGCCACACTCCAAATCTCCATGAATTTTCTGAGGCCTGTTGTTTCTGGCGACGTCGTCGAGTGTGAGGCAAGAGTGGTTAACAAAGGCAGGCGCTTTGCCAACGTCCGTGGGGAGCTTTATGTACAGGAGAAGCTTGTGGGGACCGCCGACGGCAATTTCGCCATCATGCAAGCCCCCTGAGGAAACATCAGTTCTCTAGGCCTGTGCTACCACCAAAACTCCCGGATGAAGCGCAACGACACGAACGCGGTCGCCGCTCGCGAGTGATTTGTCGCCCTCTTCACGGGCGAGCTCAACGCGCCAGGTTACACCGGAGAACTGATGGGTGGACTGCGTCTCGCGATCGATCAAGCTCGACAGAGTAAATTCGTAGCCAACAAAATCAGAACTTTGGCCTGAGCGTGAGGGCTCTGCCGCCTGGTATTGCTTGAGTGGTTTCCAAAGCAGGATGCCCAGAAGGAACGATAAAATGCCCATCACCGCGAAGCCAGTTAGCCAACCCTCTGGGATAACACCCAGATAAACAAGCAGTGCGGTAATCAGCGACCCAAGCCCCACAAGGAAAAGCACAATAGTGCTCATACCGAGTACGACTAACTCTATGATCAGCGCGAGAGCTCCGAGCGCGAACCAGAAGCTTGCTGGGTTCTCACTAAAGTACTCAAGCAGTGCCATCGGTCTTTCCTTGAACTTCGTTTAAGCGGTTGACGATGGTCATTGCCTCCGCNACCACGTTGGAGGCATTGGTTTGACTGTCGCTCAGCAGTACGACCGATGAATCTCTTGCAATAGCTTCTTTTGCTGAAATGGCCTGCTCCGCCAAGTCCAGTTGCACCGCCTTCTGACCGTCTTCGGTATTGGCAGCCGCACCGACTTTATTCAGGGCCTCCGCTTTTGCCTCAGCGACCGCGATGATCGCATTTGCTTCACCTTCGGCTTTCAGTATCTGTTCGGCTTTTTCAGCTTCCGCCGCAAGTACGCGGGCTTGTTTTTCACCCTCCGCGACATTAATGGATGACTGA
>NZIH01000009.1 GCA_002691565.1 Halieaceae bacterium
TGCATTAGGCAAAGTCGCTATGGGTTCGTTGTTCGCGGGATTGGGTTTGCTCATCGGCTTGATCGGTCTCGGTATTATTATCGCGGGGTACCTGTATCCACCTACCAGTAATGAACTCAATCAGGCCGTCGAAGAATTCGAGAAGCGGTAATTCTGGCGCCGAATATGCGAAACTTTCGGTCACCGAGCCCCCTAATCCTCGAGCGCTGTAGCGTGATAAAAAATAGATAGTTATCACCATGGGGAAACACCATCCAAAGCTTCTCAATAATCTCGAGGCCATTCGACGCCAAGCGGGACTGACCCAAGCGCAGCTCAGTAAGTTTGCAGGCGTGTCACGCAAAAGTATTAACGCCATAGAGAACGGTATGTATGTACCCTCTACAGTTCTTGCACTGAAGATTGCTGATACGCTTGATTGCACGGTAGAGGACCTATTTCGCCTACCCTCACGCTAGGCGTGGTACGCCCAGTGACTCCTAAGCCCCAGTTACGCTCCATAACCAGTGGACCACAAGAAGGGCCTGCATGCGCCCACTGGTACCCGCCCGTCAGCAACCGTAAAGTATCGTCTCGTTCAAACAACAAAAATCGAGGCTTCAGATGAGCGCACCTGTTCTTACAGATCTTGCCGACAACGGCGTACTCACAATCACACTGAACCGACCCGAGGTTCTCAACTCACTGGATGAATCGCTGACACTGGGCCTGGTTGATGCAATGCATGGGGCAAAGACGGATAGTACCGTTAGGGCCGTTGTGATCACGAGTGCCGGTCGTGCCTTTTGTGCGGGTGCGGATCTGAATGCGCGAAGCTGGCCAGCCGTAAATGGCGTCTCCGCGGGCGAGGCCACCGCAGCGAATATGGAGCGTGGCTTTAACCCGCTGGTTAAAGCCGTCGCTCAATCCACTAAACCAGTCGTAACCGCCATCAATGGCATTGCGGCCGGAGGCGGCGTTGGGTTAGCACTCGCAGGGGATATTGCGATTGCGGCGCAAAGTGCCAAATTCAAACTCGTGTTCGGCCCCAATCTCGGCATCATTCCCGATATGGGTGCCTCCTGGTTTCTGCCTAATCTCATTGGTCGTGCCCGCGCGAATGGCCTTGCATTGCTTGGCGACAACCTGCCGGCATCGGACGCAAAAACATGGGGATTGATCTGGGACTGTGTGCCCGATGAACACTTAATGGCGACAGCTCAGAGTCTCGCAGGCAGATTGGCTGATGGTCCCACGGCAGGCTTGAAAGCGGTGGTTAAAGCCCACGATCGAGCGTTCTCTAATACCTTGAGCGAGCAACTCGAGTATGAAAAAGACGCCCAGCGAATGCTCTTTGACTTTCCGCACGTCAGCGAGGGTATTCGCGCCTTTATTGAAAAGCGAAAACCCAATTTTCGCGATGTCAGTTAGCGGCGTGGGTAACGTTAACTGACGATATCAAGTACCGTACGAGTCAATCGGTTTGACGTCTGATAGAGATCCTTTAATTTGTGCATCCGATTACAGAGAAAGCCGTAACCCAGACCCGTTTCAGGGTCGCCAAAGGCAACTGTTCCTCCGACACCACAGTGACCAAAAATACGACTGGGATGTGGTGTCCCTCTAATTGTCGTAATACCCAGCCCCAGGTCGTAACCCACACCAAAGCGAATAGGCGCGCCTAAAATAACGGTATCTGGCCCCTCCGAAAGTGGTGTGAGCGCAAGTTTCAATGTCTCAGGGGTGATAATCCGCTTTCCATCTCGTTCACCGCCGGTGCTTAAAATACCAAAGAGTTTGGCGAGGGACTCGGCCGTACCATGTCCATTGGCTGAGGGTATCTCGGCCTCTCGCCACTCTCGGGTGTTCATCTCTCTCGTATTGGGGTCTCCTAACTGCGCGGTTTTAGAGGCGAAAGCTACTTTCAAATCACCCATTCTCAAAAACGACTTCAGTGAACGCAGTGATTTCGGCAATACAAAGTCGGGCGCTATGGCAATGGCCATTAGGGCCCAAGGTGTCGGCTGGGGGTCGACAAGAATATCGCCACAGCGCTGAATATCCTGGTCTTCAAGGCCAATTTTGAAGTCTAAATTAAACGGCTCAGCAATCTCCTCACGAAAATACTGTCCGACGCTGCGACCATCAATGCGACGAATCAACTCTCCGACTAACCAGCCGTAGGTCAGTGCGTGATAACCCTGCGTGGTTCCCGGCTCTCTGAACGGCCGCTGCTGTGCCAGAGCTTCAGTCCATTGATCCCAATGACGATAATCGAATTGAGGTACGCCCCCTTGAAATCCATGCATGGCTGCTCGATGACACACGAAATCGCTCACGCGGGTTTTTTCTTTGCCATTGCAGGCGTATTCGGGCCAGTAATCGCCCACGAGCGCATTAAGATCGACCTGACCTCGCTCGATCAATTGAAGAAGACACGTCGCTGTAATGGCTTTCGTGGTTGAAAACACATTGATGAGCGTATCATCAGACCAGGGGTCTGTTTTTCCTCTGTCCTTGTAGCCACCCCACAGATTGACCACCATTTCGCCTTGATGCTCGACCGCTATCGAGGCGCCGGTATCAAATCCACTCGCAAGTGCCTGCGCAAATTGATCGCGAACGGCGTGAAATCGAGGGTCGCAATAGCCCGCT
Organism: Halieaceae bacterium; assembly: GCA_002691565.1. Taxonomy (GTDB): domain Bacteria; phylum Pseudomonadota; class Gammaproteobacteria; order Pseudomonadales; family Halieaceae; genus Luminiphilus. The sequence goes on from NZIH01000009.1 coordinate 2,635, forward strand.
ACGAGAGGATCACTCACTCTATACTCCTAGTGCTTCTTTGATAGCTATTAGTGGCCTGTCGTCTTTGCTGAACGCTTCTCAACGAAGGCCGAAATACACTCTTTAAAATCTTCGCTGCGAGCCGCCAGAATCCACTGATCCTGGTCCATATGCATAATCGACTCGCTCAATGCCAGCGCGTATTGATTCACGCTGCGCTTAATCATCTGCACAGCCACAGGTGGAAGATCGGCGTAGTGCCGCGCCCACCCCTGCGCCACCGCTTGCAAGTCCTCACTCACGCATACGTCATCGATTAAGCCCCAGCTCTCCAGTCGATCTGCGGCATAGAGGTCCCCGGACATAATCAGCTGTTTTGCACGAGATAACCCCACCAATTCAACAAACAACGGGACGGCATTCCACATAAGATTCATGCCTACCTTGACCTCACCCAAACCCAAACGCGCATCCGTGGTCGCAATCCGAAAATCGCAGGCAGCGGCGATGCAGGCACCACCTCCCGTGGCAATACCTTGCACGGCACAGATCGTTGGCTGGTGAATCTCCCGGATAGCCGTTAACAACTTTTGCCCGAGCTCCGCATCACGTCGCGCCCGCAAGAGCGATCCCTCAGGCTTCAGAACGGAGACTTCTTTCAAATCTGCGCCCACAGAAAAGTCCGCTCCCTCGGCCCTGATGATCACGGCACGCACCTGATCTTTGTCTGAAACCGCTAACGCCGCGTCGCGGAGTTGCGCGATTGTGTCGCGATTAAGCGCGTTTCTGACCTCGCCTCGATCGAGAATAATCGACGCAATATCGTCGTCAACGCTCACTTTGACGGTGTGGTCTGTCATTAGCTTTCTCTTTTTTATTGTTGTTGTACGTTTATTGTTATTGGCATTCACTATGCCAGATCAGCCGTCGTAAAACATATCCTGAAACGAGCATTGATCTCAGAGGAGTTCGGCTGCCTTCTTACGGATGTCCTGAATATCGACGTCTGTGTCGTCAATCACGCTAGCGCATAAATTCAGGCACTTGGGGGGTCGGGTACGTCTTTCCTGAAAAAACGCGAGAACTTCCATGTCGGCATCGCGTATCGACTGCAGTAACAGCGGGCTCATCGCGCCTGCTTCAGGCTCCAGATCGAAATCAGCCAGATTGTGGAGCGCCTTCAGCAGCTTGGGCCCCACCATTTGAGGTGCAATGTGGTCTGGGTCAACGCGCTTGATCATCGACTCAGTCGTATGAATCAAAAAGTCCAGTACCGGGGACGTCTGTAAAAAGATCATAAATGCGTTGTGAGGCTGGCGACGAACCTCTAATCGCCCCGCCTTATCTGTCTGCAACCAGCACTCTTCGCCAAACCGTGAGTGCTTTGTCACCGATGGCTGCCAACCCTCATCAATAATCAGCGTGTCGGCATCGCACCAGATAACACGATCAATCCCGGCTTCGAGGGCCGCTCTGATATGCAGCAAACGGGCTAAATCCGCGAGTATGGGTCCTCGCCCCGCCAACTTCTGCCGATAGCACTCGGGAAGCACATCGAAGAAGGCGTCATCAAAAAATTGGTAAGCAAAACCTTGACGTTGCGACCACGCCTCGACGCCCAAGAGGCAATCGGTCACCCACTTAGGTCGGTTGTCCGAGGCGGACTGAATGACAATGGTCTTCAAACGCAATTAGCCAGCTTTGAAGCGAGAACCCTTTTCCGGTGGTGGATTAGCACCACCAGCAAAGCACTGCGCTTTGGCCATCCAATCGGTTGCGGGATCACCAACGACCGTGAGGCTCGTGTCTGCGATATTCCGTGTTTGTGTCACGACCCGAGCGAAGTCGACGGCATCACCCTGAATAAAGTTACTTTGTTGCGACTCCCCGTAGGTCCAAACTTCGCCGCTTGGAGACACTAAACTGACGAATGGCATGGGCTCAGGTGGTGTCTCACCTCTCACCTTAAAGGTCCAGCCAAAGGTGTTGATACCCAAAACGACAATGTTGCGAATACGGTCATGCTCGTCCCGATCTTCACCTAATGCGTCGAACACCTCTTGCCCGTGAGCCCAGGTCTCCATCTGCCGTGCCGATATCGCCGATCGCGCGCTCATACTGGGGCCTGCCCAAGGTACTCTCGAGCTGGGATCAAGCGCAGCGTAGGCATCAGACGTCTCGTCAACCAAGGAGGCCCACGCCTGACGCAGCGCCCCACCGCTCAAACCATCCAGGTAGGCCTTTTCGTACTCCGGTAGAGAGCCACCCTTCATCATGTGAGCTCCCACACCCTCAAAAAATGCCGCGAACCCTTCATCGCCCTCGGTCGCGACCATGACAGCCTTGTTCCAGAAATGAAGATGCCGGAAGACGTCATTGATCGTCCAAGACTTGAATTGTGTGGTCTTCTCGAAGCCCGCATCATCCAGGTCGGCAATCAACGCCTTGAGTGTAAAACTTTCCTCTCGAAAATCACTCGCTTGCTGCATCGTCCACTCCTTCAATAAACGCCGATATACGGCCATGAGCCTCAATAAAGTCAGTTTTGAAACCTAGCATGACGTCAGCGACCGATTGCTCCGCGTTCATCAAGCCAACCGCCTGCCCGACCCAATAGGTTGCTAGCGCCTCAGCGCCGTCATGTCCGCCCTCGGCCAGTTTGTCGACCTTTCTCAAGGCCGGCTCAGAGACCAGTGATTGAAGCGGCATGGGCAGTGGCTCCGGCGCACCGGAGCTTTCCCACGCGTCGGTCCAGGCTGATCGCAACTGTCGCGAAGGCTTACCTGTTCTTGATTTCGCCCTGACGGTATCGATGGCGGTGGCCGCTATCATCTTGCGCTTCACGGTAGGTGTGGTCTCTGCCTCAACCGTTGTCAGCCAGACACTCCCGCACCACGCGCCCTCTGCGCCCATGGTCATGGCCGCGGCCATTTGTTCACCCGTGGCAATGCCCNCCCGCCGCAAGCACAGGCACGGATAGATTGTGTTGCTTCAGGGCCCTACAAACCTCAGGAACCAATACCATGGTGCTGACCGCACCGCAGTGTCCTCCCGCCTCTCCACCCGCGGCGATCAACACATCAACACCCGCTCGGGCCTGATTCAAGGCATGGTTGACCGTGCCGACAAGAGCACCCACTTTAATGCCCTTAGCGCGCGCAAACTCGAACATGTTGGGTGGCGGAACACCAAGCGCATTCACCAACAGCGCAACCGAATACTCAGCAGCGACTTCGAGCATGGCGTTCGTTTTTTGGCCCTGAATGTTATGCGTGAAGGTCAGGTCANAATTTCGATCGGCNGCGAGATCCGATGTGTCGATACCTTGTGACTCGAGAATTGAATCCGCGAACTCAACATGCCCGTCCGGGATCATATTCACCAGATCGGCATCACTAATAGACTCGTCTTTACCGATGGCCGCGTTCGGCACGATGAGATCGAGTCCAAACGGTCGTCCATTGGTATGTGCGGCAATCCAGTCAAGCTCAACGCGCAGCTCTTCTGGCGTCAGTTCGACAGCGCCCAACACACCAAAGCCACCGTTNCGGGAGACGGCGGCTACAACNTCGCGACAGTGACTAAAGGCGAAGAGTGGAAACTCGATATCAAAAGTGTCNGTTAATGACGGCTTCATTCCTCTAGCTCCAACATCATAATGAGATCGCCAGCNCCTATCTGCTTGCCGGCCACTGCCACCACATCGACGACAGTACCGTCACCGGGCGCAATGAGCTCATGCTGCATTTTCATGGCCTCGAGAACCGCAATGCGCTGGCCTTTTGTAACCGCATCACCCGCTGCCACATCGATTGATAACAGCTGCCCGTGCATCGGCGCCGTGATCGTGCCGCCACCGGCCGCCTCCTCCGCCTCCGGCGGAATACGTGTGTTGTCCGCCAACATCATCGAAAGAGAGTCGGAAGCGAGATAAAGCGTCGCGGGAGCCTCTGACTCGTAGTGATAGCGCTGAGAGAGCCCATCAACTTCCAACGTCATCGTGTGGTCCTCGATGTCGGTTACCACGAGATGATGGCTATTATCGCCAACGGAAACCTCATACTCGCCCGCATTGAGCGGTACCACGAGTACCTCACGGGCATCCTCCCCAACGTCGTAGGACTTTGTATCTGTTACCCGTCCCATGGACACCCAGTCGAGTAACTCCTCGTTAACCGACGCCGACTGGCTGTGATGAGTTTCCATGGCAAGGACGTGTTGTATCGCCCCTGCGCTGGCCAGATCAGCGCTACTCACTTCAGCCGGTGTAAATGCATCACCGTAGTTATCGGCGATAAACGCCGTCGTTGCCGCGCCCGAAATAAACTCGGCTTGATCCATCACATCGATCAAAAAGTCACGATTGTTTTCTGGCCCAAATAAGGCCGTGTCCTGTAGCGCACTCCTCATTTTTAGACGCGCGTCCTCTCGCGTATCGCCATAGGTAATGAGTTTGGCCACCATGGCATCGTAAAACGGTGTGACTTCATCGCCCGTCTCAACGCCTGCATCCACCCTGATGCCGGGGCCCTGAGGTTGAGTAAATAGCTTGATAGGTCCAGTGCTGGGTAAAAACCCTGATGCAGGATCCTCCGCATACAAACGAACCTCAATGGCGTGTCCAAATAGTTCAATGTCTTCCTGCTGCGCAGGTAGATCCTCACCTCGCGCAACCCGAATCTGCCACTCCACAAGATCGTATCCGGTCACCATTTCGGTCACGGGGTGTTCAACCTGAAGTCGCGTATTCATCTCGAGGAAATAAAATTCACCCGCTTCGTCGAGCAAGAATTCGACCGTACCTGCGCCGACGTAATTGACCGCCCTGGCGGCCTCGACCGCTGACTGCCCCATGGCCGCTCGCAGTTCAGGGGTCATCACGGGACATGGAGCTTCCTCGACCACCTTCTGATGCCGACGCTGGATAGAACAATCACGCTCACCCAGGTAGACCGTGTGTCCTGCCTTATCGGCAAATACCTGAATCTCGACGTGCCGCGGTCGCATAACCGCCTTTTCAATGATCAGCTCGCTCGAACCAAACGCNTTCTGGGCTTCCGATTGCGCCATATCGATGGCGGTTTCGAGTTCGCTTAGCTCGTGNACGAGACGCATACCACGTCCGCCGCCGCCGGCCGCGGCTTTAACCATCACCGGCAGGCCGATTTTTTCAGCCTCAGCCACGAGCGTGCTCACTGCCTGGTCATCACCCTGATAGCCNGGGACACACGGAACGCCCGCGTCAATCATGGCGCGCTTAGCCCTAGCTTTGTCCCCCATGACCTCGATGGCNGCGTTCGGCGGCCCGATAAATTCAATACCTTTGNCTTCGCAGGCCGAAGCAAACGCCTGATTTTCGCTGAGAAAACCGTAGCCGGGGTGGATACAGTCAGCGCCGGTCCGCTCGGCCGCATCAAGAATCGCATCCATTTGCAGATAGGAATCGGCTACCGGCGCGGGACCGATGCAGACCGACTGATCCGCTTCTCTCACGTGCTGTGCATTGGCATCAGCCTCGGAATAAACAGCAACCGTTTTCAGGCCCATAGCCTTGGCCGTCCGCATCACCCGAACGGCAATTTCACCGCGATTGGCCACCAATAACGTCGTCAGTGCCTTCATCGTTAAATCTCCGTATGCCAGTTGGGTTTGCGCTTTTCGACAAAGGAGGCAACGCCCTCCTTTCCCTCTTCGCCTTGAAGACAACCGCTGAAGTTAATGGCGGCAAATTCCACCTTTTCACTGTCGGGTGTCNCAGGCATACCCACAATCAGTTCTTTACAGGCGGCTACCGCACCGGGAGCACACTCAAGCACATCGCGCTTTACCTTGGTCTCAAGTTCAGCCAACGCAGCATCGTCCTCTGCNACAAAATCAAGNACCCCGAGCCGCCCCGCTTCATCACCCTTAAAGCGAGCTGCCGTCACCATTAAGCGACGACCNGTCGAATAACCGCATTTCTGCAATACGTAACGCGCGATCTGCGCGGGCGTGATCCCGATCCGCGTTTCGGAAAAGCCGAACTTGGCATCGCTCGTACCGATGGTAACGTCGCAACAACAGGCGACGCCTAATCCACCCGCCATCGCCGCGCCTTCTATAACGGCAACGGTGACCTGGGGCAGCGCATTCAATTCCGCCAGAACATGACCAATTCGACGACTCATCCGCATTGATTCTTCGGTCGCGCCGCTCGCCATGGCATTAAAGCCCTTTAAGTCACCGCCGGCACAAAAGAACCCACCTTTGCCACGAATCGTCATGCCGCGAATATCTCGCTGGTCCTTGATGGTGTCGATGACGGTTGCCAAGTCCTCTACGGCCTCATCCGTCAGTGGATTGCGACGCTCCGGCTGATTGAACCAAACCGTAAGCCAACCCTGCTCTAGATCGAGGGCCAGCGTTTGTGTTTCAGGTAGTGTCGCCATGATTACATCCTCGCTATGCCGAATGCATTCGGTCGTGTTTCACGTAAACGAGCCTCGANCACTGTCTCTAGGCAGAAAGCCAGTACCTTTCGGGTATCGCGCGGATCAATAATGCCGTGATCGAGTACGCGGCCCGAGGTATAGAAGGCATCTTCTTGTGCGTCAAAGTGGGCTCGGATGGCTGCGGCTTGCTGCTCGAGCATCTCCTCGGGCACCTCCTGACCTTTCCTAGCAGCGCCGACGCGCGCCACCTCGGACATCGTGTCAGCGGCGCTTTGCCCTGCCATGACACCGGTACGAGCGTTGGGCCAAGCAAACAGGAAATCCGGCTGATAGGACCAGCCGCACATACCGTAGTTACCGGCGCCGAAACTGGCGCCAATGTAGAGCGAAATCTTGGGNACCCGAGCATTAGACACAGCTTGAATCATCTTCGANCCGTGTTTAATCATGCCGGCCTGTTCGTACTCNGTACCCACCATGTAACCAGTAGTGTTGTTAAAGAAGAGAATCGGCATATCAGCGGCATCACAGAGCTGGATAAACTGCGCCGCCTTCGTGGCACCATTGGGATCAATGGGGCCGTTGTTACCGATGAAACCAAAGCTGATACCGGTGATGGATGCATAGCCGCAGACGGTCGAGACGCCGTAGCGTGACTTGAACTCTTCCACCGAGGAATCATCCACAACACGCGCCAGAACTTCGCGGAAGTCATAGGGCACTTTTGGATCCACGGGGATAGCGCCCGCGAGNTCCTCAGCGGGAAACCGCGGGGGTTCATACGGTCGTCGCACCACCGTAGTGACCCGCTTATTCCAATCGATGCTCTTCATGACCTCGCGCGCTTTGAGAATCCCGTGCGCGTCNTCTTCGACAAGGTATTCGACAACGCCCGANACGCTNGAATGCATTTCGGTACCGCCTAACTCGCGATCATCCGCTTCCTCTCCGGTTGCGGCTTTCACAAGGGCAGCACCGCCCAGTGCNGCCATNCCGTTTTCCTTTACGCCAATNACGTAGTCGGACATGCCGGGCATATAGGCNCCACCCGCTGTTGAGCCGCCGTGTAANACGACCATGGTNGGAATGCCGGCTGCGGANAATCGCGCTAAATCTCGAAATACGTTACCGAAGCGCGACCACAACTCGACTTTGTACTTCAGTAAGTTGGCGCCAGCAGATTCCACCAAGTGGATCACCGGTAACTTCTGACGCATACACATTTCAAGAATGGACGTCGATACAAATCCGGTTGACTCCGTTGCCGCCCCAGCTGAAATACCCGAGTCATCAACCCAAATCATGCACCGCACACCCTCAACGAACCCAACGCCNACNATGACCGAGCCACCAGGAACACTCGTTTCTCGATCNGGGTTTTCCACGCAGTAGTTCGCCATGGAATGCATTTGCAAGAACGGCATCCCAGGGTCAAGCAAACGCTCTAGGCGCTCACGCGGCGAGAGTTGACCTCGAGCTCGGAACGTCTTCAACCGCTTATTCGACGCATCAATCGTGCGCTGTTCGAGGCCNCGCCAGTGGTCAATCAGCTCGAACATGCTGGATCTATTTTCTTTAAAACTGTCGCTTGCGGGCTGAACAGTCGACGAAAGCACTGCCATATCAGGCCTCCAAAAGTTGTTGTGGGATCGCAATGGGGGTATCGAGCAGGACCTGCGCATAGGCTTTTGCCTGAGGGTCATTTCTCAGACTGGCTATGCCACCGCCACCCAGTGCGTTGTGGAGTAGAAAATTTAACGCCGGTAAACCTGGCATGTAGTAGCGGTCAATGTCGGGCGAGGTCATAAAGTGCGCAAATCGATCGCCGACGTAATCAGTCGTCAGTTTNGCGGCAATCCACGGCAAGTACTCAGCCTTTCGCGCAATAATGCCTATATTGGCCTTATCGCCCTTATCACCGGAGCGCCCCCAGGCCAGTTTCTCCAGCGGGACTTCGATAAGAGCGCCCATTGCCGAATCCGTGTCGGGAATGATGGACTCTTCAAATGTCGAGATCTCATCCGTCGTCGCCGGTGGGTCAAACGCTTGCGCCCCAGACTCATCAATCAGTTTCAAATCGAGTGTGGACTTGTCGACCAGCACAGAGAACAGACGAATGACCGGAGACGGTTTTGCTCGCGCACCTGCAAAAAACGCCATCCCCGCCGGCGCTCCGAGCGCCACACCCGATAGTTCTCGTAGAAGCAGGCCTACAGCACGGGCGTCCTGATGGCGGCATGCCACTTTCAGAGCCACTTCACGGCTACTGTCGGCAGATGCGTGCGCTCCCCAGAAGCTCTCCTCGCCAATGACATCGATGGCAACGTCATCAAAGTCCTGTCCGCCCATTGCGCGAATTTTTGAACGCGTGCGGACGAGGGCCTCTTCCGCAAAAATGCGGGCTTTGTCGGCTGCGCGGCGACCAATACACCAAAAAGTCGTACCTGCGCGCCAACCATCAGCCCAAGTCATGCTGGTCTTGTAGGTTGAGGGAACGCCTCGTCCCCTAGCACCCGTCACCCGAACACGATCGTCAGCCACTTGCTCCAGGTTGATTTGCGTAAAATCACAAACGACATCGGGCAGTGTGTAAGCCGCAGGATCACCGATCTCATAAAGAAGCTGCTCTGCCACCGTACCGCGATTGACAATGCCGCCCGTATCTTTCGGTTTATAGATATCACAGGACCCATCGGAGGACACCTCTGCAATGGGGTAGCCCACGTTATGAAGCGTGTCCGCGACCTCTTCCCAATCCGTAAAGTTGCCGCCCGTGGCTTGAGGGCCGCATTCAATCAAGTGACCTATGGCTGACCCAGCTGATAGCTTATCCAGCTCATCAGCCGCCCACCCAAACTCGTGAATACAGGCTCCCAGCGTGACGGCGCTGTCGACACATCGGCCCGTTACGACAATATCCGCGCCACCGGCCAAGGCAGCGGCGATAGGAAACGCGCCAATGTAAGCGTTTGCACTTGCCACTTTTTCTTTGGGCGGAAACGCATCGCCCGAAAACATCTCTGCGCCACCCGCGGCCTCGATGGTATCGAGTTGGTCCAGTAGATCATCGCCCGTAACAACGACAACTTTTAAATCGAGACCTCCGGCAGCAATCACCTCTCTCAGCGCGTCACCACAAGCCTCTGGGTTAACCCCACCCGCATTACTAATTAGCTTAACTCCGGATTCGGCTATGCGGTGCAGATTAGGCTTAACCATGGCTGAAACGAAATCGGTTGCGTAGCCCAGCGTCGGATCCGAGGCGCGCGCCCTCGCCAAAATCGACATGGTTATCTCAGCCAGATAATCAAACACGATGTAGTCGAGATTCCCCTCTGACAAGAACTGGGACATGGCCATGTCAGTCTCGCCCCAGAATCCCGTGGCTCCACCTATCCTGATTTTTTTGTCATTCACCGTAGCGCCCTTTCCATCAACATGATCAGACTAAAAATGATTGATACTCATTTAAAATGAGTCATACTCATCACTATAGGCGCAACAAAAACAGGCTTCAAGCCATAATCATTACGGATCGCATTACCTGCGCCGAAAGGAATAGAGAGACCATGGCAGAAACCCAGAGACAACGACTCGAAGCCAGAGAAGAAACCATCTTGGCGGCAGCGACTGCAGTCTTTGGTGAATCAGGTGTGGACGGGGCGCGTATGGCCGAGATTGCACGTCGCGCGGACGTTGCAGAGGGAACGGTCTACCTCTACTACAAAAATAAACATGAGCTACTCGAGGCTGTCGTCGATCGCTTTTGGCGAGAACTCACAAAGGGTGCGATCGCCGCCATATCCGAGGGCGCAAATGTCAACCAGCAGCTCCATGAGTTAGCGAGCTACCACCTACAATCACTGATCGATGACTTCAAAATTGTTGAGATCACCTCCAGGGCCCGAATGCGACACGGAGAGCCCGTCAGACAACTGCCTCAGATACGGGAGTACGTGCGCGTTTTTGATGGCATCATGCAACGCGGCATCGATCTACGAGAGTTCAGTGCCGACATCGCAATCTGGCAAATTCGCGATGTGTTCTATGGAACCTTGGAGCATTCCGCCCGAACCCTGGTATTGAGAGATCAAGTCTTCGACCCATTGGTCATTGATCATCTGATGCGACTTTTTGAGCAGTACCGCCCCTCATTAGAGACGGACAAAACGAGCGGCCTTCAATCATCCGAGATCATGCAGGCGCTATCCCGCATTGAAACAAAACTATCTCAGTTCTAGCGGTCAAGAACTTCAGGCGTATTGCGCCCGTAAGGCATCGATGAAGCGACCGAGCTGGTCTCGCGGCAGCCGATTAATGCCCGCGGCAGCGGCCCGACCACCCCCTGTCTCAAATTGCCGGCATACGGCATCCGCACCTGTTCGGTTATTCAGGGGCGCTCTAACACTCACCAAGTAACCGCCGTCGATATCCGTCAGTACCGCGTGTACTTTGTCTGGTGACTGGTTAGCCAGATCGTTGCCATACACCCCACTGACCCGCCGTGCCCAAGCCTCGTCGGGAAGTGACACCACGGCGATGCCGTCGTCATCGACAGCTCTAGGTGCCGACTGGGCCGAGCTCATATCAGTCTCGTAGGCAGCAACTAATGTCTCGAATAAGTCGCGATCATCCTGTAACAGCGACGTAGGTGACGTGTGCCGCAGCATACGTCGGTAAAGATCAGCCGGGTGAAAATGGAGATCTGCGGGCTGCGATCCATAGGCGTTGTAGTTCACACATATCCCCAACTGCTTCAACGAATCACGATCGACAGATGACGATAAATTGCCAATCAGGTTGTCGGCTGTGGTGTCGAGGTTATCGCCAAAACACCCCACGACAGCCCACTCGGTAAAGGCACTGCGCAAACGACCGTTGACCAATGCACTGGTACACACCTCAGGTGCGGGACTGATCAACACATCCAATGTTGCTGCATCAGGAATATCCCCAGAAAAGTGATGATCACAAAAAAACACCTCGGCGCCGGCACTCAACAGGCGTTTAACGTCTTCACGATTCTTATCAAAGGAAATATCTAGAGCAGTGACGCGATCCACGCCCTCGTCAGGGATGCGCCCGAGCAACTGAATGTCGCGTTTAACGCCTGTGACAAGCACAGCGTCCGGTCGAGGCTCAGCGAGTCTGAGCTGGATGAGCGCGCAGATTCCATCAGCGTCACCGTTAAAAATATCGTAATCCATGTAATTGCCCCGCTACGTCGGCGGGGCGCATGCTAACAGATAAGTGGTGTGGTTTTTTCTTTCGTACTTCTTTGTTAGCGAACTATCCGCTACTCAAGTACGATTTTTCCTTCGTTTTTAGTGAGCAAGCTGGGACCGATACCACGAACGTCGCCGAGGGCCTCAATTGATTTAAACTCGCCATAGCGCTGTCTGAAATCAACAATTCGTTTTGCTAACTCGGGACCAACGCCAGCAAGCTCCTCGGCGAGGATCTCGATACTTGCGGTGTTGATATTGACCGTATCCGCAGCATAAGCCGTGGTCACTGATCCATAAGCAATAATAAATANGGCCAGTAAAGCGCCAATAAAGGGAAAGCTCCGATGGGGGCTCATGGTTGATGANTGCATATCTTCTCTCCTATGACATAAGTCTTATCGACTCGATATCAGCCTACGAGAAGAGGAATGGCATTGACTCATCTAGGCCCGATCAGGTGCTTGAGCGATCTATTTCGATGAAGACAGCTTTCCAATGATGCCGTCGACCACAGCCGTCGGGTTNGCGGNTCCAGTAATCGATCGACCCATTACAAGATACGTCGAGCCGCCTGCAATGGCATCCCATGGNGTCACGACACGCCGCTGATCGCCAGCAGCGTCTTCGGGTAGGCGAATACCGGGCGTGATGAGCGAAAAGTCGTGCCCACACTGCGTTGACAGCATTGCCGCCTCTTGTGCAGAACAGACGACACCATCCAAACCACTGGATTGGGCTAGCGCAGCCAGCCGACTAACGCGCTCGACAGGGGTCTCAGAGATACCCAGTTCACGCAAATCGGTTTCATCCATGCTGGTCAGCACGGTGACAGCGATGAGTTGCGTGCGTGAATTGGAACGCTGAGCAACCGCTGTCGCGGCTGCCTCCATCATGCGACGACCACCTGACGAGTGTACGTTGACCATCCACACTCCGAGGTCTGCAGCAGCACCCACCGCGCCCGCAACCGTGTTGGGAATGTCATGAAACTTCAAGTCTAGAAACACGTCAAAACCAAGTGCGTGCAATGCATCCAACACGCGAGGACCTTCGCTGGTGAATAGCTGTTTACCCACCTTAAGCCGAACTTTTGTTGGGTCCAATTTTTGTGCACAGGCCAAAGCCTCACCGAGCGATGGGTAATCAAGCGCAATAATGAGTGGGCTCAACATATCGTTTTCTTAACCGTCCCTTGAACGTTGTTATGCAGGCGTCTGCTCTGACTCGGTAGATCAGCGTACCGGCCGGTGGAGTGTATCCCAGCTCTTACAGCCAGGACATTGCCAGTAGAAACTTGGGCCATGAAAACCGCATACCCCACAGAGATAAGCCGACTGACGTGACGCTAGCTTTTTTGCCCCTTCTATAATCTCCGGTGTCGCCACTTCTTCGCCTAACAGCGTAAGTGCCTGCATAAGAAGCCGTGAGCTTGGCTTTTTATTCAAGCCTTGCTTGATTACGTCCAAGGCCTTTGCATCATCTCCTCGCGCCCCGTGTTCATCGGCCAAGATAACGCGCAACTGTGGGTCTTCTCGTTGAGTCAACAGTGTTGCGAGCAAAGGCGTAAGGTCAGCACGAGCGTTAACACTGTCACTGACTGCAATAAGCTGCGAAGCAAACTCCGGTAGCCGCTCGGGCGACATTCTTGCAGCTGCGATTAAACGATCGTATGCACGTCTGGGCTGATCTTGTTGTTGGTCCAACCGCGCGAGGATTATGTGGGGCCAAACTGACTCTTCAGTCCAATTCAGCGCGCGCTCTGCTAGCTCACGCGCCGCCTCGAGGTCACCCGCGGACTCTTTGTCTTCGGCGGCCTCACAACAGTAGTGACCTAACTTTGCGTGCGCTTTGATCACCGTTGCCTCTTGACCGTTGTCATCACTAGCCTCGAGTAACTGCGACTCCGTTAGTTTATAAGCCTGATCCCAATCGCGGCTTGCTTCGAACACCTCTACAAGAAGTACTTTCGCATCTAACCGGTGGTCTTCCGATAACTCAATCAGATCCTTCAGCAGTTGCTCCGCACGATCCAAAAGCCCCGCCGCTATAAAATCCTTCGCCAACTCAAGGTGAGCCTGATTTTTCTGGACATCNGGGAGACGACTTCTTGAGAGCAGTGACTGATGGATTTTTATCGCATTGTCCACTTCGCCACGCTTCCGCAGCAGGCTGCCAAAGGTTATATGGGTTTCAAACGTCTCTGCATTGACGGCCAGGGCCTCACTAAAGGCTTTGAGCGCTGACTCCTGCTCACCATCCAGAAGAAAATTCAGGCCGAGGTAATATTGTGAGGGCGGTGCCGCTTCATCAGACGCATCTCTACCGGCAGCGCCTCTACCCAGCACCCAGCCTGCACCAACAGCTAAGAACAGCAATACCAGCAGCAGCGTATTGGGCTCAGCCATCCTTAACGTCCTTGCTTAACCGCTTGTGAAGTCTTGCGTTTTCTCGCTTAAGCGACGCGCCTGCGGCTCGCTGTCGAATCACCAGCGCCGAACTCATTAAGCTGCCAATCAAAACCCCGACGATTAAGAACGAGAGCAACCAGACCGCCGCTGGACGCTCTGCTAGGGACCATGCGCCCAGCGTCAACGGCACAGAGACCGTATTTTGAGTGGCAAAGACGGCGCCGAGAAAAACAGATAGACACAAAACGATGAGGGTTAAGGCGGCGCGCAGCCAGCGGAGCATTAGAATACCGCCTTGATCGAACGATTAACGCGTTCCCTCAATTCCTTACCAGGCTTAAAATGAGGAACGTGCTTCCCTTCCAGTTCTACCGCGTCGCCGGTCTTGGGGTTTCGCCCTTTCCGCGCTTCTCGGTAATGCAGTGAAAAACTGCCAAAGCCCCGAATCTCAATTCGGTCGCCCGCGGACAGAGACTCTGCCATGTGATCGATCATCAGCTTTACCGCCAACTCGACATCCTTCGTCGTCAGCTGGTTCTGTTGTGATGCCATTAATTCAATGAGTTCGCTTCGCGTCATGATCCTCACCTCGCAGGCCCATTTTCCACATACCACTGGGCGCAAACAAGTACCGNACTNGACTACTGTTGATTTCTTTTGTTTTTGCGGTGCATTTGCAACACCTGACTNGAAGTCACAGCAGCCGCACAAAATAAAAAAGCCGGTAAAAACCGGCTTTTTGTAATGTACTGCTCGATGACACCAGAAGAGTTACTTCCCGTCCATTTGCGCCTTGATGAGATCGCCAATGGTTCCTGGTGACGCTGNACTATCTTGCTGCTTAAGCGACTGCACCGCCTCTTTTTCATCGTCCATNTCTTTCGCTTTGATAGACAGTCCGATGGATCGNCTCTTGCGATCGACAGCGACAATCTTCGCGTCAATCTTGTCACCGACGTTGAGTACCGATCGTGCATCTTCAATACGATCCCGACTGAGATCAGACACCTTGATGTAGCCATCAACTTCTTCATTGAGCTTGATNACCGCACCTTTCGCATCCACATCGGTCACTTCGCCCGTAACGATGCTGCCCTTCTCGGCTTCACCNAGGAAGATTGAGAACGAATCTTCCTCAAGCTGCTTGATGCCCAGCGAGATACGCTCACGATCAGGGTCAATNCTCAAGATCACAGTCTCGATCTCGTCACCCTTCTTGTAGTTACGAACGGCTTCTTCACCGGTTTCGTTCCAGCTGATGTCACTCAGGTGAACCAGGCCGTCAATATTGCCGGCAAGGCCAATGAAGATACCAAAGTCAGTNATNGACTTGATTGAGCCAGAGATCTTATCGCCGGTTGCGTGTTGCGACGCAAAAGCATCCCACGGATTCTGCTGACATTGCTTGATGCCGAGCGAGATTCGACGACGCTCCTGGTCAATATCGAGAACCATCACTTCAACTTCATCGCCAAGCTGAACAATCTTCGATGGGTGAACGTTCTTGTTAGTCCAGTCCATTTCAGAGACGTGAACTAGTCCTTCAACACCCTCTTCGATTTCCGCAAAACATCCGTAATCCGTGAGGTTGGTAATGCGTGCATTGACACGGCTACCTTCTGGGTAACGATTAGTGATCTCTACCCATGGATCTTCACCCAACTGCTTAAGCCCCAAGGATACGCGNTTGCGCTCTCGATCAAACTTNAGAACCTTGACATCCATTTCCTGGCCAACTTCAACGACCTCACTTGGATGCTTGATGCGCTTCCACGCCATATCTGTAATGTGCAACAGACCATCAACACCACCNAGATCAACNAANGCGCCGTAATCGGTNAGGTTCTTGACCACACCTTTAACGCTCTGACCTTCCTGGAGATTTTGCAGTAACTCGTCACGCTCNGCACTNTTGGCGGCTTCCATNACCGCGCGTCGCGAGACAACGACATTATTNCGCTTCTGATCAAGCTTGATGACCTTGAACTCAAGCTCTTTGCCTTCGAGGTGCGCTGTTTCACGGATGGGACGTACGTCGATCAGTGANCCAGGCAAGAAGGCGCGGATAGAATCAACATCGACCGTGAAGCCGCCCTTGACCTTTCCGTTGATAACACCAGTGACCACCTCTTGAGCGACGTGGGCTGCTTCCAGGGTCTTCCATGCCTCAGCGCGTTTTGCTTTCTCGCGCGACAGCTTGGTTTCACCAAAACCGTCTTCGACAGTTTCAAGTGCCACCTGGACTTCGTCACCAATACTTAAGGTGCACTCACCACTAGCGTTTGTAAATTGATCGCGAGGGATGACCCCCTCAGATTTAAGACCTGCGTGGACCGTAACCCACTCGTTGTCGATATCGATAACCACACCGGTAACGATTGAACCGGGCTCCATATCAACAGTCTTGAGACTTTCTTCGAATAACTCGGCGAATGATTCGCTCATTGAACATACCTNTCTAATCGCTGCAAACATCGCAGCACCAACCTTCTTACCCGGCTGGGTCGATTTATAAACGCACTGAGTCGAGGGGTAAGGCCTTTAGTCGCNCGAGTGCACAATCCCTTTCGCAAACACATGAGACATCACTCGCTCGAATACGGCATTAGCGGTCAGGTCGGTACTATCGACAATGACGGCATCGTCCGCTGGGACAAGTGGCGATACCGATCGTGTCCGATCTCTTGTATCGCGAGCCTCAATGGCCTCCAAAAGGCGCGGCAGACTAACATCCTCGCCCTGCAGCTGCAACTGACTTTGTCGTCGCTGCGCTCGCGCCAGGGCAGAAGCCTCAAGGAATATCTTTACCGGCGCATCGGGAAATACAACGGTACCCATATCTCGGCCATCGGCAANGAGGCCTGGCGCCATTGCCAACTCGCGTTGACGGGTCAGTAATGCGTCTCTNACAGACGGAATCGCAGCGACGGCTGATGCCCCCTCACCGCCGCGGACAGACCGCACTGGTTCAGTGACGTCTTTGCCGCAATAGTTGACGCGAACACCGAGATCGGTGGTCACGAACGAGACATCCAAATCGCGCGCGATCTGCGTAACTGACGGCTCATCATCCCACGCAACACCCTGATCTAAGGCGGCAAACCCAACAATGCGGTAGAGCGCACCACTGTCGAGCAAGTGAAAACCCAGATGACTAGCNAGTCGCTGGGCCAGCGTTCCTTTNCCAGAACCGCTGGGGCCGTCGACACAAATGACAGGAACCATAGCGCCTTAANCCGCCTCTGAAATGCTTAATCCGACGCCACGTGCGAGCGCGGCGAAGCCGGGAAATGAGGTGGCAACGTGATCACAGTCGTTGACGTGAATAGGTCCGGATGCTCTGAGGGCCGCAACAGAGAACGACATCGCAATACGATGATCGTGGAACGTATCCACCTCGCCNNCGGTGATTTGCCCACCAACAATAGCAATCCCGTCCTCGCGGACGTCATTNNTAATGCCCAAGCGCGTCAGNCCCTCNGCCATNGANGCAATACGATCGCTCTCTTTCACACGCAGCTCTTCGGCTCCTGACAGGACAGTTTNTCCTNAGGCACATGCAGCGGCAATAAAGAGTACCGGGAATTCATCAATGGCCAGAGGTACTAGATCTTCCGGTATCTCGATACCCGTCAGCGGCGCTGATCGAACGCGCAAATCGGCNACCGGCTCCCCACCCACCTCGCGTTCGTTCANCACTTCGATGTCAGCNCCCATCAGCGTNANAATGGTTATCACGCCTGAACGTGTCGGGTTCATACCCACGTGCTCGAGGATCAAATCAGAGCCTTCAGCAATNGATGCGGCGACCAGAAAGAAGGCAGCAGATGAGATATCGGCAGGGATATCGAGTGATGTTGCCTTTAATGCGCCACCACCCTGAAGGCTGATGACATCGTTCTCGCACTCCACCTCATAGCCAAAGCCGCGGAGCATTCGCTCTGTGTGATCTCNTGTGGTGGCGGGCTCGATGATGGACGTGCGCCCCTCGGCATACATCCCCGCCAGCAGCACGCATGACTTAACTTGTGCGCTGGCCATGGGCATTTCGTAGTGAATACCNTTGAGCACATTGCCACCCNTAACCGTCAGAGGTGGCTTGCCGTCNTCACTTTCTATGACAGCGCCCATCAGTGCGAGCGGTGTCGTGACACGGCCCATTGGACGCTTCTGCAACGACACATCGCCTGTCATNACTGAATCGAACGATTGNGGCGCCAATAAACCGCTNAGNAGTCTGATGCTNGTACCTGAATTCCCCATATCGAGGACACNCTCAGGCGCCTTTAGGCCATGCATACCAACCCCATCAATCTCAATTCTGCCCTGCTCGGGACCACGAATCGTCACACCCATGTCTNTGAAGGCCTGAACCGTGCACAGTGCATCCTGACCTTCCAGAAATCCGGTCGCCGTTGTCGTGCCTTCAGCCAGTGCCCCAAACATAACCGTNCGATGAGACATTGACTTATCACCCGGCACNCGCAGTGAACCCGTCATCGATCCACCGGGCTCAACAATAAACTTCATGACACTTCCTCTGAATCACCCTTGGGAAGGGGGTTAAGAATATCGTCGTGTGCGCGACGATGGGCACGACAAATNGCAAAATAGTCGTTAAGTGCCGCAGCATCGGCAGAGGCAATCAACGCTCGAAGTGACGACATTTCATTCTCAAAACTATCGATTGCCGCGAGTAACGCGGTCTGGTTAGTCACTGATATATCTGTCCACATCAATGGGTCAGATCCGGCGATCCGGGTCATATCCCGTAATGCGCCACCGCCATGAACCATGGGATCGGACGCATCTCTCTCTAGCGCTCGAGTCAGTGCNTACGCCACGATGTGNGGCATATGAGAGCTCGCTGCAAGCAGCGCGTCGTGCTCCTTAACCCCCAGCTCTCGGATGTAGGCCCCCGTTAAGTCCCACATGGCTTTCACCTGATCAGTGGCATTCGAGGCAGTGTGAGGAAGTGGTGTCAAAATCACCTCACGACCGCGAAACAGCGCCGCATCAGCAAAAGCAACGCCGCTNTGCTCAGAGCCNGCAATGGGATGGCCCGGGACGAAGTTGGCATAGTCGTGCGCCATAGCGTCAACCACATGGCCTTTTATGCTGGCCAAGTCAGTCACTGTAGGTGAGCGATTCAACGAGGTTAACGCATCAACGACGGTCCTCAGCATCTCGCCCGTTGCAGCAGGAGGCGCACCCACTACGACCATATCTGCCGCGGCGAGCACTTCGGATATATCGAGTGAATAGTGATCAATAACACCCAGCTCAAGGCCTCGCTGCAAACTGGCCTCTCTCGGACCCCAGGCCGTCAGAGTTCCACGCCAGGAACTCGCCCTCAAGGCGCGGGCAAGCGAACCCGAAATGAGACCTAGCCCAATAAACGCAACGGTGCGAGCGTGAAATTGTGTCATCAGATGGGCGCTTTCGGATAGGAACCCAATGGCTTTAGCAGAATAGAGTTCTCTTCAAGCGCTGCCATTACTTCGCGGACAACATCGTCAGAGAGGTGCCCTTCAAACTCAATGAAGAACATATAGGTCCACTTTTCGGTTTTCGAGGGCCGAGAATCAATACGGGTCAAACTGATGCCGCGCTCTTCGAAAGGGCGCAACAAATTCAAGAGAGCACCCGGACGGTTTCGACTCGCAATCAGTATCGATGTTTTATCCGCGCCACTGGAGGGCACAGTCTCACGACCAATAACAAAAAAGCGCGTCGTGTTGTGCGCAATGTCTTGAATCGCCTCGGCGAGCTTTATGAGCTGGTAGTTCTCTACCGCTAGATCGCCGGCAATCGCAGCCACACCGGGCTCATTCTGGGCGCGTTGTGCCGCTTCACCGTTACTCCGACATACATCTCGAGGGACACCGGGCAAATTGGCATCTAGCCAATCGCGGCACTGACCAAGTGCCTGTTCATGTCCACAAACAACCGAGACATCAGACAAATCTTGTGCGGCGCCCGCGATCAAATGATGAACAACCGGCAACTCGACTTCACCGATAATTTGAAGCGGCGACTCGAGGAAGCAATCCAGGGTCTGGCCTACCATACCCTCGGTTGAGTTCTCGACCGGGACTACAGCCATGTCGCAGGCACGATCTTCCGCCAATCGAAATACATCTCTGATGGTGGGCTGAGGTTCAAGTATCGCTGACTGCCCGAAATGTTTCAGGGCCGCGGCCTGAGAATAGGTGCCGGCGGGACCTAAGAAGCCAACGGTTAAAGGACGTTCCAAGGCCAGACAGCTCGACATGATTTCGCGGAAAATTCGCGCTGCCTGATCCGCGGGTAATGGCCCCGGGTTGCGCGCTTGAATGGCCCGTAAAATCTGCGCTTCTCGCTCGGGACGGTAGAACAGTGCATCACCACCTTGGCTGGCAGCGAGTTTGATTTCGGCGACACGGCGCGCGCACTCAGCGCGTGCGTTAATCAATTCAAGCAACTGTTTATCGATGGAATCGATGTCCGCTCGAATCTCGGCTAATTGATCATCAGAAGCCATGATTTGTCGTCTCTATCCGTACTTTGTTTCGAAACGATGCATGAAATCACACAAAGCATCAACGGAGGATTGCTCAACCGCGTTGTAAATACTGGCTCGCATACCACCCACCGACCGGTGACCCTTGAGGTTAAGCAGCTGCTCAGCCTCCGCCTCCTCAAGAAAACGCTTGTCGAGCGAAGCATCAGCCAGTGTGAAGGGCACATTCATCAAAGAGCGATAGCGAGGGTCCACGGGATTATTATAAAACCCGCTTTCATCGATTGCGCTGTAGAGCGTTGACGCCTTTTTCTCGTTCAGCACCTGCATTGCCACCAGACCGCCTTTTGCTTCTATCCAGTCAAATACCAGCCCCGATAGATACAGCGCAAAGGTAGGCGGCGTGTTGTACATCGAGTCGTTATCCGCCGCGACTTTCCAGTTCAGCATCGCCGGGATATCGGAGCGCGCACGCTCTAATAAATCGCGCTTTACGATGACTAGACACAAGCCAGCCGGCCCAATATTTTTTTGTGCACCCGCATAGATCACGCCAAAACGACCCACGTCGATGGGTCTCGACAGGATGGTCGATGACATATCGGCAACAACAGGCGCCGCGGTTTTTGGAACGAAATCAAACTCAAGTCCACCAATGGTCTCGTTGGGGCAGTAATGAAGGTACGCCGCACCCTCAGTTAATTTCCATTCCGACTCGGACGGTATAGTAGAAAAATTCGAATCTTCGGATGTCGAGGCCACGTTCACATTGACGTGACGTTTACCCTCAGCAAGGGCTTTCTTGGACCACTGACCCGTCACCAGTTGATCCACCGTGTCATCGGCACAGGATAGGTTTAATGGGACAGACGCGAACTGCTGTGATGCACCGCCCTGCTGGAACAGGACTGCGTAATCGTCCCCAACACCAAGCAGCCTGCGCAGCGATTGCTCNGCGCGCTCAGCAACATCAACAAACTCGGGGCTTCGGTGGCTCAACTCCATGATGGATGCGCCAACACCCTGCCAATCGAGCAGTTCACTTTGGACGCGCTGAAGTACCTCGGCGGGAAGCGCCGCAGGCCCCGCGCAAAAATTATGGGCTCTGGTCACTCTTCTGTCTCGTTGCTACCGCTATCCGAGTTTTCGTCTGTTACCACCGGCTGAACAGGCTCTGCCGCGTCATCGTCCTCAGCAATTCGGCTGACACTGACCAGTGCCTCACCGTCTCTGGTTCGAATNACCCTGACACCCTGTGTGTTTCTACCCAACAGACTCACTTCATCGACGCGTGTCCGAACGGCTGTGCCCTGGTTAGAAATCAGCATCATTTCATCACCATCCCAAACCTGGACTGCGCCCACCAGCGAGCCGTTGCGCTCCGATGTGGACATGGCAATAACACCCTTGCCACCCCGACCCTTTGCCGGAAATTCCGCGTTCTCAGTTCGCTTACCGTAACCATTTTCTGTGACAGTAAGAATGCGACCGCTTTCCTTCGGCACGATTAGCGAAATGAGTTTGTGGCCGGAGGCGAGGTTAATCCCCCGAACTCCTCGCGCAGTTCGTCCCATGGCTCTGACCTGACCCTCATTGAAGCGAGTCGCTTTGCCTTCGGTCGAGAACAGCATGATGTCGCTATTACCGTCAGTGATAGCCGTGCCCACGAGAACGTCGTCTTCATCCAACTCGATCGCTCGCAAACCAACACTTCGCTGACGAGAGAATTGGGTGGCGGCCGTTTTCTTAACGGTACCTTTCGCAGTCGCCATAAAGATGAACTGATTCTCGTCATACCCATCGATGGGCAAGATCGACGTGATGCGCTCCTCTTCATCGAGCGGCAGCAAATTCACCATCGGCCGGCCTCGCGAGTTACGACTCGCAAGCGGAATGTGGAACACTTTCAACCAATACACCTTGCCGAGGTTTGAGAAACACAAAACCGTCGCGTGAGTACTCGCAATTAACAGATGCTCTACGAAGTCCTCGTCTTTTACTGCAGTGGCACTTCGACCTGTTCCGCCACGCCGCTGCGCCTGGTAATCGGTGAGAGACTGAGTTTTCGCATACCCCTGGTGCGAGATAGTTACAACACGGTCTTCCTCGGTAATCAGATCTTCAACCGTCAGATCGTGCGCCGAATCGGTGATCTCGGTGAGTCGATCATCACCAAAGTCTTCCACTATCTCCTCGAGCTCCTCGCGAATGACCGCTCTCAATCGATCGGGGTCACCCAGGATGTCGAGAAGATCCGCGATTTCGGCAACCTTATCCGCGTANTCTTGAAGCAGTTTTTCGTGCTCAAGNCCTGTGAGCCTATTGAGTCGCAACTCAAGAATAGCCTGCGCCTGCGCNGGTGATAGGTGATATTTCCCATCGATCAGACCGTAATNACCCTCAAGGTCATCCGGTCGACACGCCGANTCACCCGCACGCTCCAGCATGGCGGTGACATCGCCTGGCAACCAGGCAGCTGCAACCAATCGATCTCGCGCATCCGCTGCGGTCGGCGAGGTTTTGATCAGCTCAATAATTTCATCGATATTCGCCAGCGCGACGGCCAAGCCCTCGAGTACGTGACCTCGCTCGCGCGCCTTGCGCAGTAGGAACAGCGTGCGCCGCGTTACCACTTCACGTCGGTGACGGATGAAGGCCTCAATAATCTCCTTGAGATTGAGCACCTTGGGCTGACCGTCGACCAGAGCCACCATGTTGATTCCAACAACCGACTGCAACTGCGTCTGCGCGTACAGGTTGTTGAGCACCACGTCCCCCACTTCACCTCGGCGCAACTCGATGACAACCCGCAGACCNTCCTTGTCAGACTCATCGCGAAGCTCGGTAATACCCTCGATTTTCTTCTCTTTGACCAACTCGGCGATTCGCTCGAGAAGCCGCGCCTTGTTTAGCTGGTAAGGAATCTCATGAATGATGATTGTGTCCTTCCCTTTGGACTCATCAGTCACCACCTCTGCTTTAGCACGGACGTAAATGCGCCCTCGACCCGTCCGATACGCCTGAATAATGCCGGCGCGGCCTGTAATGATGGCCCCTGTTGGGAAATCGGGCCCCGGAATATAGCGAATCAGCTCGTCGATACTGATCTCGGAGTTGTCGAGCAAGGCCAAACAACCAGCCACGACTTCGCGCATGTTGTGGGGTGGGATGTTAGTCGCCATACCCACAGCAATACCAGCTGAGCCGTTGATTAAAAGGTTGGGGACGCGAGTCGGCAAGACGACAGGGATGTGTTCTGTACCGTCATAGTTTTCCGCAAAATCAACGGTCTCTTTTTCAAGATCGGCCAGCAGCGAATGCGCCAGCTTCGTCATCCTGATCTCGGTGTAACGCATCGCAGCGGCGGAGTCGCCATCGATAGAGCCAAAGTTGCCCTGACCATCCACCAACGGGTAGCGCAGAGAGAACGTCTGCGCCATACGGACGATGGTGTCGTAAACCGCCGAGTCCCCGTGCGGGTGGTATTTACCAATAACGTCACCTACCACACGCGCCGACTTTTTATAGGCCTTGTTCCAGTCGTTATTCAGCTCGTTCATGGCGAACAGGACACGACGGTGGACTGGTTTTAAGCCATCGCGGACATCGGGCAATGCGCGCCCAACGATAACGCTCATCGCATAATCCATGTAGGATTGCTTGAGCTCATCCTCGATATTAATGGGGAGTACTTCTTGCGCTAAATCTTGCTGCTGATCTGACATCCGGTGATCTTTTTTTATTGACGGACACGCCGCCAAAACCCTGCAGTTTGTAAGGTGCAAATACTATCAAATTCAGCCTGTTAAGGCTACTTTTAGCAGAGCAGAAAAGCGGAAACCTACGATTTATGACATCAGCAAATTTTGTCGTTCATGCCGACGCAATTATCCCGGTCTCCGGACCTAAAAAAGTCCTTACGTCTCACAGCATTGTGGTGAAGCAAGGCGTGATCGACGCGCTGATGCCACGCGAAGAGGCTAAAGCCCTGGACGGCATTGAACACGTAGATCTTCGGGACCATGTCATCATGCCGGGACTGGTGAACGCACANGGTCATGCCGCCATGACGTTACTGAGNGGCTATGCCGATGACATGTCGCTTGCGTCATGGCTGAACGACAAAATCTGGCCACTGGAAGCCCAGTGGGTATCCCCAGAATTTGTTCGTGACGGGACTGACATTGCGGCGGCCGAGATGTTGCTCAGTGGCATCACAACCACCAGCGACATGTATTTTTTTCCAGACATCGCGGCACAAAGTCTGCGCGCCGCTGGCATGCGGACTCAACTCGCATTTCCCATTATGGATATCGAGACCGCGTGGGCAAAAAATGCGGAAGAGTATTTCGAGAAGGGATTGGCGCTGAGGGATTACTTTCGAAGTGA
Source organism: Halieaceae bacterium (assembly GCA_002691565.1). Classification (GTDB taxonomy): domain Bacteria; phylum Pseudomonadota; class Gammaproteobacteria; order Pseudomonadales; family Halieaceae; genus Luminiphilus. The sequence continues at coordinate 27,572 of NZIH01000009.1, forward strand.
CGACCTCGTCGATATCGGCTTCGGTCCCCACTCGACCTACACCGTCGATGAGCCGCTGCTCTCTCGGACTGCCATGCTGGCAAACGAACTCGACGCCGCCATTCAGATTCACCTTCACGAAACCGCATCGGAGGTCTTGGCCCATGTGGAAGCGACAGGTGAACGCCCGATCGACTCGCTGGCACGCATTGGATTACTTGGACCGCGAACGCAATGCGTACACATGACAGCTTTAGGGCCACAAGACATCGAGACGGTCGCCGCCCATGGTGCACACGTCGTTCATTGCCCTCGTTCAAACATGAAACTCGCATCAGGCGCCTGCCCTGTCACAAAGCTAAAAGGTGCCGGCATTAACGTCGCTTTAGGGACTGACGGCGCCGCAAGTAACAATCGGCTGAATGGCCTTGCCGAAATGCAGGCAGCGGCATTACTTGCAAAACTAGAGAGCGGTGACCCCACAGCACTCTCGGCCAGCGAGAGCATTCAAATGGCAACCCTTGATGGTGCGCGAGCCCTAGGACTTGATCATGTCACTGGCAGCCTTGAAGCAGGCAAGTCTGCCGACTTTATCGCTATTGATTTAAGTGGTTTCAATATGGCACNCAACCACCAGGTTGAATCCAATGTCGTCTACGCCGCGGCAGGAACTGAGGTCACACACAGCTGGATCGCTGGCAACAACGTGCTGAAAAATGGACAATTGCAAAGCTTAGACAGCGACGCTTTAAGGCACAAAGCCGCCGACTGGCGCGCTAAACTCTCCGCCCAATCCTGACGTATACGCAGGCACCCGCCTGACTGAGATGAAAAGATCATGACTTACAGCAACGTAGACCCTGACGAAATTGCGAAATTTGAGGCGCTAGCGTCTCGATGGTGGGATGAGAACAGCGAGTTCAAACCACTGCATGACATTAACCCGTTAAGAGCGAGCTGGATCGACCAGTTCAGCGAAGTGCGGGGCAAGAAACTGATTGATGTGGGCTGCGGCGGCGGGCTCTTGAGCGAGGCCATGGCGCATCGCGGAGCGACGGTGACCGGCATTGATATGGGCGAGGCGCCACTTTCAGTCGCAAAAATTCATTTGCTCGAGTCCAAACTGGACGTCGAATACCGACAGACCACTGCCGAAACCATTGCCGAAGAGCGACCTGCCACCTATGACGTCGTTACTTGTCTTGAAATGCTCGAGCACGTACCGGATCCATCAAAGGTGATTGAGGCCTGTGCCGATATGGCCAAGCCTGGTGCTGATCTTTACTTTTCAACCATCAACCGAAATCCGAAGGCATGGCTTTTTGCCATTGTGGGCGCCGAATATGTCCTCAACTTGCTGCCCAAGGGCACCCACGAATACGACAAGTTAATCAAGCCATCGGAACTTGCACGATGGGCCCGAGCTGCAGGTCTAAAGGTCGAGGCCATGATTGGGTTGACCTACAACCCCGTCACCAAGCACTACCGCCTCGTCGAGGGTGATGTATCGGTAAATTATATGATTCGAGCGAGCAAGCCGGCGTGAGTCGTCGCGTCTTCGACGCCTTCGTTTTCGACCTGGACGGAACGCTGGTTGACACGGCAAGTGAGCTAATTGCGGCCTACCGGAAACTCTGTATCGAGCTGGGCGGTGGAGAGAAGCCGTTCGACGATGCGAGAAAGTTGATCTCCCACGGCTCGGGACGTCTTGTTACGGAAGCCACGGGCATCCAAGAAAACGACCCTCGCTGGGAGCCGTATCGCCAGCAATACCTCGACTGGTACGAGGAACTGCTTGGATCATCGGCCAAACCCTATGAAGGGCTGGTCGATACCTTGAAAGCCGTTCACTACGCAGGTAAGCAATGGGGTGTGGTCACAAATAAATTTCGTCGGTTTGCCGAGCCACTGATGCAAGCGATGCCTTTTGAACCTGGCGCAGGCGTCTTGGTAACGCCTTGCGACGTAACGCAGGCGAAACCCCACCCCGAACCCGTTCTACTCGCCGCCGCAGAGCTCAAGGTTGCGCCCGAGAACTTGGCCTATGTGGGTGATCACATTCGTGACATCGAGTCGGGGAACGCGGCGGGGTGCTTCACGATTGCCGTAAAATACGGCTACATCGAAGATCATGATAATCCAGAGGATTGGGGGGCCGATCTCTGTGTCGAGTCACCTGAGGCGCTCTGTCATTGGATAAGGAATCATCTGTAATGCCTGTTGCCCCCACTGAGTGGTCTGCCTCGCACACCGAACTTCAAGGAAAAACCATCCTGATTACCGGCGCGTCGGAGGGTATAGGGCGCGCTGCAAGCCTTGCATATGCAGCGTGCGGCGCTGAGGTCCTACTTCTGAGTCGCAACGAGGCGCGCTTAGAAGCACTCTACGATGAGATCGTGGATTTAGGCGCACCTGAACCCGCCTTACTTCCCATGGATCTCGCCAGAGCAACTCACGATGACTTCGTCACACTCGCTGGCTCACTCACTGAAGCACTCCCAAAACTCGATGGCTTGCTGCACAACGCGAGTCTGTTGGGCGATCGAAAACCCATTGCTCAGACACGAGCCGCGACGTGGCACGATGTCATGCAGGTCAATGTCAACGCGGGCTTTATGCTGACACAAACTCTATTGCCCCTGCTCGATCAGGCACCATCAGCGTCCATTGTGTTCACAAGTTCGGGCGTCGGTAGAACCGGTCGAGCCTATTGGGGCAGCTATGCGGTATCGAAGTTTGCCACGGAGGGCTTGATGCAGGTGCTTGCAGATGAACTCGGCGCCACCTCGACCATTCGCGTCAACAGCCTCAACCCGGGTGCAGTCAATACAGCCATGCGGCGCTCCGCTTATCCGGCCGAGCCACCCACAACCAACCCAAGCCCGGAGGATATTATCCGCGAGTGGGTCTATCTCATGAGCGATGCGAGTAGCGAGCTCAACGGCGAGGCTTTGAGCGCCCAATAATAAAGGCCAAGCTTGTCATTCGAGGCGCCAGTTGACGTTAGCTTACGAGACCTTTCGCTCTTACTTGTCTCGCTTAGCGATGTGCTTGCCGCTCTTCTTTGACTGACGCTCGCGCTTGTCGGCGAGCTTCTTGGAGGGCTGATAAACCGGCTTGGGTTCCATTTGAGCCATGGTGTACACCACGTCCGCATCCCGCTGCTTTAACTCCATCCACTGCCCTTTCTTGAGCTTCGATGGGATAAATACATCGCCGTACCGGACTCGCTTCAGTCTAGAGACGGTCGTCCCCTGCGACTCCCATAGGCGACGCACTTCACGGTTGCGACCCTCAGCCAGCACTACGTAGAAGAATCGGTTAATACCTTCGCTGTCACTACCACCCTCTTGAATATCGGTGAAGCGTGCCGGTCCGTCATCGAGCTCAACACCTGCTTTCAGTCGACCCAACATAGCGTCATCCACACGCCCCATGACGCGCACAAGGTATTCTCGCTCAACACGCGTCGATGGGTGCATGAGCGCATTCGCCAGTTCGCCATCGGTGGTCATAAGAAGCAGCCCAGACGTGTTGTAGTCGAGGCGACCCACCGACACCCATCGCCCTGATTTCAATCGGGGTAAACCTTCAAAGACCGTAGGCCGGCCTTCAGGGTCCTTGCGCGAGCACACTTCACCCACAGGCTTGTGGTAAAGCAGGATTCGGTTATCCAAAACCTGATCATTGGCAACGGGACGTCCTTTAAATTTTATCTTGTCGCCTGCAACCACTCGATCACCGAGCTTTGCGGTTTTACCGTTCACAGTGATCTCGCCAGCCTGAATACTCTCCTCGAGCTTCCGCCGTGACCCAAGCCCCATGCGCGCCAGTACCTTTTGAAGCTTTTCGCCATCGGGTTTGACCGCCACGTCACCCACGATGAGCTTTTCACTCTGTGCGTCAGATTTACTCATTCCTGTTCAATGACCTCGTCACCCTGTGCCGACTCGACCGCAATGCCGTGAACGTCGGTAGACTCGGGTTCATTCTCCTCGCCCCGCGAATCATGGAACTCCTCAAGCGGCAAGGCACTGGTCATGGTTTCAAGGTCCTTCACATCGGCTAGTGGTGGCAACTGATCAAGTGACTTCAGGTTGAAGTAATCCAGAAATTCTCGCGTTGTGGCATACATGGCAGGTTTACCCGGCACATCGCGATGCCCCACAACTTTGACCCACTCACGCTCGAGCAAACTTTTCATGATATTGCTCGAGACAGCCACGCCTCGGATATCCTCAATTTCGCCCCGAGTGATGGGTTGGCGATAGGCAATCAACGATAAGGTCTCTAGTAAGGCTCGGGAGTATCTCACCGGTCGCTCTACCCACAGCTTGCTCACCCATGGCGAGAGGTGTTGTCGAACCTGATAACGAAAACCACTGGCCACCTCGACCAATTCAAATCCGCGTCCTTCACACCGCTCTGCTACCGCAGTAAGGGCAGTCGTAATATCCGCAGTGGATGGTCGATCGAGTTCATCGAACAGCTGCGCCAGTTCCCTCTTGGTCAAAGGCTCTGCGGCCGCGAGTAACGCGCCTTCGATAATCTCAACCAAATCATGCTCACCCATAGTCTGCTTTACTCGCTTCTCGCCTTGATGTGGATGGGGGCATACTCATCTGATTGCACAATATCCACCAAAGATTCTTTGATTAACTCCAAAATTGCGAGGAAGGTCACCACGACACCTAACCTCCCCTCCTCGACCTTAAACAGTGAGTCGAAGGAGCAGAACTCCTCCTCTTGCAAGGCCTGTAATACATCGGCCATTCGCTCACGCGTTGATAAGGACTCGCGTTTAATCTGATGGCTCTCATAAAGGTCTGCGCGTTTTAGGACTTCGGAAAATGCGATGACCAGATCCTGAAGATTCACTTCGGGTAGCGGCTTCGTTCGCTCCATAACGGGTGGCTCAGCCGAACCAACCCAGGTATCGCGCTCGACACGCGGCAACGTTGCCATTTCTTCTGCCGCCTTTTTGAATCGCTCGTACTCCTGAAGTCGACGTACCAAGGTGGCGCGGGGATCTTCCTCGTCATCTTCTGCCTCGGTGGATCGTGGCAATAGCATCCGAGACTTAATCTCCGCCAACATCGCCGCCATCAGGAGATATTCCGCTGCCAGCTCAAACTGCATGGCGTCCATGAGCTCGACGTACTGCATATATTGCTCAGTGATGACTGCCACGTCGATATCCAAAATATCGAGGTTCTGACGCCGTATAAGGTACAAAAGCAGATCCAGCGGACCTTCGAAGGCTTCGAGAAACACCTCTAGGGCCCGGGGAGGAATGTATAAGTCCTTGGGCAATTCGGTCACCGCCTCACCTAATACAACCGCAAAGGGCATTTCCCCCTGTTGTGGTTGTCCCATTCGCTTTTCCACTGCAGAAGACGCACGCAGTGCACCGTCCGAGACCGATTCAGCCGCACCATCGATCGCTCCCTCTTGGGATTCAAGCGCTTGGGAATCAACGGCTTCGGCCTCAACGGCGTCCTGATTCATATTGTCATCTGCATCTATCACGTCAATCCTGGGGCCTAGCAAAAGTCTGTTGTGTCACCCAAGCCCTGTCGCAGAACTTGAGTCTCGTCACCACTCATGTCAATCACCGAGGTGGGGTCCAAACCGCAGAACCCTCCATCGATAACTAGATCAACATCGCGCTCGAGCGTCGTTCGTATATCGTACGGATCACTGAGTGGATAGTCATCTCCAGGCAATATCAGCGTAGCCGACATGAGGGGCTCGCCTAGTTCACGAAGCAATGCCTGCGCAATCGCATTGTCAGGGACACGCAAGCCAATGGTTTTACGCTTCGGATTCATAAGACGTCGCGGCACTTCTTTGTTTGCTTCAAAAATAAACGTGTATGGACCGGGTGTTGAATGCTTGATTTGCCGATAAGCCGCGTTATCAACCCGCGCGTAACGGGAAAGCTCAGATAAGTCCTGGCACACCAGCGTAAAGTTGTGATCATCATCCAGACAGCGGATTTGCTTGATACGGTCGGCACCCGACTTGTTATCAAGTCGACAACCCAGGGCGTACGCTGAATCGGTCGGGTACACAATGACCCCGCCTGATCGAATGATCTCCACTGCTTGACCGATCAATCTCGTCTGCGGTGTCTCGGCATGTATCGAGAAAAACTGGCTCATCCTGAAGTCTCCAATGCATCCCATACGTAAGCCCCGTCGGGCAGGCGTGCAACATCGACCCCAACTTTCGGGCCATACTCGAAGTCCCGGTGAAAATCGGACCCTACGGAGCGCATCAGGCCACATCCATCGGCCAATTGCGACAGGCGTTTTATATCGACGTCAGGCTGGCGACCATTCAGTATCTCGAGTGCCTCCCCACCAGCCAATTTAAAATCATTGATTAATGCTCGGAGCTTCATACCGGTCAGCCGATATTTGAGTGGATGAGCGAGAATCGCCACACCACCGGAGACCGTAATTGCTTCAACAACCTCAGTTAAGGGTGGCCAAAACATTTTGACGTCACCTATTTTTCCAGTGCCAAGATACTTATCGAAGGCTTCAGTCGCCGATGTGACAGCGCCCGACTCGCTCATCCAGGTCGCAAAATGCGGTCGTCCAATCTGACTTTCACGCGCAATCGCTCGAGCGCCCTCCAGCGCCCCGTGAACACCAACACCAGCAAGCCGCGTCGCTATCTTCTGAGCTCTTTCCTGACGCGCATTCGTCAATCGCTCCACCATTGCGACCATTTCCGGCGCGGCCGCGTCGAAATTGAGCCCAACGACATGTATCGTGGTTGTTGCCCATCGACAGGACAACTCCACACCCGAGATCAGACCTACATCGTGTGCTTCGCTACTGTGCCGCACAGAGAGATATCCCGCGGTGGTGTCATGATCGGTTAACGCAAACTGGCTAACTCCGGCCGCCTTCGCTCGACGCAACAGCTCCATTGGAGCCAAGGCGCCATCGGATGCGAGAGAATGAGTGTGGAAGTCGACGATCACAATAACTAAACTTGCAGCCTGAATGGCTCGTAATGAATACAGAGTCCTATGGTACCAGAGCCCACATGAAGCAACTCCTAGAATTCTTACCGCTTATCGTTTTTGTCATCGTCTTCCGTATGTCGGGGACGACCTTAGGTGTTGGCGACTTCGAATACACCTTCGATGGCATCTACACGGCCACCCTTGCGTTGATCCTTGCAACGGTGCTGCAGGTTGTCATGGTAAAGTTGATCTGGGGCTCGGTGGAAAAACGACTCTTCGGTGTCGCCGCCGCCGTCATTTTATTTGGTGGGGCGACGGTGTTGCTCGAGGACCCCGTCTTTATTTTCTGGAAACCTACGGTATTCAACTGGGCGCTGGCAGGCCTTTGTGTGGTGTGGCATGTCGTGCGCGGAAAAAGCTTTTTTCAGGCGTTATTGCCCAACGACATAGAGATGCCAAAACAGGTATGGAAGCGCGTGACCGTTGCATCAACCCTTCACTTTTTTACGGTGGGTGCCGTGAACTTATACGTGGCCTACAACTTCTCCATGGATACATGGGTAACCTTCAAACTCTGGTCCGCCATCCTTTTTACGCTGATCTGGGCCATAGTGATTGGCGTTATCATGGGACCGCACTTGAAAGAAACCGAAAACGCGGACGACACTACAAAAACCTTCTAGCGCCTTCTGGGGGCAAGCAACTTATGCGAATTCTTGGATTAACCTTACTAAATAGTTTTGCTGTGCTTACCTGCTCAGTCACGATGGCGCAGGAAGACACCGATCCGTCAGCGGTAAAAGAAACACGCTACGTCACCGATCTTATTTTCACCCCTGTCCGCACAGGCCCCGGTGGTGATTATCGAATCATTAACAAAGGCCTCGCGTCAGGCACCGAAGTGACCTATTACGGCACCACAGAAGATGGTGTGTGGGCAGAGGTAGAGACCAGGGGCGGCACACGCGGTTATTTGAGGGCGCAATATCTGCAAACAGACATTCCCCGTGCCAATCAGCTCAATGCACTGGAGGCTGAGCTAGGGGCGAGTCAGGAACGGGCATCGACGCTTCAGCAAAACCTCGATGAGGCGATGGAGCAATTAACGTCCGGTGACTCCGAAATGAGCTCAACGGCCGCAGCGCTCGCCGAAACCCGTGCCGAGCTCGGCGAGATCAAGCGCATCTCGGCCAACGCAATTCAGCTCGACCAGTTGACCAAGGAGTTGACGGGCAAGCTGGAAGACGCGAGAACACGCAACGACTTACTCAAGCTAGAAAAAGCCCGCCTGGAAGACCGTGTAGCGAATAGTCGATGGCTCGAAGGCTTGCTGTCTGTACTGGCTGGCATTTTCATCGCCCTTCTCGTCCCTCGACTCACTGTGAAGCGCCGCCGAAATGATGGCTGGCGTTAGCTACTTAAGGAATCTGATGTGACCTACCTCAATACGCTCGTACAGCGCCTGCTTTGCCTAGCCATTATTGTTTTGAGCTCCTCGGCGATAGCAGAGAACCCCATCGTTAAGCTTGAAACCAGCGAGGGTGCTATTACCGTTGTGCTATTCGCTGATAAGGCGCCCCAAACCGTCGAAAACTTCCTCGCCCACGTCGATGAAGGCTTCTACGAAAACACGGTCTTCCATCGAGTCATTGACAACTTCATGGTTCAGGGCGGCGGCTTTGATGTAGACCTCANGCAGAAAAATACCGAACGCAAGGTCATCAANGAATCAAAGAACCGAGTGCATAATGACCGTGGCACCGTGGCTATGGCACGCACGAGCGACCCCGATTCNGCCGGCAGCCAGTTCTTCATCAATCAGCGCAATAACCCTCGACTCGACTGGACACCNTTTAAACCGGGATACACCGTATTCGGCGAGGTCATTACCGGCATGCGGATCGTGGATTTCATGGCCTCTACACCCACAGGCAACGCCGTGGGCACCACTGATAAAGGCCAGATGCCACTGCAGAACGTNCCATTGGATCCCATCGTACTACTGAGGGTGACTCGCGTATCACCATGACCGTTCTTAGCGTTAACTTGAACAAAGTCGCTCTGGTTCGAAACTCGCGCGACACGACCTCTCCGTCACCCGTCGAGTTTGCCGCTCTGGCCGTTTCAGCAGGCGCAGGTGGTATCACGGTTCATCCGAGACCCGATCAGCGACATATCCGTGTCAGCGACTGCCTAGCCTTAGCGCAATCCGTCGACGTCGAATTTAATATTGAGGGCAACCCATTCTCTGAGCCTATGCCAAGTGATCGAGCCGGCGTTGCCGACTATCCCGGCTTCATGGCATTGGTTGAGGCGATCCGACCAGCCCAGGCGACCTTAGTCCCAGATGGCAATGCCCAACTGACCTCAGATCACGGCTTCGACCTACGCAAAGATGGTGATCGACTTGCACCCATCATTGCTCAACTCAAAGATTGGGGATGCCGCGTCAGTCTGTTTATGGATCCCGAGCCTGACCATATGGCCCTAGCGGCAGCAATCGGTGCTGACCGCGTCGAGCTGTACACCGAATCCTACGCGGTTGCCTTTGCCAAAGGTGACTACACCGAGGTACTTGATCGCTTCTCGGCGTCTGCTCTTGCGGCCCATGAAGCCGGCATGGGCGTGAATGCCGGACATGACCTGAATCTTGTGAACCTACCGCAGTTCACTATTCCACATCTCTTGGAGGTGTCTATTGGGCATGCGCTGACAGTGGATGCGCTCCGCTTCGGATTTACAGAGAGTGTGAAACGTTATGTAGAGGCACTGGCCGCCAGGGCCTCCGGGTGAGGGAGCCAGTTCACTCCAGCGAGTCAATCGACGAGCTACCGCCCTATCTCGTTCCACACAGCCAAGCGCCTATCCGCATCGTTTACGAGGATGAGGACTTGTTGTTAGTCGATAAACCGCATCACTTACTCAGTGTGCCAGGCCGGCACCCACTCAATCACGATAGCTTGATCCGGCGGTTACAACCTAAATATCCCGATGTCCAAGCCGTGCATCGTCTCGATCTGGATACATCCGGCCTGATGGTGGTTCCAAAACGCCGGGAAAGCCTCTCCGAGCTAGCTCGACAATTCCAGAGGCGACAGATCGAGAAGGAATACACCGCTGTTGTCTGGGGCGAGATTGACAAGGATCAAGGTTCAATTGAATTACCCATCGCAACAGACTGGCCAAATCGTCCTAAACAAATGATCTGTGAAGAGCGCGGCAAGTACGCATTGACGCACTTTGAGGTATTGGAGCGGGGTGACAACCGAAGCTTGGTCAAGCTAATGCCTGTAACAGGACGCTCACACCAACTGCGAATCCATATGCAGTCTCTCGGGCATCCCATTATTGGGTGTGACATGTACGCCCATCCGGAAGCACTCGCGGCGTCCGATCGCCTACTGCTCCATGCGACACGACTTAAGTTGTGCGCGCCCTCAACAGGCCATTGGCTTTCGGCCTTCACCCCGATACCGTTTGCTTTAGAACGTCAACTGACAACAAACCGTAAATAGGCAAGCGAATTGATTGACGAGTTTACTGAGAGCAATGCCAGAGTCATTGTGGTCAAGCCGAACAAGAGCTCAACCTGGCGCGCCAATCTCTATGTGTTGATTGCCATTTCTATTCCGTCGCTGGGTGCGGCCATTGGTTTCACGCTACTAGGTGCCTGGCCGATACTTCCCTTTGCTGGTGCCGAACTCATCGCGCTATCAGCGGCGCTGTATTATGTGAACTGGAACCTTGAGTACCGACAGGTCGTAACGGTTTCTGACAGCAACGTCAAAATTGAGAAGGGCTATTTCGTACCTAAAAAAACCTGGCTTTGGGAGCGTGATGACACGGCGCTGAATGTCATTACCGCGAAAAACCAGTGGGAAGGTCCGACGCTCTGGCTTCACAATCGCGAAACCAGAACCAGCTTGGGGGAGTTCCTGAACAAAGATGAAGCCGAGGACTTACTCAAGCGATTGCGTGGACAATTACCGGTTCGCACCTTTGGCAGCGAACGAAACGTCACGCTGTGAGAGAATAAAACTCGTGTTTGTTTCGGATTAACTGACATGTCCCACCCGCAAAAAGTTGGCTTCGTATCATTGGGTTGCCCCAAGGCACTCGTTGACTCGGAGCGCATCCTGACGCAACTGCGGTTCGATGGTTATGAGGTGTCGCCCTCCTATAAGGACGCTGGCGTCGTCATCGTTAATACCTGTGGCTTTATTGACAGCGCCAAAGAGGAATCCTTNGCTGCGATAGGTGAAGCGCTTGAAGAGAANGGTCGGGTATTGGTGACTGGCTGCATGGGCGGCGGTGAGCAGGCAGATTTAGTGCTTGAGCGTCACCCCAAAGTACTCGGCATTACTGGGCCCGCGGCGTACGAAGAAGTCCTCTCGGAAGTCAGGCGAGTGCTACCAAACCAGCATACACCCGATCNGAAAATTGACCTGATCCCTGCTCAAGGCGTGAAGTTGACNCCGCNGCACTACGCTTATTTAAAGATCTCNGAAGGCTGCAATCATCGNTGCCGTTTTTGCATTATCCCAAGCCTGCGTGGCGATCTGGTCAGCCGCCCCATTGGCGAAGTCATGCGTGAAGCCGAACAACTGGTTCGGTCCGGTGTGAAAGAGCTACTCGTGATTTCGCAGGACACCAGCGCTTATGGGGTCGATTTAAAGTACAAAACCGATTTCTGGGAAGGCCGTCCTCTTAAAACCAATATGCAGAGCCTCGCCATCGCGCTCGGTGACTTAGGCGCTTGGGTACGCATGCATTACGTCTACCCCTACCCCCACGTTGATCACGTCATCCCTCTCATGGCCGAGGGCAAGGTACTGCCCTACCTCGACATACCGCTTCAGCACGGCAGTCCCACNGTATTGAAGCGAATGAAGCGCCCCGCCGCGTCGGAAAAAACACTCGACCGGATACAGTCGTGGCGAGCGGTCTGCCCCGACATCACATTGCGCTCAACCTTTATTGTCGGATTTCCGGGTGAAACCGAGCACGAGTTTAATGAGCTTCTGGATTTCATAAGAGAAGCCAAACTCGACCGAGTGGGCTGTTTCAAGTACTCCGCAGTCGAAGGCGCGACGGCCAATGCGCTGGAAAACCCCGTGCCCGAAGAAGTTAAAGAAGAGCGGTGGCACCGATTCATGGCACTGCAGCAAGAAATAAGCGCTGAACGTCTGAAACAGAAAATCGGGCAATCGATCGATGTGATGATCGATGAGATCGGGCCCGACGGTGCAGTGGGACGTTCCAAAGGCGATGCGCCAGAAATAGATGGTGTGGTTTATGTTTCGGATGCCGCGAACCTGAAGTCGGGAGACATCGTCAATCGACAGGTTGTCGATGCTGACGATTACGACCTCTGGACAGCATAAACCAGCAGCCATGAATATTATCTTGTTGCGAGAAAGCGATTGGACTGACGTTGGGTCGGTGCGCCTAAGTGACTATCGGGCGCACCACATCATCAACATCCTAAAACCGGAGTTGGGGCAATCCCTCCGGATTGGCTTGGTGAATGGCAATAAGGGGTCCGGTACTGTCACCGCCATGGATCAAACGGAGGTGCAACTCGACGTGGAGTTGTCGGAGGCGCCGCCATCACGCCATCCAACACGACTGGTGTTAGCCCTTCCCCGTCCAAAGATGCTTCGCCGTATTCTGCGCACAGTGGCTGAATTGGGCGTTGATGAACTTCACCTCATTCACTCCTACCGGGTCGAAAAAAGTTTCTGGCAATCACCTTATCTAGAGACCAGCAAGGTGGAGGCTGCACTCATACAGGGTTTAGAGCGAGCCGGCGATACGTTGCTACCTGTTGTTACCGAACACCGGCGCTTCAAACCGTTTATGGAGGATTCGCTCCACGGTATTGCAAACGGCCGAGACATCATCCTGGCGCACCCGAGTGGCGACGATCGTCTCACAGCCGATGGCGACCAGAAGCGCTGCTTGTTAGTCGGGCCAGAGGGTGGATTTATCGACTACGAGATCGATCTCGCACGATCACTCGGTGCAAATATCGCTCATCTTGGCCATCGCATTATGAGTGTCGATACGGCGGTCTGTGCCGTGCTCGCACGTAATTTGTGCTAGCACTGGAGCGCCTAGAGAACAGACATTCATCGATCCGCTTTACGCTAAAACGCCCGTACCGAAACCACACGCCACGCCTGTGCCGCCAATACCGCAGTAGCCTTCCGGGTTCTTGTCCAAGTACTGCTGATGAGGCTCCTCGGCATAATAAAATTCTGAAGCCGCTTGAATTTCAGTCGTGATACCACCGTAACCTGCCGCCTTGAGGCGGTGATCGTAATCGTCCTTGCTCACGCGCGCAGCCTCGGCTTGCGCTTCCGAATAGGTGTAGATTCCGGAGCGGTATTGTGTGCCCCAGTCGTTGCCTTGGCGCATGCCCTGAGTTGGGTCATGACTCTCCCAAAATACGCGAAGCAAATCTGCGTAACTGAGTCGCGTGGGGTCAAAAACCACCAAAACAACTTCGTTATGTCCCGTCTGCCCGGTACACACCTCCTGGTAAGTAGGATTGGGCGTGTGCCCAGCAGCGTAACCAACGGCTGTCGTGTAAACACCGGGGACCTTCCAAAAAACACGTTCCGCACCCCAAAAACACCCGAGACCAAACTGAGCAACTTCTAGATGCTCCGCAAAAGGGCCCATAAACGGTGTCCCTAAAACCGTGTGGTTGTGGGTTACAGGTATCGCAAAAGAACGACCGGGAAGGGCGTCCTCCGATGAGGGTAAAACGAGTTTTCGTTGAAAATTGATGATGTCCATGATGAAACCCCAGAAACAAAAAATTCATCTAAGCGCAGTATAGCGCTGAACTTTTGTCATATTACGGATCTAACCTTCTCAACTTAGACAAAAAATGCATCGGCTGAGACAGATGGTAGGCCGAGGGGGAGTTTACATGCCAATTACCGTATCCATACCGAACAGATCAACCAAGACACCAGCGAGCGATCTATCGAGCAGGAAACTACTTGCGATCGCCGTTACCGAACCGCGCCTTAAAAGCGATATCAGTGTCCAATCCGCTATTGTTGAATTGCAGACCCGTCGACATTACCTGAAAGAGCTGGCGGCAAAGGGGCTTCTAAACCAGCGCTAGTCAGCTACCATCTGCCCCATACCCGAAAGGGAGAGGGCCTCAGTATCACCAAGGAAATTGCAAATCGACCCCGTAGCGTCACGGCCTTCGTTAGCAAGGCACGGGCCCTCAAGCGCGTGGCCGATGCGCAAAACCGTCTCATTTTTTCGCTCGATGCGACCGCCTCAAGGGAGCCAACGTGGCATATCGCGCGATCAATGCATCAGGCACTGTTCGATGTAGCAACCGAAGACGCAGCCTTCGCGCTACAGCTTTGCTACTTCCGAGGTCTCATGGAATTTGAAGCCACCCCCTGGATGACACAGCCCGGTCCGTTACTCGACGCTTTGAACGGCGTCTACTGCCAAGGTGGAGCGACGCAAATAGAACGTGTCTTACGCCACTCGTTGGCGGAATTCGAGGGCAGTCAATCAATTAAGGCTATCGTCTACGTTGGAGACGCTTGCGAGGAAAGTCCTGAAACTCTAAATGCATTGGCCGTCCAATGTCGGCTGGCACAGCGACCGTTACTTCTATTTCAGGAGGGCAAAGATGCAAGTGCCTCGCGATGCTTTGCGTCCATGGCGGCGCTGTCAAACGGTGCCCATGTGCAGCTCGATGACGCCAGCGGCGATCGACTTCGGGAGTTATTGAAATCTGCCATCCGATTCGTTGTGGGTGGTCGTAAGGCTCTGCAAGGTTCGCGCCACGAAAGTGATAAACTATTGCTCAACAAGTTACCCTCATAGGAGCGCAGTTGCGGAGCAGATCTCCCACGGCGCCTCTGATGAATAGCGTCGCCAAAAGGACATCATCGTGATACGAGTCGTCATTGCCATTGCTCTCGCCGCTGTCGCCATCGCCTACCTATGGCGAATTAGAAGCTTGCCCCCGCACAAGCAGCGCGCGGGCTATATCAAATTCTTCATCGGACTGGCCGTGGTCACAGTGATTATCCTGACGGCCACTGGCCGGATGCATTGGCTTGGAGCCGCCATTACGGGGGGGTTCGTATTCCTACGGCAGGTACTGCCGTGGGTAATACGTGCCCTACCCTTTCTAAACAAACTGCGACAACGGCAGAGTGCGTCAGAAGGGCAGTCCGCCATTCAAACCGATCACCTTGCAGCCACACTAGACCATGCCAGTGGCCTCATCGATGGCGAGGTCACCGAGGGTCCCCACAAAGGCTGGCTACTATCCGAACTTTCTATGAGCGAACTTGAGGTCTTGTTTGAGCATTACCAAACGGCAGATCAGGAATCGGCCGAGTTGCTGCAGGCCTACATTGATCAAAGGACGCACAAAGCCAATGACGCGGAAGAAGAGCGAAGCGAGGCGCAGCGTGATGCAGCCGCTGAAAGCTCAAGGGCAGAAGCGCTGGCTACACTGGGCCTGAGCGAAGGTGCTACAGAAGAGGAAATCATTGCCGCGCATCGAAGTCTCATCCAAAAACTTCACCCAGACCGCGGTGGAAAC
>NZIH01000010.1 GCA_002691565.1 Halieaceae bacterium
CCCCCAGGCTTTTCATCACAGCGACCTGATCGGTATGCCGCTCGCCGAACCGGCGGGCGGCAACCAAAATTGCTGCGGCCGCCAGCATGACGCCCAGACTGCCGGCCAATAGTAAGAAACCACGCGCGCGATCCAAGGTAGCGCCGATACCCGGTTGCGATTCATCGACACTGAAAAGTCGCTGTCGTTGAACCAGTTGAGGCTCAACCCACTCTCTGAAACGCGTTAGATCGCCCGACTCTCCCGCCAAAAGCAAGCGGTAAGTCACCCGGCTACCCGGTTGAACCACCCCTGTCTCGTCGAGATTTCCGGCGTTCATCACCAGGCGAGGGCCATAACCGAAAAACCCTGTCGTCGAGTCGGGTTCGCTTAAAAGCGTGCCGGCAACGGTCAGCGTCGCATCCCCCACGTAAACCTCATCACCAATAGCCGCCGATAGTTGTTGAACTAGCCTCGGCGCAAGAAAAACGGTTCCAGGCGCGGGAACGTCAGTGGAGGGTTGAGGCAAACCTTTATCGACGGATAGCGCGCCGCGGAGTGGATAGGCACCTCCTACGGCTTTCACGGAGGCAAGGAACATGTCATCTTCCGCCGATATCACCATGGAAGAAAAAGTGATCGTCTCACCCTGTGCCAAGCCGGAGGCACCCGCCTCATCGATCCACGGCGTGGGTACGGGCTTTGAACTGGAAACAACCAAATCGGCCGCTAAGAAGCTTGCAGACTCGCGCTCTAAATTGAATTGCAGTCGGTTGACGAACCCACTGATCGCGACGACAACCGAGACTGCTAGTAACAACGCACTGAACAGCACCCCCAGCTCTCCACCGCGCCAGTCACGAATTAAAAGCCGAATTGAAGCGACAACGGGAGACTTCATGAAACCTCTTCGAGATGACCTGCCGTCATGGCGAATTTTCGCTGGCAGCGGTCCGCAAGGCCATTGTCGTGAGTGACTAGAACGAGGGTGGTGCCCTCTTCTTTATTGAGACCAAACAGTAATTCGACCACGGTTGCACCCGTCGTCGTATCCAGATTGCCGGTGGGCTCGTCGGCAAACAAAATGAGGGGCTGCGAGGCAAAGGCGCGGGCGATAGCAACACGTTGCTGCTCACCGCCTGACAGGGTTCGCGGGTAATGATGGAAACGCTCGCCTAAGCCGACGCGTGACAGAAAGTCCTCTGATTTCTCGCGCGCATCTGGGATTCCCGCGAGCTCAAGTGGCAGCATAACGTTCTCGAGAGCTGTCAGCGCCGGGAGTAACTGAAAGTTCTGAAAGACAAAACCAACTTTCTCACTTCGTAGCGTGGCGCGCTCGTCCTCATCTAAAGTGACAATGTTGATGCCATCTAGCGTGATTGCGCCTGAACTTGGCGCATCGAGCCCCGCCAACAAGCCAAGCAACGTAGACTTGCCCGAGCCGGAAGCACCGACAATCGCGGCCGTTTCTCCGCGCTTGATTTCCAAGTCGATCCCTCGCAGGATTTCTAACTCGGACTCGGCCGTGCTGACTCGTTTAATCAACTGGGATGTTTTGATCATGCATTTATACCTCTGGCATCACTTACGACATCATCTGATCACTGAATTTATACTCTTGGCCTCTGCACTACCCAATTCCGCAACCGCTGAGACACCGCCAACCATTCTTGTGATAGGCGATAGCCTAAGCGCTGCTTATGGCATGGACATGGAGCAGGGCTGGGTTCATCTGCTTTCCGAGAAACTATCAGACCAATCACCCGGCGCTTCCGTTATCAACGCGAGCATCTCGGGTGATACTACGGGCGGTGGCGCGCAAAGGTTACCCTCATTACTCGAGCAACACGAGCCCAGCATTGTGATTATCGAACTCGGCGGTAACGACGGGCTTCGTGCCTACCCGATAAAGCAGATACGAAATAACTTAACAACCATGACTGAGGCATCCTTAGCGCAGGGTGCAAAAGTGCTGTTGCTCGCGGCAGAAGCGCCACCCAATTTGGGAAGGCGCTATACCACACTGTTCCGCGAGTCCTACAGCCAGCTCGCGAATGGCGAGAGCGTCGTAGCCCTCCCATTTATAGTCGAGAGCATTTTCTTATCCAGCGAACTCATGCAGAGCGATAGAACGCATCCCAACGCTTCAGCGCAACCACTGCTACTCAACGTGGTATGGCCTACGCTGAGCAGCTTGCTAGGAATGACTGACCATGAGTGAGTCCAGACCTATCAGAGACGCCGTGGAAACCGTGATCTTCGGCACGGAAACGCGGGGTGGAAACCTGTTCGATGTGGCACTGCTCATCATAATCCTCGCCAGTGTGACGGTAGTGATGCTCGACTCGATGGATGTCTACCATGCGGTCTACGGAGATCTCTTTCGGGCCTTGGAGATCGGCTTCACACTCGTCTTCACCGTGGAATATCTGGTCCGACTTTGGTGCCTCCGCAACCCCATGGCCTATGCCATCAGCTTTTGGGGCGTTATCGACCTTCTGGCCATCCTACCAACGTTTCTCACGCTGTTTGTTCCTGAAGCCTCATCGCTCATCGTAATTAGGGTGCTCCGCGTTTTGCGCGTCTTTCGAATATTGCACCTCTTCGAGTTGCACGAGGAATACATCGAGATCATCGGACTCATGCGTGCTACTGCTCGTTCTATCATGGTGTTCTTCTCGATCGTTATAGTGACAGTGGTCGTATTTGGATGCCTGCTATACGTCATCGACGGACCTGAGCACGGCTTTGTCAGTATTCCAATGAGTATTTACTGGGCAGTCGTCACGATTACGACGGTCGGGTACGGGGATGTTGTTCCGGGAACGCCTATGGGGCGGTTTGTCGCCTCGATTGGTATTTTGATTGGTTATTCGATTTTGGCCGTGCCTACAGCGATCGTAACCAGTAAACTGTGGGAAAGATTGGGATCGCGCCGAGCCGCTCAAACGCTGGCATGGAACTGCCCGGTGTGTGCGGGCGTAGATCATGCAACTGATGCGCAACACTGCAAACACTGTGGTGCGGATCTTGAGGTCCCTGACGAGCTGAGAGAGCAAAAGCCGCAACTCCCGTGAACGAACAACCGACAGACATTTTTGCACACCGAAAATATTGGGCTGAGTGCTTTGGACCCGCACCGTGGCTACCCATGTCGCGCGCCGAAATGGATGCGCTTGGCTGGGACAGTTGCGACATCATCATCGTGACAGGTGATGCCTACGTCGACCACCCGAGCTTCGGTATGGCTGTGGTTGGGCGAGTTCTGGAGGGTCAAGGATTTCGCGTGGGCATTATCTCGCAGCCCGATTGGCGCAGCGCAGACGCATTCAAAGAGCTGGGCAAACCCAATCTATTCTTTGGAATCGCCGCTGGCAACATGGATTCCATGATCAATCACTACACCGCCGACAGAAAGCGCCGTAATGACGACGCTTACACCGCCGGTGATGTAGCTGGCAAACGCCCTGACCGCGCTGTCACGGTTTATAGCCAACGGGCCCGTGAGGCTTACCGCGATGTACCCATTGTCATCGGAGGCATTGAAGCAAGTCTTCGTCGGATGGCCCATTACGATTACTGGAGCGACAACGTGAGGCGCTCGGTTCTCGTGGATAGTAAGGCGGATATTCTGCTGTACGGCAATGCGGAGCGTGCCATCGTTGACTTAGCGCATGGACTGGCCAGTGGCAAAGAAATCGCTGTCCTGCGTGATTTGCGAGGAACAGCCTTTCTCGTTTCAGAACCGCTACCCGGTTATCGTGTCATCGACTCAACATCAGTCGATGAGCCCGGAAAAGTCGAGCCGATGCTCAATCCCTATAACGGGATGGAACCTGAGGTCTGTGACAGCGAATCAACATCGGCCGGAGAGGCGCTCGTTCAAGAGGCTCAGCCAGTCTCGTTGATGGCAAGCAGCCGCTCCGATCGTGATGTCATCAGGCTTCCCGGCTTCGAGAAAGTAAAAGATGACCCGGTGCTCTATGCGCATGCCGCGCGCGTTATGCACAAAGAAACCAATCCACACAACGCACTGGCACTCATTCAGGCACATGGTGATCGAGAGGTTTGGTTTAACCCACCGCCAATCCCGCTGTCGACGCCAGAGCTCGACTGGGTATTCGAGCAGCCCTATCAACGTCGCCCACACCCAACCTACGGAGATGCCAAAATTCCCGCATTAGAGATGATTCAGCACTCGGTGAACATCATGCGCGGCTGTTTTGGCGGCTGCACGTTCTGTTCAATCACTGAGCATGAAGGACGAATTATTCAAAACCGCTCCGAGGATTCCATTGTTCGTGAAATCGAAAAAATTCGGGATACCAGTNCGAGCTTTACCGGCGTGATTTCAGATCTTGGCGGCCCCACCGCCAACATGTGGCGGTTGGCCTGTAAGAGCGAAGAAATCGAAGCGAAGTGTCGGAAGTTGAGTTGCGTCTTCCCCGGCATTTGCAAAAACCTGAATACCGATCAAACGCCGCTCATNCACCTATACCGTCGGGCACGCGCGGTACCGGGCATCAAAAAAGTNTTGATCGCCTCNGGNCTGCGTTACGACATTGCGGTCGAGACACCCGAGTACGTNAAAGAACTCGTNACACACCANGTAGGTGGCTATCTGAAGATTGCGCCAGAGCACACGGAGGATGGCCCACTCGACCAAATGATGAAGCCGGGAATTGGNACCTACGATAACTTTAAACAGCTGTTTGATAAGTACTCAAAGGCGGCCAACAAGAAGCAATATCTCATTCCNTATTTCATCGCGGCACACCCGGGAACNACCGANAACGACATGGTGAATCTGGCTTTGTGGCTAAAGCGCAATAAGTTCCGTGNAGATCAGGTGCAGACTTTCTACCCATCGCCCATGGCCTTAGCGACGGCGATGTATCACAGCGANAAGAATCCNCTCAAAAAAGTGGGTCGNGACAGNAAACAGGTTCCGTCCGTNAGAAGCATCAAGCAGCGCCGACTCCANAAGGCNTTTCTTCGNTATCANGACCCCGANAACTGGCCTGCATTNCGCGAGGCGCTCAAGAAGATTGGNCGNCGNGATNTNATTGGCAACGGTCCCATGCACTTGGTTCCCACCCGGCAACCTCCAAAGCGGCACCGGGTGGTCAAGAACACCAAGGGCACCACACCCTTTCGAACCAAACATACCAAGCAGTTCTGATCAAAGACCTGTCTACCGTCAAGCATTCCGTAGGCCAGTTGCGCCCTAGTTCTCAGTGGCACCTGTAAGCTAGAGGGTCTATAAACGCGGCTGAGCCGCCATACGAAACTGATATCCGATCATTTTTGGACAAAATCGCAGCAACCGCTTTAGTTTTTAGCCATATTTGAAAAATACTGCTAACTTAGATCTTCTTAAATAAAACAAATAAACAACGAGGTACTCCCATGCGGTTTTTATCCAAATCCCTAAGCGTAGCTGTGGTGGCTGCAATGAGCGTTCCAGCGCTTGCGCAAGACACAATGGAAGAAGTTGTCGTTACCGCAACCAAGCGCGCCGAGTCTATTCAGGATGTTCCTTTGTCCGTCAGCGTCGTCACCGGCGAAGTGATCGAGCGAGCCGAGGTGCGAGATCTGCTGGATCTACAGTCGGTCGTTCCGTCACTGCGCGTGCCTCAGTTTCAGAACTCTATTCAAACGAACTTTGTTATTCGTGGTTTTGGTAATGGCGCCAACAACCCGGGCATCGAGCCCTCGGTAGCCGTTTTTGTTGATGGGGTGTATCTCTCGCGCTCGCAGGCTCGAATTTCAGATCTGCCAAACATTCAGCAGATCGAGGTGCTGAAGGGCCCGCAGAGCACGCTTTACGGAAAGAACGCGTCTGCTGGCGTGATTTCGGTGACTACCAAAGCGCCGGAATTCGAAAGCAGAGGTTCGCTGGAGCTCGGTGTCGGAAACTACAGTCAGCAATCGGTCAGAGCATTCTACACCGGCCCGATGTCCGACTCAGTGGCCTTCAGTTTGAGCGGAAGCATGCTCAAGCGGGACGGTTATTTCGATAACGTACCCACGGGCACTGACTTCAACAACCGTAACCGCTGGAACACTCGCGCTGACTTCCTTGCTGAACTCAATGAAACAAGCGAACTTCGCGTCATCCTCGACTACGATGAGATCGACGAAGTGTGTTGTGGTACGGCCAACTTGGTGAACGGTCCCGCAGGTTTTGCGCTGTCGGCATTATCCGTTGTGCCCGGACAGGCTTACATCCCCGAGGACGGGTTTAATTTCCGCCATTACGGTAACTTCGACACCATCAACCGTGGTGAGAACAAAGGCATCACCGTCGACTACAAGACGTCATTTGGTGATATCGATGTTCGCTCAATCACCGCTTATCGGGATTCATATTTCGACCAACCGCAAGGTGACGTTGACTTCACTGCAGCAGACGCGATTGGTAACAGCACGGGTGAGACCGAAATTAAAACCTTCACCCAAGAAATACGCCTGACGGGCACCGCAGGCAATGCGGACTGGCTGGTCGGTGGTTTCTATTTCGATGAGTCCATCGATTTCGAAAATAGCATCGAATTTGGTGCGCAGTGGCGCAACTACATCAATCTACTGGTAGGCGGCGGAGACATTGCAGCAGGAGCAGCTGCGACAGGTGGATTCGAAGCCCTACTCGGCCTGGCTCCCGGTACATTCTTTGCGGATGGCGACGGAGTGGTTGAGACGGCGACTCAAGACAATGAGTCATATTCTCTGTTCGGCCAAATTACCTTCCCGCTATCCGACAAGACGGATTTCACCGTCGGTTTGAACTACCTGAATGACGACAAAAACATCACGCTGAGTCAGGAAAATAATGATGTTTTCTCAAAGCTTGATATTCGCGGTGCCGACGGGATTACCGCTTTAACTAATCTCGCTTATACGGGCGGATTCGCAGGTTTGGGTATTCCCGCTATTTCAGCGATTCCACCCGAGGCGGTCCCTGGCTATCTTCAGACGGTGGCGGCAACCGTAGCAGGCATAGCGCCGACCGATAACAACCCATTCGTCGGCCTCGAAGGCCTTCAGTTCCTTCCGCAGCTGCTCGGAATACCGAATGCAGCCCAGCCAGGCACGTCAAATGACAGCAAGACAACCTACACGGCGAGTTTGTCGCATGCCTTCTCTGATGACCTGAACGTATATCTGACTTACGGCACAGGTTTCAAGGGCACGTCATGGAACCTGTCTCGCGACTCCCGCCCAACGGTGGGAGAGCGTGATGCACTCTCAGCGGGTGGCGCAACGTTACCCAACAATCTGACCATCGGAACCCGGCTTGCCGGTCCTGAGGAAGCAGAGACTATTGAACTTGGATTCAAGTACTCTGCAGACTGGGGAACGTTCAACGCGGCGATCTTTGATCAGAGTATTGAGGGCTTCCAGTCGAATGCGTTCTTGGGCACTGGTTTTGTGCTGACCAATGCCGGTAAGCAATCTACCAAAGGGTTAGAGGTAGATTTAATGGTTCGTCCAACTGATGCACTGACATTGCTATTGTCAGGCACTTGGCTCGACCCGATTTACGATGACTTTACCGGCGCTCAGTTGAATGGCCAGCCCGCCGACTTTACCGGGCTTACACCCGCAGGTATCCACAAGCAGAGCATTAGTGCGATTGCCACCTACAACTTCATGCTCGGTGGTATGAATGGGTTCGTACAAGCAGACTATCAATATGACAGCGCCGTCGACATCAACGGCGGTGGTGATATCTCGCTTAACAATCTCGCTCTCGACGAGCGGGGCTTCCGCCAACGCGAAGTGGCTATGGTTAACGCGAGCTTTGGTCTCACGCGCGGTGATTGGGATCTTCGGATCTGGGGCCGGAACTTGACTGATGACCAGTGGCTCATCACTTGGTTCCCAGCAGTGGCTCAGACGGGTAGTCTCACTGGCTACCCTAACCAGCCACGAACCTATGGTGCCACGTTACGACGTAACTTCTAAACAACGCTTGCCTGATTAAGTCAGGCAAGACTGAATAAACGCCCCGAGGAGACCGAACTCATGCTTCCGGGGCGTTTTTTTTCGCCACATCAAACCGATCTGCCGACCAACATCAGGCTCATCAAAGGGTCGGAGGACTAGATCTGTTCCATCCGCAATACCAGCATCGGTCGCCATTTTCGGCAGAAGCGTCGTGCCGATACCGTTGGCTACCATTTGTACGATTGTCGTGAGACTGGTCGCTTGATAAGGCACGGTCACATCCATTTCCCGCAACTTGCACGCCTCAAGTGCATGATCCCGAAGGCAGTGCCCCTCTTCCAGAAGCAACATCTCAGCACCATGAAGATCTTTCGTCCTTAGCTTTTGACTGAGAGCCAGCCTCGAGTTAGGGAGTGTCGCCAGATAAAACGGATCTTCGAACAATGCAATGGTATCGGTGTGTTCTGTAGGAAAAGGTAAGGCCAGTAACAGTACATCGAGCTCTCCGACTTGTAGCGCGTTAACCAGCGCGTGAGACAGATCCTCTCGCACAAACATCTTACAGATCGGATGTTCCGTGCGCAGCGCTTTCAACATCTTCGGAAGCACAAAGGGGGCAATCGTGGGGATCACACCCAGTCGGATGGTCCCCTGAAAGGGCTCTCTGGAAGCCTCACAGAGAGCGACCACGTCGTCTACATCGGTCAGAACTGCACGAGCACGTGCCACCACCTCGTTTCCGAGCGCTGTCAGCAGTACCGAGCGATTATTTCGCTCGACCAGACTGGCTGACAATACGTCCTCCAATTCGACGATCGACGCGCTGAGCGTACTCTGACTGACATGACACGCTCTTGCCGCCTGCCCAAAATGCTGATGCTCCGCAACAGCACACAGGTACTTCAGCTGTTTTAAGGTGGGTTGGCGTGACACAGCAGCTCCATCGATCTTGTCGCATATTTGTCCTATATACGATCGGAAAAATCGATTGGTTTTGCCAGCTTTTTTTGGAACCATTTTTTCACGAAGACGGTATAGTACATGTGCTGCCGGTGATGCGGCGGCGTCATGACGTCATACGATCAACAATGGAGTAATAAGCAATGGAACTGAAAGGTAGCCAAACCGAACAGAACCTGAAGGACGCCTTTGCAGGTGAGTCTCAAGCAAATCGCCGTTACCTCTACTTCGCCTCAAAGGCTGACGCAGAAGGCTACAACGACGTAGCAGCCGTTTTCCGCTCAACGGCGGAAGGTGAGACTGGCCACGCTCATGGCCACCTTGAGTACCTTGAAGCTGTAGGCGATCCCGCCACTGGCTTACCAATGGGCGACACTGTCAAGAACCTCGAAGCATCAATCGCTGGCGAGACTCACGAGTACACCGATATGTACCCAGGTATGGCTAAGACAGCGCGCGACGAGGATTTTGACGAGATCGCAGATTGGTTCGAAACACTGGCGAAAGCAGAGCGTAGCCACGCGAATCGTTTCCAGAAAGCACTCGACAACCTCGACGCCTAAGTCCGGGTCTACTTGAGTTCAGGGGGGACTTTGGTCCCCCCTTTTGGTTCAAACAACTTTAAACAGAGGCAATAGCACATGCGCGAAGGTAGCGTCGACGCACCCACTCGTCACCCGATAGAATGGAAAACGGAAGCGTTTTGGGACCGTGACTCGCTCAATGATGAGCTTGCCCGTGTCTACGATGTCTGCCATGGATGCAGACGTTGTGTCAGCCTGTGTGACTCGTTTCCTACCCTTTTTGACCTTATCGACGAGTCCGAAACGCTCGAGGTGGATGGGGTTTCAGTCGACGATTATGACAAGGTCGTCGATCAGTGCTACATGTGTGACCTGTGTTACCTCACAAAGTGCCCTTACGTTCCACCCCATGAATTCAACGTCGACTTTCCTCACTTGATGCTGCGAGCCAAGGCTCAAAACTTCAAAACGAAGGGAGCAAAACTCCGCGATAAGGTTCTGACATCAACCGATGCCCTGATGAGCGGAATATCAATGATCCCACTCGTGGATGTCACGGCGAATGCGCTCAACAACAATGGGGCTTTTAGAAAGGCTCTAGAGAGTACGTTCGATATCGCGGCCGAGGCGCCTTTACCCGAGATTCATCGAAATACGCTGATCAAACGGGCCAAGAAGCTAATCACGGATATCGAATCAACGCCGATTGGTGCCACTACCGGAAAGCTTGCGCTCTACGCGACCTGCTACGGTAACTACAGCACACCC
>NZIH01000011.1 GCA_002691565.1 Halieaceae bacterium
AACCGATCACCCAAACCGAGATCAATACAGAGACAGTGGCCCTGCAGCCACAGAATCGTCCACTCAGTAAAAGANANAGNTGGTCGGGACGGCAGGATTTGAACCTGCGACCACCACACCCCCAGTGTGGTGCGCTACCAGACTGCGCTACGCCCCGAAGGCCGCGGATTATACGGGTATTCGCAGCTTTAGGGAATCTTAGTCGTCGAGTTGAAGCAGGGACTTNGCGGTTTCCAGGTCCTTGAGCGTGTCGCTCACGGCTGACATGACCGCGACAGGGTTTGGGCCGTCCTCACTNGTCAGACGCTGGCGCGCACCACCGATGGTATAGCCCTCTTCATANAGTAGGCCGNGGATGGCCCGAACTAACTCGACGTCACCTCGTTGATAATAACGNCTGTTGCCGCGGCGCTTGACCGGCTTTAGCTGGGNAAACTCGGCCTCCCAGTAACGAAGCACATGTGGTTTTACCGCACACAGGGTGCTGACCTCACCAATGGTGAAATAGCGTTTTCCTGGGATCGGAGGGAGTTCGTTATTGTGCGTAGGCTCAAGCATCGTCTTGCATCTTCTCTACCCGGGCTTTGAGCTTTTGTCCGGGCTTGAAGGTAACAACACGTCGAGCGGATATAGGAATCTCTTCACCCGTTTTCGGGTTACGACCGGGACGCGAGCCTTTATCGCGAAGATCAAAGTTGCCGAAGCCCGAGAGTTTGACCTGTTCGTTGTTTTCGAGGCAGATACGAATCTCTTCAAAGAACTGCTCTACCAGTTCTTTCGCTTCGCGCTTGTTAAGGCCTAATTNCTCAAACAGCTTATCGGCCATTTCTGATTTCGTTAATGCGGACATGTTGTTACTAGCTTCGCAATTCGATACCTAGTTTTTCTTTCAAGGAATCAAGCACTTGGTCTACAGCGCTTGANACTTCGGACTCATCGAGAGTGCGACTTTGATCTTGGAATGTCAAACCGATCGCAAGACTTTTCTTACCTTCTGCCAACCCAGCACCCTCGTAGACGTCAAAAAGGTCTAATTTAGTAAGCAAGCTTCCGGCGGCCTTGCGGATTGTCGAGAGGACCTCTGCTGAAGCAGCGNTCTTGTCTGCAACCAATGCGAGGTCTCTGCGNGTCTCGGGATACTTGGAAATATCGTCGTAAGCGGGCATGGCCACTTCATTCACGACCGATTGTAGTACCTCAGCAACGACTGTGTTGGCNGGAATGCCNATCGCTTTGCGGACGCTTGGGTGCACTGCACCTATGCGACCAACACACTTTCCATCCACAAGAATTGCCGCACTTTGACCGTCATGCAGCCCTGGAAAGACCGACGCCTCGAATGTCAGGCGGTCACCCAGGTTCGCAAGCAAGCCCTCAAGGGTTCCCTTCANATCGAAAAAGTCAGCCGCAGTCTTGTCAGTTGACCAGCCTTCCAGATCTCGTAAACCCGAGACAGCGATGGCTAACATGGGGATCTGCTCAGTCCCCTCTNCCGACATAAACTTTAGTCCTGTTTCGAATAACTTTACGCGGCTTTGTTGCCGGCTCGCGTTGTNTGCAATCGCTTTCAGCAATCCGGGAATCAGGCTGGTACGCATAACCGCGAGATCCGCTGATATCGGATTTTTAAGTGCTATCGGTGAAAGCTCGGGATCAAAATAAGACTGCACCTCCGGCGCAACAAAGCTGAAAGTCACAGCTTCGAAGTAACCCCGTGCAACAAGNTCATTCTTCGCCATACGAAGCGCACGGCGTGTCTCGGGAACTCCAACTGGAATAAGACTCGCCTTTATCGGCTGTGATGGGATGGCATCGAATCCAATAAGGCGTGCGAGCTCCTCGATTAAGTCAACCTCGAGCCCCATGTCGAATCGCCAGCTGGGTGCAGTACACAGCCATCCTTGCTTGTGCCCAACAACCCAGAAGCCGAGGCCCTCGAGGATGCGCTCTACCTCAACACGATCAATCTTGATCCCCAACAACTTCTCGATCTGAGCTTCTCTTAGAAGGACCGCTTCATTCACCGGAAGATCGGCATCGGAGACCACTTCCGTCACTGGGCCCGCTTCTCCACCCACGGCATCGATGAATAGCTGAGTTGCACGCTCCATCGCCTCTCGCTGGAGCTGAAAGTCGACACCGCGCTCGTAACGATGAGATGCATCGGTGTGCAACCCGTATAAGCGCGCTCGTCCCGCCATCAGTTCCGGTGTGAAGAAGGCGCTCTCTAGAAATAGGTTTGTTGTGGACTCACTCACACCACTGTCCGCACCGCCCATAATGCCGGCAAGTGCTAGCGGTTGAGTATGATCGGCAATCACGAGGGTTCCCGGCTCTAATGCCTGTTCCGTGCCATCTAACAGCGTTAAAACCTCATCCGGCTTACACTCTCGAACGACGATACCGCCATTTAGCTGATCAAGGTCAAATGCGTGCAAGGGCTGACCCAGTTCGAGTAGCACGTAGTTCGTCACGTCGACAGCTGCGTCAATAGACCGCAATCCAGCCCGCTCCAACCGCTCACGCATGTAGTCAGGCGTGGGACGCGAGAGGTCTACGTTCTTTATGACGCGACCCAGATATCGAGGACACTTCGCCGTCGCTTCAATAGCGACCGGAAAGGTTTCGGCAATCGTACTTTCAACAGGCGCTATAGCGGTTTCGTTTAAGGTCTCGTCGAAGGCAACCGCGACGTCACGAGCAATACCACGAACGCTGAGGCAGTCAGCCCGGTTCGGTGTGAGACCCAGTTCAATCACCTGATCGTCAAGCGACAGGTACTCGCGGATGTCCGCACCGATGGGTGCGTCCGCGGGTAGCTCCATCAGGCCGTCATTGTCCTCAGAGATAGTTAGCTCAGCTCCCGCACAGAGCATGCCTTGAGACTCTACACCGCGAAGCTTGGCTTTTTTGATTTTGAAGTCACCAGGAAGAACCGCGCCCACCTTGGCGAGTGGTGCTATCAGACCCGCACGGGCATTCGGTGCTCCGCAGACAATCTGAACGGTCTCGTCACCCGCATTCACGGTGCATACACGTAACTTGTCGGCATCAGGATGCTGCTCTGCAGCAATAATTTGCGCAACCACAACGCCTGAGAAGGCCTCAGCCGCACCCGCAATGCTGTCGACTTCCAAACCGATCATGGTCAGCTTGTGACTCAGGGCATCTGTCGTCACTTGAGGACTGACCCAGGTACGAAGCCACTGTTCCGAAATAATCATCGTGCTAACTCACATAAATTGCGCAAGAAAGCGCAAGTCGTTATCGAAATTCAGTCTTAAATCACCAATGCCGTAACGCAACATTGATAAACGCTCTACTCCCATACCAAAAGCAAAACCACGGTATTTGTCAGAGTCGATGCCACTCATTTCAAGTACCTTGGGGTTGACCATGCCGCAGCCCAAGACTTCGATCCACCCCGTATGGCTACAGACACGACAGCCAGCGCCCGAGCACTTCACGCATTGGATATCCACTTCAGCTGAAGGCTCGGTAAATGGGAAATACGAAGGACGCAGTCGAACTGCTAAGTCCTCTCGCTCAAAGAAGGCATGTAGAAAATCTTCCAGCAGTCCTTTTAGATGGCCAAAGTTGGAAGTCTCATCGATCAACAGACCTTCCACCTGATGAAACATCGGTGAGTGGGTCAGGTCAGAGTCACAGCGATATACTCGGCCTGGACATATTACGCGGATGGGTGGCTGCTGAGCCTCCATCGTACGCACCTGCACGCCTGACGTGTGCGTGCGAAGCACATGCGTGTCGTCGACGTAGAAGGTGTCATGCATGGCACGAGCCGGATGATGCGCAGGAATATTGAGCGCTTCAAAATTGTGGTAATCGTCCTCAATCTCGGGCCCTTCGACAACTTCGAACCCCATTGAAGAAAAGAATGTTTCCATTCGCTGAATGGTGCGCGTAATCGGGTGCAGCGCACCTGTCTCAGCGCGTCGCCCCGGCAACGTGACGTCAATCGACTCTGCAGCTAACTGCGCGGCAAGCGCTGCGCCTTGAAGAGAGTCTTTGCGTGCATTGAGCTGGTCGTTGAGTTGCTGTTTGACGGCGTTAATTTCAGCGCCGGCTTTTGGTCGCTCTTCTGCCGAGAGCTGGCCCAAATTCTTCAACAGACCGGTCAGCGCACCTTTCTTACCAAGGTAGCTGACACGCAACTCTTCTAAGGCAGCGATATCCGACGCTGCTTCTATGGCGGCGCTGGCCTCTGCCTTGATATTTTCCAATGACTGCATCTGTTATTCACGCTCCACTCATTCAAAAAAGGAGGCCGTAGCCCCCTTCCGATTATCGCTCTGCATTATGGCAGTCGGTAGCCCGAAAACTGCCATTAAGCTGCGAGTGCAGCTTTAGCGCGCTCCACCACTGCCGCAAAGGCTGGCTTATCATGGACAGCGAGATCAGCAAGGACTCGACGATCGAGAGTGATCTCGGCTCGCTTTAGACCATTGATAAACTTGCTGTAGGTCATACCGTTTGCACGTGACTGCGCGTTAATTCGCGTAATCCAGAGCGCACGGAACTGACGCTTACGCTGACGACGGTCACGGTAAGCGTACTGTCCCGCTTTCGTGACGGCCTGCTTGGCCACTCGGAACACACGAGACCGCGCGCCGTAGTAGCCCTTTGCTTGCTTGAGAATTTTCTTGTGTCGACGGTGAGCCGTGACACCACGTTTTACACGAGGCATGTCTTATCTCCTAAAGAACTTAACGATTACTTGGCGCGCAACATACGATCCACAAGTACCACGTCGGACTTATGAATCATTGATGTGCCTCGAAGCTGACGCTTACGCTTGGTCGTCATTTTCGTCAGGATGTGGCTCTTNTAAGCACTNTTGCGCTTATAACCACTGGCCGTCTTCTTAAACCGCTTAGCGGCACCACTGTGAATTTTGGCTTTTGGCATCTTAGATACTCCTGCTTAAGGCTCGTCCCAGTTTCCTGTCAGAGCGTTTCATCAACCGAGCAATAGGGCATTCACGGGCCACTACCCTCGTTTCTTGGGTGCTATCACCATCGTCAACTGACGACCTTCCATTTTTGGAAACTGTTCAACAGCACCCAACTCGCTGAGGTCACTCTCAACACGCTTGAGAATTTCCATACCGAGTTCTTGGTGAGCCATCTCACGCCCGCGATAGCGGAGTGTGACTTTGGCCTTATCACCGTTTTCTAAAAATCGGACCAAGTTACGAAGCTTGACCTGATAATCACCTTCGTCCGTTCCCGGGCGAAACTTCATTTCCTTAATTTGTGTGCGCTTAGCCTTCTTTTTCTGGGCCGCTTTTTGCTTCTTTGCTTCAAAAATGTGCTTGCCGTAATCCATGATCTTGCAAACAGGTGTTTCACCGTCTGCCATCATCACTAGATCCATGCCCGCCGCGTCGGCTTTTTCCATTGCCTCTGCATTAGAAACAATACCTACCTGGCCACCCTCAGCGTCGATTAGACGCACCATAGGTGCCTCGATCTGCTCGTTCGTCAGAGCTCTCTTGCTCTTGCTATCGTTCTTAATACTGACTTTCTCCACACACGGGTATTGGCTTCGCGACTTAAGATATCAGTAAAAGACGCGCTCACCACCCAAAATAGGGCGGCGATTTTATAGTGAACAGCGCGGGATAACAAGGCAATACGCTTTGCTAGTACCTTGTATTTATGCCAACTAGGCGGTCTTTTTCACCGCAGATTTATTTGCGACTTCGTTCAGCAAATGTGTGCCGAAGTCGGCAATGGGCATGACACCTAGGTCGGCACCATGACGACCGCGCACCGCGACCGTGCCCGCCTCGCGCTCTTTCTCTCCGACAACCAAGACGTAGGGCATCTTCGACAGCTCTGCTTCGCGAATTTTGAAACCCACTTTCTCATTTCTGAGGTCGGTCGCGACACGGAAACCTTGTGTCTTTAACGTGCTCACCACATCTTCGGCGTAATCCCGCTGCTTATCGGTAATGTTGACCACCACCGCCTGCTGGGGCGCCAGCCAAACGGGGAAATTACCCTCGAAGTGCTCTATGAGAATCCCGATAAACCGCTCCAGTGAACCAAACAGTGCACGGTGCAACATCACGGGACGCTTATCCCGGTTGCCGTCTTCATCAACGTAAGTAATGTCGAAACGCTCGGGCAGGTTCATGTCGACCTGCAAGGTACCGCATTGCCAATCGCGTCCAATAGCATCGCGAAGAACAAACTCCAGTTTGGGGCCGTAGAACGCGCCCTCTCCGGGAAACAGCACATAATCCAAGCCCATCACATCGAGTGCATTACTCAGCGCACCCTCGAGCTTGTCCCAGACTTCATCGGAGCCAATCCGGTTTTCCGGTCGTGTCGATAGCTTGATGACAACATCATCAAAGCCAAAGTCCTTGTAGATATCCAACACGAGTGCGACGACATCGATGCACTCCTGCTCCATCTGTGCTTCCGTGCAGTAGATGTGCGCATCGTCCTGAGTGAAATGGCGAACACGCATCAGTCCATGTAGCGCGCCGGAAGGCTCATAGCGGTGAACTTTTCCAAACTCAGCCATGCGTAAGGGCAAATCGCGATAACTCTTCAAACCCTGCGCAAACATCGACACCGAGCCCGGGCAATTCATGGGCTTAAGCGCAAAGATGCGCTCATCCTCGGTTTGCGTCGAGAACATATTCTCTCGGTAGTTAAACCAGTGTCCCGAGGTCTCCCACAAGCTGCGATCCATAACATCGGGTGTGTTGACCTCGACATAACCCGCCGCATCCTGCCGGCCACGCATGTACTCCAGCAACTCCCGAAACAGCGTCCAGCCCTTCGGATGCCAAAATACCGAACCGGGCGCATCGTCGGCAAAATGGAACAAACCCAATTTTCGGCCAATCTTTCGGTGATCGCGTTTCTCGGCTTCAGCGATACGGTTCAAGTACGCCTTGAGCTCTTTCGATGAGGACCAGGCAGTACCGTAAATACGCTGCAACTGTTGATTATTAGCATCCCCCCGCCAGTAGGCACCGGCTACTTTCGTCAACTTAAATGCACCTAACTTGCCCGTGCTTGGTACATGAGGGCCGCGGCACAGATCCATCCAGTCGCCCTGCTGATACACCGAAATTTCCTCACCCTCGGGCAATTCCTCGATGATTTCTACCTTGTAGTGCTCACCCATCTCTCGAAACATTTCAACGGCCTGCTCACGCGAGTAAACAAGGCGCGACACCTCAAGATCGTTGGCGACCAACTCCTGCATTTTCGCCTCGATTTTCTCCAGATCTTCGAGCGAAAAGTTGTGGTCTGATGCAAAGTCGTAATAGAAGCCGTCTTCAACGGTTGGGCCAATCGTCACCTGAGTANCGGGAAACAGCTGCTGCACTGCTTGCGCCANCAAGTGTGCAGTCGAGTGCCGTAAAATCTCGAGCGCCTGNTCGTCACGACTGGTAATGATTCGCAGCTCGGCATCGNTTTCGATGGAATAGCTAGCATCGACTTCACGACCGTCCACGACGCCAGCCAGGGTTGCTTTTGCAAGTCCCGCACCGATATCGGCGGCGACATCGTAAACCGTGATTGCATTTTCAAATTGACGAGACGATCCGTCGGGAAGGGTAATAACTGGCATATATATTCCTTAATCAGTGGCAGTACCTACGGTGCACTGCGTGGGTTTGAAGAACGCCTCAATGCTCATGAGACACTCTTCAAAAAACTTTTTCTAATACCTAAATGCGCGTCTATGTTACCGCGGTGGCTCCATTTTTTTAAGCTTGGGCCCCAGTAGTATTTGGGTCGCCCGCCACTTGGCCTGCATCTGTGGAGACGTTTGTATGCTCACTCGTGCGACCACCCGCCAGGCGAAGATTGACATCTGCATGATGCTGCTCGTCAGCTCTCACACATTTGATCATATCGCTCAGCTTGGCCTCAGACGGGAGATTGTAGTACTCGATCGCTAGTTGAGGCGCGGGCACATCTTCAATCTGACCACNCTCGATCAGCTCCAAATAATTGGTGTAGCTGCTTACTGCCTCCTCCTCAAAGTAATGCACCATCTTGTGGGCCGTCTTGGGAAAGAAGACATAGAATAAGAAATAGTAGTTCCAGAAAATTGCCTGCGCGCTAAGTATCAATGCACGCTCCAACCAATTTGGCTTTGCTATCTCAATAAAAAACATAAGATGCATTCTCTCGTTTTCGGCTTCCGCTAGAAGCTCACGAATAATTGGTCCGTATCCAGTTTTCATCTGACGAAGGCTTTTCAGATGGATCCACATACCTGCCACCATACCCGGGACACCCGCAACGGTCTCCAGTACTACCGCTCGATGCCCATATCGCTTGGCGAAGAATACATCCGCAAAAAACCTAAAAAACATGGTTTGTCCACGTGCAAACTTGTCAGACAAGTCCATTATCTAATCCTCACTTAAGTGTCTTTCGTCGGAAGTGGTAAGCGCAGCGCGCAGCGCGCCTCACGCACGTGATTATAACAAAAATCTATAGGTATTGGTGAAGCCAATATTATCTTGAATAGTTACTACTTCCGCTCTTATACGCAGGCGACTGGCTTACAAGCTATTAGAGCGTAATCAGGCTAATCTCTCAGAAAGAGAAACATTAATAACCGGGTGGTTTATGTCGATATTGAATGTAAAAAGACTGCTGGTAGTACTGTGCTTTGCAACTATGGCCGTCGCAGCCTTAGTCACACCCATGCCCGAGGCCGATCCAAACTGGGGAAATACCATGGTTGCAGCAGCTTCCATTGGCTATCTCATGAGTCTGGTAATGATTGCTCTCGATATCTCTGCGGCGCGCTATCTGTTTCTGCCGAGCCTGCTGATTTCTCTCATCGGAATGCCTATTGCAAGCTACCCCTCTGGAGAACTCAACGCGTTCTATGATCTCACTATGTATATCTCAGGATTTCTTAATGGNGGTCTGGCAATCTTGGTTTACGCACCCGCTAGCNGCAGCGACGAACCGTAGACACTAAACGACCAACGGATCGCAATCATCCGTATTGCTCGTCTCCANTGTTCGCTCTCGCGTTCACTATAGCCGCACNACTTCGACTCGACGATTGGATGCACCTCGACGATTGGATGCACGCCCCGCTTCGGTCAAGTTTGTGTCCACGGGCTGGCTCTCGCCTTCAGCAGCGACCGCCAACCGATGCCTGTCAACGCCCTGGCTGATCAAGTACGCAGCGACCGCTTCGGCGCGGCGTTGGGACAGGTCGAGATTGTGCTCATTACTTCCTAACCAGCAGGTGTGATCCGCAATCCGAACACTAATTTCAGGGTAGTCATTGAGAAAATCAACGACGGCAGACAACGTTTCGCCTGCACCGGGCTTGAGCGCGGCTTCATTCAAATCAAATCGAAGTGTACGGCTATCAAAGACAAAATCAGGGGCCGAGGCCAGCGGCATTGGCATGGCGGTGGGTGCGGCGCCCATTTTTCGATAATGCATTACGCACCCACAAACGCTATTTGCTTTAGCTCTGCTATTTGATCACGGACAGCAGCGGCTTCTTCAAACTCTAAATTCTTGGCGTGCTCTGCCATCGCATTTTCTAACTCTGCCAACTTACGCGACAAAGTCGCCGGAGTCATGCTCATCACATCCTTTGCGAAGGAAATTCTGTCATTTGCAACTTTGACATCACGCGCGCTTCTCGCCTTTGTTGGCATCCGTCGCGCACCTTCAAGAATATCGCGGACCGATTTTTCGATCCCCTTCGGAACCACTCCATTCGCTTCATTGAACGCGAGTTGCTTATCACGACGTCGCTGGGTTTCATTCATTGCACGCTCCATGGAACCCGTCATCGCGTCTGCGTAGAGTATGGCACGGCCATTAAGATGACGCGCAGCGCGACCGATGGTCTGAATCAGCGAGCGGTCACTGCGTAAAAAACCTTCTTTATCGGCGTCGAGAATCGCTACGAGCGATACCTCGGGCATGTCCAGCCCTTCTCTGAGGAGGTTAATACCAACCAGCACATCGAAATGACCTAATCGCAGGTCTCGAATAATTTCAACACGCTCGACAGTATCGATATCAGAATGCAAGTAACGCACCCGCACATCGTGTTCACTGAGATACTCGGTCAAGTCCTCCGACATTCGCTTGGTCAAAGTCGTCACCAAGACCCGATCGCCCTTTGCGGTCGTCTCTCGAATCTCAGCAAGTAGATCGTCTACTTGAGTTCGTGCTGGCCGCACCTCTACCACTGGATCCACCAACCCTGTGGGTCTAACAACCTGCTCTACGGTTGCACCCGCATGCTCTTTTTCATAAGCGCCTGGTGTCGCTGAGACGAAGATTGCCTGTGGCGACATAAGTTCCCATTCCTCGAACTTCATCGGACGATTATCAAGAGCCGACGGCAGCCGAAACCCATACTCGACCAAGGTCTCTTTGCGCGAGCGATCCCCCTTATACATGGCACCTATTTGAGGGACGGTGACGTGCGATTCGTCGACGACAAGCAACGCGTTGTCGGGTAGGTATTCGAATAACGTAGGTGGTGGCTCACCGGGTGCCCTACCGGACAAGTAGCGCGAGTAGTTTTCAATACCTTGGCAATACCCGAGCTCTCGTATCATTTCGATGTCGTACCGGGTCCGCTGCGCCAGCCTTTGAGCCTCTAATAGCTTTTCGGACTCCTTCAACTGCTTGACCCGCATTTCGAGCTCTTCTTCGATGAGATCAACAGCGCCTAACATCGTGTCACGAGACGCCACATAATGCGTCTTGGGGAAAATTGTGACACGCGGTAGTTTCTCGGCCACCGCACCGGTCAATGGGTCAAAGCTACAGATGTTCTCGATTTCCTCGTCAAACAACTCGACGCGAATGGCCAGCTCATCCGAGTCTGCAGGAAAGATGTCTATCACATCGCCGCGAACGCGATAGGTACCGCGCTTAAAGTCCAGATCGTTTCGCGTGTATTGAAGCTCGGCCAGCTGGCGCAAAATACCGCGCTGATTGATGATTTCACCGCGCGACAGGTGCATAACCATCTTGAAGTACGACTCCGGATCACCCAGACCGTAGATCGATGAGACCGTGGAAACCACTAAGCAATCGGGCCTCTCAAGCAACGCCTTGGTAGCTGATAATCGCATCTGCTCAATATGATCATTCACCTGAGCATCTTTCTCGATATAGGTATCTGATGAGGGTACGTAGGCCTCTGGCTGATAGTAGTCGTAGTAGGACACGAAATACTCAACCGCGTTTTTCGGGAAGAACTCTTTGAACTCACCGTAAAGCTGTGCCGCAAGCGTCTTGTTGTGCGCCATGACGATCGTGGGTCGCTGCAGGGTTTGAATCACATTGGCCATGGTAAATGTCTTACCACTGCCGGTTACCCCAAGCAGTGTCTGCGAGGCGAGTCCTGCTCCGATGCCGTTGACCAGCTGATCAATCGCCCCCGGTTGATCACCGGCGGGTTTATAACTGGATTGAAGTTCGAATTGCTTTGCCACAGAGTTGATACGTCCAAAATTCTTAGCCCGATAGCTTAACGGAATTATCTTTAGGACTCGTATCTTCTGTTCTTCTTGACGCAAGAAAATCCGGACGTGTATAGTCCGCGTCCTCTTTAGAGACTATTCCGGCTTAGCTCAGTTGGTAGAGCAAATGACTGTTAATCATTGGGTCGCTGGTTCGAGCCCAGCAGCCGGAGCCATATTCAGAAAGGCAGCGTAACGCTGCCTTTTTTATGCCTACGGGTCCATCGATTACCCGGAAATCGATGACTACACGCAGAGGTCCTATTCGTGGCGTTATCGCACGCCACACTCAACGAGGAAGTTTGAGACGGCGCGCCCGAATCGAGCGACCCTTCACTTTTCCGTCCGCAAGGTAATTCATGGCCTGCCTCAGCACTGTCCGCTGAACTGCCACATAACTGCTGTTGTCCAGGATAGTGATTTTACCAATATGGTCTCCCGGTAGCGCAGCGTCTCCGGTAAGCGCACCCATAATATCGCCCGCGCGCAGCTTTTGTTTTCGGCCTGCATCGAGCTGAAGCGTCACCATAGCGCCTCTCAGTTCGTAGTTGGGGTCGCGGTTCAGTGATGCACGCACATCACAGATACAGGTTGTGCCCAGATGAGCCTCGATAGCGCGCATGCGCGGCGCCTCCGCCGGTGTTACCAAACTAAAGGCTTTGCCTTTCTCGCCCGCTCTGCCAGTCCGGCCAATTCGATGCACGTACGTGTCG
>NZIH01000012.1 GCA_002691565.1 Halieaceae bacterium
TCGCTTGGGATAAGCGTGCTGCCATAACGTTAAACCCCTCATTGGGTAACCGAGATTCGTATATAGCAGGTGCGTTTGTCTCAAAAGGAATACCCAGACGGTCAAGCAGGATGGCTCGGTACGTCGAGGTTGAAGCAAGGATGAGCGTTGGATCTCTTGAGGGCATAGTGATCGTGTTAGTTTTTGACAGCTTTCGATTTTGACAGTTAAAGGCGCGGAACGTATAGTCCGCCGCCATGTCGAACACTGCATTACCACGCGAGGCCGAGCTGCGAACTTGGGCCTCTCGCGGCATCGAAGTCGAAGGTGATGTGCTAGTGACTCGGATGCCACGATTACANGCTGTNGTCGCGAGCGGAGAAAAGCCTGCGCGCGCCACGTTGCGGTGCTGGAAAGACGAGCAACATAGGTACATTGTTGACGTTGAGGTGCTGATGACCGTGGTGCTGGAGTGTCAACGTTGTCTCAGTGATTGTGAGGTGGAGTTGGCAACGAAAAGCCGNCTCTGCGTTGTTTGGAACGAGGATTCGACTAAAGAGCTAC
Source organism: Halieaceae bacterium (assembly GCA_002691565.1). Classification (GTDB taxonomy): domain Bacteria; phylum Pseudomonadota; class Gammaproteobacteria; order Pseudomonadales; family Halieaceae; genus Luminiphilus. Next base: position 544 of record NZIH01000012.1, read on the forward strand.
CGCCGAGGTATGACCCTCTGGTAGCAGGCGACGTCAGCGACTTGCATGCGCTGGTTGAGGAAGAGTTGCTTCTCGCATTGCCCGCGGTGCCGATGCACGAGGTGGGTGACTGTGAAGACGTATCAAGAGCGTTCGGCGATTCGATAGTGGAGGTTGCCGAAGAGAAGGAAAGTCCGTTCGCGGCGTTGGGTGCTTTACTAAGCAACCCNGGGGCCGAGGACGAAGAAGGATAGAACTTAACAATGGATTCGGTGTCCTACACCGAGTCGCTTAAAAGACGGGAGAGCACCATGGCTGTTCAACAAAATCGTAAAACACGTTCAAAGCGCGGTATGCGTCGGTCACATGATGCACTGAGTGGATCCACGCTGACCGTGGATAGCACTTCAGGNGAGACGCGCCGTCGCCACCATGTAAGTGCTGATGGCTTCTANAAAGGCCAGAAGGTCATCGATACAAACAACGACGACTAAACNNATGTCGTTTGGCGTCGTTTTCCCCGGACAGGGCTCGCAGCGCGTCGGGATGCTTGAGGAAGCAGCCGGCGCGTTTTCAATTGTCGGTGATACCTTTTCTGAGGCGAGCGATGCGCTTGGCTACGACCTGTGGCATCTGGTATCGCAGGGGCCAGTAGAGAAGCTTGGTCTTACTGAGTACACCCAACCGGCCATTCTTACCGCCAGCGTTGCCCTGTACCGCGCGTTTAGTGAGGCTCATTCGTTTTCGCCCACAGCGGGTGCAGGTCATAGCCTTGGCGAATATTCGGCTCTGGTCTGTGCGGGCACTTTGTCCTTGGCAGATGGTGCGCGACTGGTTCGACGCCGTGGTGCAGCCATGCAAGACGCTGTTCCAGTGGGTGTGGGTGCAATGGCCGTCGTTATGGGTCTTGACGATGATGTGGTCACCGACACCTGCAACAGTATTTCCTCAGCGGACAGCTTTGTTGGTGGCGTGAACTTTAACGCTCCAGGGCAGGTTGTGATTGCGGGACATGCGGATGCCGTTGATGCGGCGGTTGTGGCTTTGAAGGACGCGGGCGCGCGTCGGGCCATGCCACTGCCCGTCAGCGCACCGTTTCATACGCCGTTAATGCAGCCCGCGGCTGATGTGATGCAGCAAGCGTTCGAGGATGCAAGCTGGGCTACACCGCAGTTTCCCGTCGTAAGCAATGTTGACGGCTCACTGCAAACCGATGCGGACTCGATTCGCGAAAGCCTAGTGAAACAGATTTCCGCTCCCGTTTTGTGGACAAGCTGCATGGCGACATTACGCGAGGGGGGCTGCACTCAGTTTGTTGAATGTGGTCCAGGTAATGTACTCAGTGGATTGAGTAAGCGAATCGATAAATCAGTACCCATTAAATCAATTGAGTTGGTCGCGGCGATTAACGCTGGCGTTACCGATCTATAAGGGATAGATATGTCTGGATCGACTGAAAGTCGCGTAGCTCTGGTCACGGGTGCTACGCGCGGAATTGGTAAAGCCATTGCTCAAGAATTGGCANAGGCAGGCCACACGGTAGTGGGAACAGCGACGTCTGATGCGGGCGCCGATACGATCTCAACGCACCTTGCGGAGTGGGGTGGTATGGGCATACGCCTTGACGTGAGTGATAGCGAGGCAGTTAAGGCAGCGGTCGTGATGATCACCGAACGCTACGGCGCGCCGACTATATTGGTCAATAATGCGGGTATCACCCGTGATAACCTGATGATGCGTATGAAGGATGATGAGTGGGCTGATGTTATCGGAACCAATCTGAATCCGCTATTTACAGTGAGTAAAGCGTGTCTGCGTGGTATGACAAAAGCGCGATGGGGGCGTATTGTTAATATCTCTTCTGTCGTCGCGCAAATGGGGAACGCGGGGCAGGCAAACTACGCGGCCAGTAAAGCAGGCGCAGAAGGTATGTCGCGGGCGATGGCTAAAGAGTTAGGTTCTCGTGCTGTCACGGTCAATTGCGTCGCGCCTGGCTTTATTGATACGGACATGACCAAGGTGCTTACGGACGATCAAAGGTCGTTAATGCTAGGTCAGATACCGTTGGGGCGTCTTGGAGAACCAGAGGAGATTGCTAAAGTGGTTGCATTCCTCGCAAGTGACTCTGGTGCGTACATCACGGGTGAAACGATTCACGTGAACGGCGGTATGTACATGTGATGCGAAAAAATGCGGGTTTCAATCTGTTCAATTATAGGTAAAATCCGCACCCAATTCGCTTGAGGGCAGGCGAAAACAGGAAAGTAGGCAGGAAACCAGAAAAGGGGACGTCATGAGCAACATTGAAGATCGCGTAAAGAAAATCGTGGCAGAGCAGCTCGGTGTGAAGGAAGACGAAGTAAGCAATGCATCATCATTTGTTGATGATCTTGGTGCTGACTCTCTCGATACCGTAGAGCTTGTCATGGCGCTCGAAGAAGAGTTCGATACCGAAATTCCAGATGAAGANGCTGAGCAAATCACAACAGTTCAGCTGGCTATNAACTANATCAACGAGAATCTCTCCTAACNTCTGGCGTTAATCTCGTAAAAAGGCCGCTCTNATAAGGGCGGCTTTTTTTTATGCTGATACAATAGAGAATCTGGGAAATCTGGGGGCGCAGATGAATAATCGCAGAGTTGTGGTTACAGGCGTGGGTGCCATAACCGCGCTTGGTTTAGACGTAAACAGTACATGGCGTGGTGTTTCTAATGGTGAGAATGGTGTTCGACCAATCGATCATTTCGACGCGTCTGCTTTTTCGACCCAGTTTAGCGCCAGTCTCAAAGATTTTTCGACCGATGGCTTCTTAGAACCGCGCGATGCCAAACGCATGGACGCGTTTATTCAGTATGGAATGGTGGCCGGCATTCAAGCAATGCGTGACTCGGGGCTCGAGATTACGGAAGAAAATCAAGACAGAGTCGGCTGTAATGTGGGGGCGGGTATCGGAGGCATCGGACTCATTGAGAAGATGTCCCTAACACTCAACAACTCGAGCCCCAGAAAAATCTCGCCGTTTTTTGTTCCGGGTTCGATCATCAATATGGTGGCCGGAAACCTATCTATCGAGTTCAATCTTCGTGGCCCCAACCTTGCTATGGTCACCGCGTGCACTACAGGCACGCACAGCATCGGATTGGGCGCTCGTCTCATCGCGGCNGGCGATGCCGATGCCATGCTGGTTGGTGGTGCTGAGATGGGGACAACACCTGTCGGTTTAGGCGGTTTTGCAGCGGCTCGCGCGCTATCGACGCGTAACGATGATCCTGCGCACGCCTCGCGCCCATGGGACCGAGACCGCGATGGCTTCGTTCTCGGTGATGGCGCTGGCGTGATGATGATTGAATCATTAGAAAGTGCGCAATCACGTGGCGCTAAGATTTACGCGGAAGTGGTCGGGTTTGGTATGAGCGGCGATGCGTATCACATGACCTCGCCCCCAGAAGACGGTCGGGGTGCGGCCCTGGCGATGCGAAATGCACTGGCAGATGCCGGCATCAACCCGTCGGACGTCGACTACATCAACGCNCATGGAACGTCGACACCCGCCGGTGACGTTGCTGAAACACTTGCAATAAAAAGTGTGTTTGGGCATCACGCCTACGATCTGGCCGTGAGTTCGACCAAGTCAATGATTGGCCATCTATTGGGGGCAGCTGGTGCGGTGGAGGCCATATTTTCTGTTTTGGCGATCCGCGAAGGCGTTGCGCCGCCCACCATTAACCTAGAAAACCCCGACGAGGGCTGTGACTTGAACTATGTTCCAGGCGTGGCGCAAGAAAGAACGATCGATGTGGCCGTATCGAATTCATTTGGCTTCGGTGGAACGAACGGCACCTTAGTATTCAAAAAATTCGGCTGAGCCTAACCCGATGCTGATACGAGTTAGCTTGGCATTGATAGTTTCGGCCTTGCTGATCACCGGCATGTTCCTNTCGTCGGCTCAAAATTCGCTTAATGCCCCTCTTAATCTTGGCTCCGAGCTTCGTGTTTTCGAGGTTCGACAGGGAGACGGTTTGATACGAGTGCTCAACGCTCTGGAGTCCGAAGCCCTCGTGGAATCAGCGACCAAAATTCGGGTGGGTCTAGGTTTAAGGTCGAAGAGTCTGGTTGTGAAGCGGGGCGAGTATCAGCTGGTTGAGGGCGAGTCGGTCCTCGAACTGCTCGAACGAATGGATCGCAATGACGTAATTCTCTATCCCATCACCATTCCCGAGGGCGTTACCTTCCGTTGGTTCTTAACGGCTCTTTGGGAGCATCCCCAGCTAGCAAGGGTGTTAGATGACCCTCAAGATAAACGGCTTTTGAGTCTTATTCAGCCATACGCTTCCCCTGAGGGTTTGTTTCTACCCGAAACTTATCTGATCCAGCGGGGTGACACAGATCTCGATGTCCTGACTCGTGCTCGACGTGCGATGCAAGATGCACTCGCAGCTGCTTGGGAGGCGCGGGCTCGAACCCTTGAGCTAAACGGCCCCTACGAGGCACTTATTCTCGCTTCGATTGTTGAAAAAGAAACAGGGGTCCCCAACGAGCGTCCGGAGATAGCCGGTGTCTTTTCACGAAGACTGGCGCAGGGCATGCGTCTTCAGACCGACCCGACGGTCATCTACGGCTTAGGAAGCGATTTCGACGGGAACCTGACTCGGCGCCATTTGCGTGATGAGGCAAACCTGTTCAACACCTATCGCATTCGTGGGCTGCCACCAACGCCTATTGCTCTACCCGGAAGAGACGCGATTCTTGCATCGGTCAATCCAAAAGACGGGGACACGCTGTATTTTGTTGCGAAGGGTGATGGGACTCATGCGTTTAGCCGGACATTGAGCGAGCATGAAGAAAATGTGGCACGCTACCAGCTCAAGCGTCGCAAGGATTATCGGTCGAGCCCTAAGTGATGACANGATCAGATACACGAGCAAAATTCATCACACTGGAAGGTGGTGAGGGTGCAGGAAAGTCAACAAGTCGAGACTTTATTGTGTCGCTTCTTGAGGAGCAGAATATTCCGTTTATCCAGACAAGGGAGCCAGGCGGGACACCCATTGGTGAGACCCTCCGTGATGTTTTGCTATCAAAAGAGGGGACGGCGCCATCGGTTACAGCCGAGTTGTTAATGGTGTTTGCGGCGCGTGCTCAACACCTGCACGAAGTAATAGAGCCGGCATTGCGCGATGGCAAATGGGTTTTATGTGATCGGTTTACTGATGCGACCTATGCCTATCAGGGTTACGGACGCGGCTTTGAACTTGGTCAGATCGAGGCGCTAGAGACTCTCGTCCAGCGAGGAAGGCATCCGGATCTGACCATATTATTTGATATNGATCCCCGGCTAGGTATGACGNGAGCGCGACAGCGTGCGGAGCTCGATCGTTTCGAAGAGGAGCATGTGGAGTTCTTTGATCGAGTGAGGGAGGGATATTTGACTCGTGCCAAGAACGAGGCACGCTTCCGGGTTATCGATGCCTCTCAATCTATCGATCTTGTACAACAGGCTCTGCGAGAACTTTTGTTGCCCATGTTGAGTGAAGTGTCATGAGCGCAGACGTATTTCCCGAGCATCGAAAGATCATTAGTGAGTTGTTGGTACTTCATTCTCGCGGTCAGTTGCCTCATGCAGTACTGATCANCAGTGTGTCCGGGGTCGGNTTGGCTAGTGCCGCGNCNAGGCTGTGCGCCNCACTTCTTTGCGAACANGGGCACGATGAGGCTTGCGGAGATTGCAGTAGTTGTNATCGTGTGGCGGCTGCAACCCACGGTGATTATCGCTGGGTGGGCGCCATTGAGGGCAAAGCNAGTATCGGNGTCGATCAAATTAGGGAAGCGNGCGACTTTATTGCAAAGACAGCAGGCTATGGGTCACAGAAGGTGCTGGTCATTTCGGAAGCCGAGAAAATGACCACCGGCGCCGCGAATGCTCTTCTCAAAACCTTGGAAGAGCCTCAGGGGAANTCCTTAATATTGCTGCTATCGCAGAAATCCTGGCTCCTGCCGGCAACCATTCGTTCGCGATGTCAGATGTGGCGTTTAGCCNGCCTNGAGCCAACGACATCAATGGCGTTCCTGAANACTGCGGGTGTTGCCGTGCCGTCTGACATAGCTGAAAACCCGAGAGCTCTCGAGCGNTTGGTTTTGTTGTCGTCGGANGGAAAGATNGAGTCTTACTCGGTTGTAACCAGGATGGTTGAAACCATGCTGTCNACTGATGCTGCGGTACCCGAGGCAGCGGCAGTACTNCAGCGCTTTGATCTTAGTGACAGTGTTGAATTGGTGGTTCGAGCGCTTGAAGAGCGCCTGATAGATCGACAGGGCATAAACACTCCGCAGTTGACATTACTTCAGCTTCACCGGGTCGTAGCGTCGCTCTTGCAGAGAATGCGCAACGGCGCCGTACCGGCAAAGGAGTCTACTTGCTACGAGATTGCGAGCTTAATCTCCAAAGCCAGGCAAAATGATGTTGCTGGCATCGATGACAGCCGTTGGGTTTTAGGGGCTTGATCTCTACTTGGCAAGTTGGCCTTCAACGATAGGCTGAAGGAATGAGCGAAGAAAACAAGCAGGGCATNATACTCTCGTTGACGATGAAAGATCGTACGGTGCTGTATGCCCCCTACATGCCTTTCGTTCGTCACGGCGGCCTTTTTGTTCCTACGAATAAANAGTATGAGTTGGGTGAAGAGGTNTTTATTTTGCTGGCACTCATGGATGAGCCGGAGAAAATCCCGATTAACGGGAAAGTNGTCTGGGTTACGCCNAAGGGTGCTCAAGGTNACCGGCAGGCGGGAATCGGTGTTCAGTTCTCTGAATCGGATTTCGCGGCAGCCACAAAAATAGAAGAGCATTTGGGCAACGGGCTTGTCTCGGATCGCCCCACTCANACGATGTGACTGATGCGACAGAGGCGAGNAGNGAGTTTCCAACTTCTTGCCGCGGATTTGTTGTCTCCCGATTGAATCGATTCACCTAATGTGACACCATCCGCGNCCNTAGGTCAGGAACCACTGTCGCACTCGCAGGAGTGTTCGATNATGCGGAAGTGGCGAAATTGGTAGACGCGCTGGATTTAGGTTCCAGTGTCTTACGACGTGAGAGTTCGAGTCTCTCCTTCCGCACCAAATTCCTTCATGGATTGTCGCCCCGAAGCGGGGCTTTTTAAGTGTTTTAAGTTAGGAGTCGAAGATGCGTGTCTCGGTAGAAACGACATCGGGTTTAGAGCGTAAGTTAACAGTTGGCGTGCCGGCGGAAGAAGTGGACTCCGCGGTCGATAAAAAATTAGCGGAAGCGGCACAAAACGTCCGTTTGCCGGGCTTCCGTCCGGGCAAAGTCCCAATGAGCGTCATGAAGCAACGATTTGGCCCTGGAGTTCGCCAGGAAGTGCTGGGCGATGTGATTAATCAGTCGTTTCAAGAAGCAGTGATGACTGAAAGCTTGAGACCTGCGGGGCAGCCAAGCATCGAAGCAAAAAGCGTGGAAAGCGGAAAAGATATCGAGTACGTTGCCACCTTCGAAATTTACCCAACCGTGTCATTGAACGAGATCAAAGACTTCGAGGTGATCAGGCTTTCCTGTGAGATCGGTGAAAGTGATGTCAACGACATCATCGAAGTCTTTCAGAAACAGCAAGGCCAGTCGGTCGATATGGATCGCGCCGCGGAAGAGGGTGATACGCTCACCATCGATTTCGAGGGATTCAAAGATGGCGAGGCCTTCGAAGGAGGCTCCGGTACAGACACGGCACTCGAACTCGGCTCCGGTCGTATGATTCCCGGTTTTGAAGATGGTCTAGTAGGTGCTTCTGCTGGTGATGAGCGTACGCTTGAGCTAACTTTCCCTGAAGACTATCACTCGGAAGANCTCAAAGGCGCAGCGGTGGAGTTTAAGGTCGTNGTGAAAGCCGTCAAAGCACTGGAGCTCGCCGAACTCAATGCTGAACTCTTTGCTTCCTATGGTGTAGAGGGCGACGATGTCGATGCGTTCCGAGCCGAAGTGCAAAAAAATATGGAGCGCGAACTCAAGGGCGCGATTGATGCGCATGTTAAGCAACAGGTCATGGACGCCATCATTGAAGCCCACCCTGAGCTTGAGATTCCGCAGAGCCTGATTGCNCAAGAGACCGATGCGCTGCGTGGGCAAATGTTCCAGCAGTTTGGTGGCGGCATAAGTCCAGATATGGATCTAAAGAGTATTCTTCCAGATGAGATGTTCAGTGAGCGCGCTGAGACGCGAGTGCGACTTGGGCTACTGGTGAGTGAGCTTGTTCAAGACTTGGGTGTTCGAGCAGAGCCTAACAAGGTACGCGAGCTGATCGAAGAGATCGCATCCACGTATCAGGACCCAGAAGAGGTGATCAATTGGTATTATGAAGACAACAACCAACTGATGGGTATCGAGTCGCGTGTTTTGGAAGATGCNGTAGTCGATAAGCTGCTTGAGCAGGCTAGCGTCACTGATGAGGTAACGGGCTATCAAGACGCGCTGCAGCGCACCCGTGCGGCGACGCAGCAATAGACGCGCAGAGTTATTGAGGAGATAAGGAATGTCATACGGGTACGAGACAGGCAATGAGAAAGCACTAGGATTAGTGCCTATGGTGATTGAGCAGACATCGCGTGGTGAACGTTCCTTCGACATTTACTCTCGCCTGCTCAAAGAACGTGTCATCTTTATCGTGGGTCCGATTGAAGATCAGATGGCGAATCTGGTGGTGGCTCAGTTGCTGTTCCTCGAGTCCGAAAACCCGGATAAAGACATTCACCTCTACATCAATAGCCCGGGCGGCTCTGTGACGGCAGGACTGTCGATTTACGACACCATGCAGTTTATCAAGCCCGAGGTGAGCACCATGTGTGTTGGGCAAGCCGCTTCGATGGGGGCCTTCCTGTTGAGTGGTGGTGCTAAAGGTAAGCGGTTGATACTGCCGAATGCCCGAACCATGATTCACCAACCGAGTGGCGGTGCGCAGGGGCAGGCAAGCGATATTGAGATTCAGGCGAAAGAAATCCTATTTTTGCGTGAGCGGCTAAATCGAATGCTTTCTGAGCACACGGGGCAGCCCATGGATGTCATCGAACGTGATACTGAGCGTGATCGCTTTATGAGCGCAGAGCAGAGTGTCGAGTATGGTCTGGTCGATCAGGTCATTACGTCGCGCTAGGCCCATTTTGCAGAAACTAGATCTGTCGCCTTGCATTAGGCGTAGAAACCTATCATCGTTAACTTAAGACGATGAGCAAGACACAAGGTTAGACGCGATGACGGGTGATAGCACCAGCGACGAAAACGGAAAACTGCTTTACTGCTCTTTCTGCGGTAAAAGCCAGAANGAGGTCCGCAAGCTCATTGCGGGGCCGTCCGTTTTTATATGCGATGAGTGTGTTGATCTATGCAACGACATTATTCGTGAGGAGATACAGGAGACTNCCGCACCGGAAGCNTCGGACAAGCTCCCAGTTCCTCGTGAAATCAACGAGATTCTAGACNAATATGTTATCGGGCAAGCCCGTGCNAAGCGCGTNCTCTCGGTCGCTGTCTACAACCACTACAAGCGATTGAGAACCGGGGAAGGTCAAGCCTCTGACGTGGAGCTTGGGAAGTCCAATATCCTTTTGGTGGGGCCCACGGGCTCGGGTAAGACCCTGCTTGCTGAAACATTGGCACGGCTACTGGATGTCCCCTTCACGATTGCAGATGCGACCACACTGACCGAAGCAGGTTATGTGGGCGAAGATGTTGAAAACATCATTCAAAAGTTGCTGCAGAAATGCGATTACGACGTCGAGAAAGCGCAGATGGGTATTGTGTATATCGACGAGATTGACAAGATTTCTAGAAAGTCAGACAACCCATCCATTACCCGCGACGTATCTGGCGAAGGCGTACAACAAGCGCTCTTGAAGCTCATAGAGGGTACAGTTGCTTCGGTGCCACCGCAGGGCGGCAGAAAGCATCCGCAGCAAGAGTTTCTGCAGGTTGATACCAGCAATATTCTGTTTATCTGCGGCGGCGCGTTTGCTGGCCTAGATAAAGTGATACAGAACCGCTCNGANANTGGTGGCATCGGCTTCTCCGCAGATGTTAAAGGGAAATCTGAAAAGAAAGACTTCGCCNAGAGTTTGCATGANCTAGTGGCCGAGGACTTGGTTCAGTATGGNTTGATTCCTGAGTTTGTTGGCCGGTTGCCGATGATTGCAACGCTGGAGGAGCTAGACGTTACTGCGTTAATGCAGATTCTGACGGAACCCAAGAACGCACTGACCAAGCAATATCGAAAGATGTTTGATATGGAAGGTGTGGAAATCGATTTTCGTGAGGACGGATTGCGCGCCGTCGCTACCAAGGCGATGGAACGGAAAACGGGTGCACGGGGTTTGAGGTCGATTCTGGAGAATGTCTTGCTTGAGTCCATGTACAACATCCCCTCACAAACAGGTGTTGCTAAGATCGTTGTGGACGAATCAGTCATTAACGGAGACTCTGAGCCNCTGCTCGTTTACGAAACGCAAGACGAGACGATTGCTGCTCAAGACGCATAAGTAAAGATATGCGTCTCGGGGCTTGAGATTGGTGAAAGAGCCCCCATCTCTAGCCATGAACANATGGAGATGACTATGAGCGATACATCCGCATTACAGCTACCGTTGCTACCTCTTCGAGACGTGGTGGTTTACCCCCACATGGTTCTCCCATTATTTGTCGGTCGTGAGCGCTCGATTGAAGCACTTGAGCACGCGATGGCAGGCAGTAAACAAGTATTACTCGTCGCTCAGCGTCACGCACCCGACGATAATCCTGATGTCGACGACCTNTATCAGGTAGGCACNGTNTCCACCATACTTCAGCTTCTTAAGCTTCCCGACGGGACNATCAAAGTATTGGTGGAAGGCAGCGAGCGTGCCGCGATTGAGGCCATAGATACCGGCGACACATTCTCCATGGCGACGGTTAGACAAATAGAGTGTCAAGGTCTCGATGATACTGAGTCCGACGCGGCTGTCCGTGAGACCGTGGATCACTTTGAAAAATATGTGAACGTGAGCAAAAAGGTGCCCAACGAAGTGCTGACGTCGCTGTCCGGCATCGATGAGCCGGGTCGACTCGCTGACACGATTGCAGCGCACATGTCGGTCNATTTGCAGGAAAAGCAAAACATTTTAGAGATGTCGAATGTTAAGGCTCGGCTNGGCCATCTCATGTCGCTCATGGATTCGGAGATAGATCTCTTCCAGGTCGAGAAGAAAATTCGTGGCCGCGTTAAAAAGCAGATGGANAAGAGTCANCGCGAGTACTACTTGAATGAGCAAATGAAGGCCATTCAGAAAGAACTGGGTGAGATGGACGATGCGCCCAATGAGATCGACGAGCTGCAGAATCGTATCGATGAAGCAAAGATGTCCGATGAAGCTATAGAGAAGGCTAACTCCGAGCTAGGCAAACTCAAGATGATGTCTCCCATGTCGGCGGAGGCGTCCGTCGTTCGAGGCTATATCGAGTGGCTTGTTGGTGTCCCGTGGGCGAAACGCAGCAAGGTTAAGCATGATATTAAGCGCGCGCAGACCATTCTCGATCAGGACCATTACGGTCTAGAAGAGGTAAAGGACCGCATTTTGGAGTACTTAGCCGTGCAGAAGCGGGTAAGAAAGCTCAAGGGCCCGGTGTTGTGCCTCGTCGGCCCACCCGGCGTAGGCAAGACCTCATTGGGTGAATCTGTCGCGAGGTCGACAAATCGAAAGTTTGTTCGCATGGCCTTGGGCGGTGTGCGTGATGAGGCAGAGATCCGAGGTCATCGACGGACCTATATCGGTTCAATGCCCGGTAAGTTAATTCAAAAGATGGTGAAGGTTGGCGTTCGCAACCCACTTTTTCTGCTGGATGAAATCGACAAGATGGGCATGGATCACCGAGGCGACCCGGCATCAGCGATGCTGGAAGTTCTGGACCCAGAGCAAAACCACGCGTTTAACGATCATTACCTCGAGGTTGATTACGACTTGTCCGACGTGATGTTTGTTTGCACCTCGAACACCATGAATATTCCGGGTCCATTGCTAGATCGTATGGAAGTAATCCGAATACCCGGCTACACGGAAGACGAGAAAGTGAGTATCGCTCGAAAGTATCTGCTGCCTAAGCAAGTCAAGGTCAACGGATTGAAGCCCGCAGAGATTAGTGTTGCGGACGAGGCAATCCTCGATATTGTTCGATACTACACGCGCGAAGCGGGTGTTCGGGCCATGGAGCGGGAGCTCGCTAAGGTCTGTCGAAAGGTGGTGAAAAAGCTGGCATTAGAAGATTGGGAAGTTGGTACTGAAGTCACCTCAGCGAACCTAGCGGAGCTGTTAGGTGTTCGCAAGTTCACGTTTGGTGTGGCTGATGAGGCCAATCAGGTCGGTGAGGTTACCGGCCTTGCCTGGACGTCAGTAGGTGGTGAGCTTCTTACCATCGAGGCCGCGTCTGTTAGCGGAAAGGGTCGTCATGTGAGGACGGGTAGTTTGGGTGATGTCATGCAGGAATCCATTCAGGCCGCAATGACCGTGGTGCGCTCACGGTCGCAGGGGTTAGGTATACCTGCCAAGTACCACGATACTCACGACCTACATATTCACGTGCCCGAAGGCGCTACGCCAAAGGATGGGCCCAGCGCAGGTATCGGGATGTGCACCGCGCTAGTGAGCGTGGCCACGAATATACCCGTACGCGCTGATGTTGCCATGACAGGAGAAATCACCCTGCGGGGAGAGGTCTTGGCGATTGGTGGTCTAAAAGAGAAATTACTTGCAGCCCGGCGTGGCGGAATAAAGACAGTAGTAATTCCACATGAAAACGAGCGAGACCTCGCAGAGGTGCCGGATAACATCAAAGATAATCTGGATATCAAACCGGTTAAATGGATTGATGAGGTCCTAGAAATCGCTTTGGAAGCATCGCCTCAACCGCTAACCGACGATGAGTATCTAGCCGGTACCCGAGATGAAAAAGTGGCCGCTTCAGAGGGCCAGGATGAAGGAGAGGCGAGAGCGACGTCGCATTGACGCGATTTAAGTCCATTTGGACGAAAAAATTAAGAAATTTTTACATTTCTTGATTGACCACNTATGTCCGCATCGGTAGGCTGGACNTNAGTTTCAGGCATTTTCCTAAAGCATACAACGAGGATTTATCGTGAATAAAAATGAACTAATTGATGCTATCGCTTCAGAAGCAGATCTCCCTAAGGCAGCGGCGGGNCGTGCCCTCGACGCAGCAGTTGCAGCCATTACTTCGGAGCTTTCGAAAGGTGGCAGCGTATCTCTAGTAGGTTTCGGGACGTTTTCTGTGAAGCCACGCGCGGCGCGTGACGGTCGTAACCCTCGCACAGGTGAGACGATCAAGATTGCTGCATCTAACACACCNGGCTTCAAAGCGGGTAAGGCGTTGAAGGACGCTTGCAACTCGTAATAGTGTAAAATCTCAGCTGGGGCTGAGAGTTAAAAGGGCGCCTAGTGCGCCTTTTTTTGTGGCNNATAAATACTTCAAGGTAATAGCAGGGTAAATCTAATGCTTCAGAGCATGCGAGAGGGCGCAAAGAGCCCATGGGTTTTGGTGATCATCGGGTTAATTGTATTGTCGTTTGTGCTTACGGGAGCCGAGTCATTGACGTTTGGCGGAGCTCAATCAGGGGCAGCCAAGGTCAATGATCGCGAAATCTCGTTTAATGAGCTTCAATTTGCGATTGAACAACAGCGTCGCCAATTGACCGAGATCTACGGCGATCAACTGGATCCGAGCTTACTGGATGATGATCTCCTGCGTCCCGGTGTTTTAAATAATCTAGTTGATCGCGCTCTTCTTGAGGACTATGCGGTTTCCCTAGGCATTGCTGCTTCACCTGAAGCGATACGCCGTAGCATCATTAGTAATCCAGCGTTTGAAGTTGACGGTAGCTTCTCCGCCGATTACTACCGCGATATCTTGCGCTCAAATGGGCTCACCACGGACCAGTATCGGGCAGAGCAGAGTGGTACTGATCAACTCGTTAAGTTGGAATCGATCATTGGAGACGCGGACTTTATTACGTCGGTGGAGGCAAAAGCCGCTATTGATGTGGTCGTGGAGCGACGCGATGTGCGTTTTCTGGTAATACCTGACACTGCACTGTCCAGCCAGTACCAAGTCACTGACACGGCGATTAGCGAATACTATGAAGCGAATAAAGCGCTATTCGCTCAGCCTGAACGGCTGACCGTCGAGTTTGTCGAGTTAAACCCAAGCCAGTTCGTGCTGCCGGTCGATGAAGCCGAGCTCCAAACGCAGCTTGCAGACGCGTTGGCTGACTACGAAACAGAGGCGCAGTCAGAAGTGGCTCACATCTTATTGGTTCAGAACGACGATGAGACCGATCAGGCGTATGCTGAGCGTATTAATGANGTGGGCGCACGACTGCAAGCAGATGAAGACTTCGCTGCTATCGCGGCCGATGCATCCGATGATATTGGCTCATCCTTCGTTGGTGGAGACCTGGGTTTTACCGATGGTTCGGTATTTCCGGATGCCATGGAGGAGGCTATTGCCAACTTAGAGGTCGGCGGCATTTCTACAGCGGTGACGACCGATGCAGGCACCCACTTTATCCTGGTCAAGAGTCGCTCCGCGGCGGAGCAGGTTCCAGACGAGCTTCTAAGAGCAGAAATCACGGAAAGCCTTCAAACAGCACAAACGCAGCGCGATTTATTAATTGCAGTTGATGAACTCCGGGAGCTTGTCTTCACCTCAAGCGGGCTTGAGGCAGCAGCCCAGGAGCTGGGCCTCGTTATAGCAACATCGCAGCCGTTTTCCCGAGACCAGGGTGAAGGGCTTTTTTCCGAGGCATCACTGCGCACTGCCGCGTTTTCGGATGATGTCCTAGTCGATGCCAATAACAGCGATGTCATAGAGTTGTCAGGCAGTCGTTTTGTGGCGTTGGCAGTCAAGGAGCAGCTCCCAGAGGGNACGAAGCCCTTGGCTGAGGTGCGNAGTAGCATTTCAGCGCAACTCACCTCTGAGGCACAGGATCGCGCTATGACCACACTGGTCGATGAGGTCAATGCGTCGCTNGCNGCTGGTGAGACGCTCGAAGCCATATCAACTGCAAAAGGCTATGAATGGCGTGTTGAGTTGGCGGCTACTCGACAAAATGTCAACTTGCCCTCGTCTGTGTTGCAGTCTGCATTTAGCAAACGTTCTGCGGATACTGAGACTGTCAGTGCNGTGCGGCTCGATGACGAAAGCTATGCCTTNGTTCAGCTGGCGAGAACTCAGGCGGGTCGCGAAGACACGATGGTGNGTGTCGAAAGAGACGCATTGCTCCGAGAGGTATCCGACGTCAGTGCATCGCTACTGCGGCAGGAATTCATGGCGGATTTAAAACGACGAGGTGACGTTGTTATACGCTAGGGGACTTTTTCGTGGCTGANGACGCCTTTGCGCGACTCGTNCGAACTGCGGGANCTGTCTCAGCNACCAACGAGTCGCCAGCGATGTTTGCTGGCAGCGTCAACGGCCGCCAGCCGTATCCTCTTGATCAGTGGAATCCAACCAATTGTGGTTACGTCGATATTGCTATTGATCGCGACGGACGCTGGTTCCATGAAGGCTCCGAAATCAAGCGTGTAGAGTTGGTTGCACTGTTCGCNGGGTTGTTAAGACGCGAAGAAGANGGTGGTTATTATCTTGTAACNCCGGTGGAAAAGGTGGAAGTATCGGTTGCATTGCATCCGCTTATGGTTGTTGANGCANCGCGCATTGATAACGCCCC
Organism: Halieaceae bacterium; assembly: GCA_002691565.1. Classification (GTDB taxonomy): domain Bacteria; phylum Pseudomonadota; class Gammaproteobacteria; order Pseudomonadales; family Halieaceae; genus Luminiphilus. The sequence goes on from NZIH01000012.1 coordinate 16,296, forward strand.
AACAGGCGATGATCGTCTGGGCTTGATCTTAAACTCAGGTGGCGTTTTCTACCTCGATGATGAGACCGGGCTTACACCCGAGCCTGCCGCAGGCGGAGCCGCTTTTATATCCTTACCTCATAACCTGACCGCACTGTTTACACGCGCGGCATGGTATCGCTTAGTGGACATGGCAGACGACGACGGATGCGTCGAAAGTGGGGGGCAGAAGTATTCCCTGCTTTAACCCAAGCGCGCTAAAGCAGGGAGGCTTCGCATTACATATTGGGGTAGTTGGGTCCACCCAAGCCCTCAGGCGTCACCCAGCGGATATTTTGCGACGGATCTTTGATGTCGCAGGTCTTACAGTGAACGCAGTTTTGAGCGTTGATCTGAAAGCGCGGCTCATCACCATCGGTAATCACTTCATATACCCCAGCTGGACAATAACGCTGAGCGGGCTCATCGTAGGTCGGTAGATTGACCTGAATCGGAATTGAGTTGTCTACGAGTTGTAAATGACAGGGCTGATCTTCCTCATGATTGGTGTTCGATAAGAACACCGATGATAGGCGATCAAATGTCAGTACATTGTCGGGCTTCGGATACTCCATTCTCTTAGACGATGCCGCGGGTTTAAGGCACGCATGGTCAGGTTTCTTATCCCGCAATGTGAAGGGCATATTGCCGCGCATAATGGTCTGATCAAACCAAACAGCGGCTGATCCAAGAAGTGCCCCGAACGTGTGCATGTAACCCGCAAAGTTGCGGCTGGCTTTCAGTTCCTTGCCCAACCACGAAGCAGCAACACGCTGTTCAAAACCGACGAGGTCAGTCGCCGGCGTTTCGGAGAGCAACGCTGCCGCTACCTCTTCGGCTGCCAGGATGCCGCTCTTCATCGCGGTATGATTCCCTTTGATCTTGACCGCGTTCAGAGTGCCCGCGTCACAACCAATGATGAGCCCACCCGGGAAATGCATTTTAGGCAGAGAGTTAAGTCCGCCTTTGGCCAGTGCTCGCGCACCATAGGCAAGGCGCTCCCCGCCCTCAAGGTATTTTGCTGTCTTGGGGTGCGTCTTCCAGCGCTGAAACTCTTCGAACGGGCTGACATGCGGATTCGAGTAGTTGAGGTCGGTAATCAAGCCAAGGTACACCTCGTTATTCTCAGCGTGATACATGAACGCACCGCCAGATGAACCACTCTCAGACAGCGGCCACCCAAGCCCGTGAATNACTTTACCTTCTTCATGCAATTCGGGTTTGATCTGCCAGACTTCTTTGATACCAATACCGTAATGTTGAGGGTCTTTACCGTCATCAAGTCCAAAGTGTGCGATCAATTCCTTACCGAGATGTCCACGACATCCCTCAGCGAATAGTGTGTATTTTGCGTGCAGCTCCATACCTGGCATGTAGGAGTCTTTTTGCTCACCTTCGGCACCAATGCCCATATCGCCTGTGGCAACGCCCTTTACGGAGCCATCGTCGTTGAATAGCACTTCGGCGGCGGCAAAGCCTGGGTAGACTTCGATGCCCATGTTTTCCGCTTGCTCAGCGAGCCATCGGCAGACATTACCCATGGATACGATGTAGTTGCCGTCATTGTGAACGGGCGCCGGCAGGAACAGGTTCGGGATTTGCGCAGCCGACTTGCCTGACGTGTAGTAGTAGAAGACGTCTTCGCTCACTTCAGTCTTCAGCGGTGAACCCATTGATCGCCAGTCAGGCAGGAGCTCATCGAGTGCTGTCGTTTCGAGAACGGCACCTGACAGGATGTGGGCTCCCACTTCTGACCCTTTTTCAACGACACAGACGCTGATTTCGCGTTCCTGCTCCTGAGCCAGTTGACTGAGTTTAATGGCTGCCGACAGACCCGCAGGTCCAGCCCCAACAACCACAACATCAAATTCCATGGATTCGCGTTCCACTAGTCACCTCCAATTAACTATTGCAATAGGCTAAATCGACACAAAATATGAGCCAACTATACCTATTTTGAACTCGCGGTATGTTAAAGTATCGCGCCTCGTAGGTGTACTCATGCGGGCAACAAAATGATCTCTGATCACTAAGAATTTCAAACACCCTAACTTTCAGTGGAGATACTATGAAAGTACTCGTCGCAGTTAAGCGCGTTGTTGACTACAACGTNAAGGTGCGCGCCAAGGCGGACGGCTCTGACGTAGAGTTGAACAATGTCAAAATGGCGATAAACCCATTCTGTGAGATTGCAGTTGAGGAAGCGGTGCGCCTCAAAGAAGCAGGCACAGCGTCTGAAGTTGTTGTTGCGTCTATTGGCGACAAAAGTTGCCAAGAGCAGATTCGTACAGCCCTTGCTCTGGGAGCTGACCGCGGNATTCACGTCGAGGCTGAAGGTCGCCCGGAGCCGCTGGAAGTAGCGAAGCTCCTGAAGGGAGTGATTGGTTCGGAATCGCCTGATTTGATTATTCTGGGTAAACAGTCTATCGACGGTGATAACAACCAAACGGGGCAAATGCTTGCCGCATTAACAGGTATGGGGCAGGGCACATTCGCATCCGAGGTCAATATTGGTGACGGAACGGTTCAGGTCACACGTGAAGTTGACGGTGGACTCCAGACGGTCGAGCTCAAGCTACCTGCTGTGGTAACCACAGACCTGCGTTTGAATGAGCCTCGTTACGCCTCTTTGCCNAACATCATGAAGGCGAAAAAGAAGCCCCTTGAAACCGTTTCACCAGCTGANTTAGGCGTTGATATTCAGTCGCACGTTACCCTGGTTGGTGTTAAGCCTCCTGCGGAACGATCAGCAGGTATTAAAGTTGAATCAGTTGAGCAGCTTGTAGATAAGCTCAGGAACGAAGCNAAGGTGATCTCATGAAGACATTAATTGTTGCTGAACACGATAATCAATCGTTAAAAGCCGCAACGTTGAATGCGGTAGCAGCCGCACAGCAGTTGGGCGGCGATATCGACGTATTGGTTGTCGGCAGTGGCTGCCAGGCAGCGGCTGANGCTGCGGCGTCCGTTCTAGGAGTGGCCTCGGTACTTCTTGCAGACAACGCCGCTTATGAAAACCAGCTTGCGGAGAACGTGAGTTTGGCAGTCGCTGATGTTGCCGCGGGCTATGATGCGATTTTGGCCCCTGCGACCGCCAACGGAAAGAATGTAATGCCTAGAGTCGCCGCCTTGTTAGACGTAGCGCAGATTTCCGATATTACAGCGGTTATCGATGCGGATACGTTCGAGCGGCCCATCTATGCAGGTAACGTTATTGCTACTGTGAAGAGCTCGGATGCCAAGAAGGTAATCACTGTAAGAACGACTGCTTTTGATGCAGTACCTGCTGAGGGCGGNAGTGCCTCGGTACAGGCGGTTGATGGTGCTCACGATGCAGGTGTTTCCAGCTTCGTTGGCGAAGAGGTGGCGGTATCTGACCGACCTGAACTCACATCGGCATCTGTCGTCATCTCGGGCGGGCGCGGTATGCAGAACGGCGATAACTTCTCGATGCTCGAAGGTATTGCAGACAAGTTGAACGCTGCCATCGGCGCATCGCGAGCTGCCGTTGATGCTGGGTTCGTACCCAACGATTACCAGGTGGGTCAGACGGGTAAAATCGTAGCGCCCGACCTGTATATTGCGGTCGGCATCTCCGGTGCAATCCAACACCTCGCAGGCATGAAGGACAGTAAGGTCATCGTTGCCATCAACAAGGACGAGGATGCACCTATTTTCCAGGTCGCCGATTATGGGTTGGTTGCAGATCTTTTTGCAGCATTACCTGAGCTTGAGGCAGCGCTCTAAGCCTGCCTCTCAACTTATTGTTTTCTGGGGGATTTATGGCAAAAAGTAGTCTAGACGATAGTACGGCAGATGCCGTCGTTGCGGTCGTAATTGTATCGGTGGCGGTACTGAGCGTTGTCGAGTGGCTTTCAGGGCTGCCTGCTTAAGGCAGCACAAGGTTTACCACGGTTAATACCGTGGCGACGAACACGACAGTAAACATCACGCCGGCCAGTATGAACCAGCCGGCGTGTCCTTCCTCAAAGTCCTGTATCCGGTTTTTCTGACTTTGCACGCCAAATGCGGCTGCTAACGTGCTCTGCAGTACCCGTTTGAACTTGGATGACATAACCCCTCCCTGATTCTGAACTTCTATTTTTTTTAGCTGCAATGCAAGTGTAAGAATTTTTTTCGTGATATCTGATACTCTAGCGGGGTCAGATGGAGGAACACATGGTCACCATTACCGAGTCAGCACGCGTGTATTTGAAAGAGCTGTTGGATAAGCAGGCTGATGCCTTGGGTGTTCGGGTTTTTATCAATAATCCCGGCACACCACGCGCTGAAACCTGCATTGCCTACTGTCGAGAAGGCGACATGCAGGCGAGTGATGAGCAGCATGATTTCGAACACTTCAATGCATGGATAGAAAGCCGAAGTATTCCCTTCCTNGAAGACGCCGTGGTGGATTACGCAAAGGACCGAATGGGGGGGCAGCTCACCATCAAGGCGCCCAACGCCAAAATGCCTCGCGTTGACGCGGATAGCCCGATTGAGGACCGCATAAACTACTTGCTATACAACGAAGTAAACCCCTCGCTAGCCGCACATGGCGGGGATGTTTCCCTTGTCGAGGTGACTGACGATAACTTCGCCATTTTGCGCTTTGGTGGCGGCTGTCAGGGTTGTAGTGCGGTGAGTATCACCTTGAAGGATGGTGTCGAGAAAACCCTAACCGAGCAAATTCCTGAATTGGCCGGTGTTAGGGATATGACCGACCATACCGACCGCAGCAACGCCTACTACTAGGATTCCTGCCGGCTCCGCAAGGTGGATCGCAAGCCATTGGCTAGTTCCCTAAGGCTGTCCTCCGTCGTGGTCCAATCCATGCAGGCGTCTGTGACCGACACGCCGTACTGAAGGTCACTCAAATCCGCTGGAATGTCCTGGCGGCCCGCGTGCAAGTGACTCTCGAGCATGAGTCCAACGATGGACTTATTCCCTTTCAGTATTTGATTGCTGATATCGCGGGTCACTAGGGGTTGCACGTTGTGATCTTTACTGGAATTGGCGTGACTGCAGTCCACCATGATGTTGGAGGGAAGGCCCGCTTGCGTAAGCGCTGCTTCACATTTCGCAATATTAACGCTGTCGTAGTTGGGGCCATTACTACCGCCACGAAGGACGACGTGCCCGTAGGGATTGCCTCGGGTCTCAAAGATGGAAACGACCCCCTCAGAGTTAATTCCAAGGAAACGGTGGGGGTGTTTCACCGACTTAAGCGCATTGATGGCGACGTCAAGACTACCGTCCGTTCCGTTTTTAAACCCGACGGCTGACGACAGGCCACTCGCCATTTCCCGGTGAGTCTGCGACTCAGTGGTTCGTGCACCGATCGCCGACCAGCAGATTAAGTCCTGGAGATACTGGGGTGTGATGGGGTCGAGTGCCTCAGTAGCGGTTGGTAGTCCCATGGCAAGCAGGTCACGAAGCAGGGTTCGACCCAGCTTGAGCCCCGCCTCAATATCAAACGAGTCATCTAATGCCGGATCGTTGATCAGGCCTTTCCATCCGGTGGTCGTTCTCGGCTTCTCAAAATAAACACGCATGATGATATAGAGCGTGTCGTTAAGGTCGTCTGACAAGGCCTTCAGCCTTGTTGCGTAATCAATAGCTGCGTCGCGATCATGTATCGAGCAGGGGCCAACCACCACCATTAAGCGATGGTCGGTACGATCAAGAATGTTACTGACGATCTCGCGAGACTCACGGACAAAGGCGAATACTGACTCATCGACGGGCACAGATGAGCGAAGCGCCGCAGGGGCAGTGAGAGCCTGCTGTGACGCGACATTGACATTGTGGATGGTTGACTTAGTCATGAACTTCTATGGGCGCAAAAAAATGAGAGCGGAGCATACCCCGAACCGGTCAAGTAGTCATGAGGACGATCTAAGGATTCGCAATTTAATCGCCTCGAGGCTTGCTGTATAACGTCCTCATGACTATTTCAGCTGTATCGCCCCTGCCGGACATCGCCAGTATTTCGAACGCGCTCGGCGATGGCATTACCGTGATTACAGCCACGCAGCGCTTGGCACGCCATCTCATCAACGAGACTGCGCAATACCGCTCGCCAGTGTCACGTTTTCCTAACATTCTTTCGCTGGATGCCTGGGTTCGTCAGGTATGGCGACAAAACGCTGAGACGGCTGATACATCCAGACGTTTACTCGTCGGTTCTGAAGTAGATGCTCTCTGGCGAGAGGTTATCTCCAAGTATGAGTCGCAGAATAGCGCCTTTAGTCTGCTGCAGCCCGAGGCCGCGGCTGCGCTTGCTGCACGATGTCGATCGGCACTCAAGGAGTACTGCATTCCAATGGCGTCTGAGCAGGTGCGTGCGGCTTTTAATTCGGAGTCTGACACGGCCTGTTTCCTGAGGTGGCTCGATCGCGTGGACATCCGCTTAAAGCAGGAAGGCTGGGTTCTACCTGAAGACATCCCCGAGCTGATAGCCAAAGAGGCGGCTGAGAAGCTTCACGAAGTATGGTTTCTATCGGAAGAGGCACCTGCGCCTTCGATTGAGAGGGCACTGTCAAGCCGGTTCTTGGTGACCCGCTGGTTTCATTCCGAAGCGATCGAAAGAGGGGTGTCCACGACCGCATTTTCAACCCGCGAAGTGGAGATAGCGGCAGCAGCAAACTGGGGCCTTCGTCAGCATGAGAGCGGTACTAATAGCGCTATTATTCTGGCCGACTATCAGCGTGATAGACCACTGCTAGAGCATGAGCTGCGTGCGTTATTCGGTAGTTCTGATCAGGTTTTTACGGATCTTCCAGTTAACTTCAGTCGCGGCATTGAGCTAGCCAAAGTGCCCATGTTTCGGGATGCACTATTGCTCCTTCGACTGATGGTTCAGGACTTGAGTCGTTCTGATGTTACGGCGCTACTTCGCTCACCGTTTTTTGGCTGGCCAGACAGTGACCAGAATGANAAGGGCGGTACGATCGCTTATCTATTCAACTCTAAACGGCGATTGTTTGAGCTTCGACATGTGCTGGAAGCCTTAGGGAAAGTGGCACCTAGCGGCGCTATGAACAGCGCCTTGTCCAAAGCACGAGTGGATCGACTGTCGTCTGTGCGTTTGCCTGCCTCTGAGTGGAGAGAACAAGTTTTGTCCCTTCTGCAGACCGCGGGCTGGCCATCGGCCTCTGGGCTGGATTCTGTGGAATATCAGCAGTTAGAGCTGGTTGATGGGGTATTCGATGAGATCGAAGCCAACTCGCTCGATACTGAGCCGTACTCACTTGCGCTCTTTCTCACGCGCTTCAGGTCCGTTTTGTCGGAAAAGCTGTTTCAGCCAAAGACTGACGTGGGGAGGTTGCAGGTAATGGCACTGGGCGATACCACGGGCTTGTCCTTTGACGCAGTCCGCTTGGTTGGCGCCACCTCCGAATCCTTACCGGCCAATCCCGGCTCTTTGAGCTTTATTCCTTGGCAGATCTGTCGCGCTCACAAGATAAGTAAACTCACTGAGGAGGCGCATTACCTGCTCGCGTCGCGACTTATTGGGCAACTGAGTGTTTCAGGAAAGGTTTCGTGTACCTACCACCGAGTTGCTGACGGTACGCCAAAACTGCCCAGTCGACTCTGCTATGTCGATACGGAGGGAAAAACACCCGCGCAAACTGATAGTCAAGAAAGCGCGGGTACACCACTGGAATGGATCGATGAACCTGCTGGATTAACTACCAGGCTACCCAACCAGCAATCAGGGGGTGTATCGCTACTCGAGCAACAAGCGTCTTGCCCCTTAAAGGCACACCTAAGCCACAAACTGGGAATAAGACCCCTGGAAGATGAAGCCGACGGTCTTACATCTGGTGAGAGAGGTGGGGTGCTCCACGAAGCGCTAAAACACCTGTTCACCTCGCTGACCAGTAGCGATCAAATCAAGGCAATAAATGCAGTAGCGGGCGCAGAACGTATCGAAAAAGCAGCTGATGACGCTGTGCGAGGCTTAAAAGCATCGGTTCGTGAGCGGGTAGGGCTGCCTGCCTTGGATCTGGAGCGGCAACGGTTACAAACCATTTTGGCTGCCTGGCTTGAGGTGGAGAAAAGCAGGGACACCGACTTCACCATAGAGTTAAAGGAAACGCCTCTCGAGTGGGGGTGTGAGGGACTCAGTTTGTCCTTGAAAGTTGATCGAGTAGACCTATTGAGCACGGGTCAGCGGATTGTCATTGATTACAAGTCGAGCGCAGCGCAGGCGGTAACGGATTGGTCCCTAAGCCCGGTTAAATCGCCCCAGCTACCCTGTTACAGCCAAGTCATCGCTAACGTGGAAACAATCGCTATTGGCCAGGTGTCGGTAACTGAGCCGGGCTATTTGACGCTGGGCGCGGACATTGGATTGCGCGATGCCGATAAGAAAAGTAAGAAGGCTATGGATCGAACCGGTATAACGGGGCTAGCTGACCTTAAAGAGCAATGGCTAACCGACCTCACGGCTTTAGTGCGGGCCTTTGTAGGTGGCAGTGTGACTCCTACACCATCGCCCAGCAGCTGTCGGTATTGCCATTACACGGCCATTTGTCGCGCTCACGTGGCGTCTGATTGGGACGCTGGAGAGGAGTCGACGGATGAGTGACTCAGACATTCGACACGAGGTCCTGGACACCAGAAGAAGCTTTTGTGTCACCGCTCCCGCTGGTTCAGGTAAGACAAGTCTGCTGACACANCGGGTTCTCGCGTTGCTTGTTACGGTTGATCGACCAGAGCAGGTGCTGGCCATTACCTTTACCCGTAAGGCCGCGGCAGAGATGCGTGAACGCGTAATGGAGGCACTGCAATCAGCTGAGCAGGGCTTTCAGCCAGAAAATGAACACGAGGCACGCACACACTCACTCGCAGACGCGGTCTTAGCGCATGCACAGACGTTGAACTGGAGCTTGACTGCTGAGAGTTTAAACGTACGTACGATCGATGGATTGGCGGCGCAGTTAAATCGTGTCATGCCCATATTGAGTGGGCTAGGGGGCGGTATCATGGTAACCGATGATGTTCTGCCGCTCTATCAGAAGGCCACCTCGGAACTGTATGACCTCATCGGGGAAGGATCGAGTCGAGGCGAAGCCTTACGTCAATTACTGCTAAGTATGGATAACAACTGGCAGCGCTGCGCGGAACTACTGGTCGAGTTGCTTGGGCGCCGGGCCGATTGGTTGCCCGAACTGGGACAGCATAACGACCCAAATGGCGCCAGCCATCAACTTACAGTGACAGTCCACCAGGTCATCTGTGAGCGCCTGACAGCGCTTACACGGATGATTGACACGAATTGGCTGTCTGACCTAGAGAAACAGGCGAATGCGGCTATCACCCGACTGAGAACGTACGTCGAAAGTGGCCTCGTTGAGCCTCATAAGGTTGATATCCCGCCAGGGCCTATCCAATTGAGCACGGACGCAAATCAGCTTGGCAGCTGGCAGTGGGTGATTCGATGGATTCTGACTGGAGAAGAAAAACCCAGAAAACGTCTCGACAAAAATAATGGCTTTCAAGCCAAGGTTGATCAAACAGCGAAAGATGAGGTTCTTGGGCTCCTGTCCGAGCTGGAACAACACACAGAATGGTTGGATTTATTAATTGAAATTACCTATTTGCCAAACACGCAAAGCGATGACCAAGAATGGCAAGGGGTGCTTCACTTATCGCGTGTCTTGCCCACGCTCGCCGCTCAATTACTTACCGTCTTCCGTGCGAAGGGAGTGGTTGATCACACCCACATTGCTATGTCAGCTGACGCTGCGCTCGGAACTGATGACGAGCCTACAGATCTTGCGCTCAGGCTCGATTATCAGCTCAGCCACATTCTGGTAGACGAGTTTCAGGACACATCCCAAGGACAGTTTCGCTTGATTGAGAAGCTTTGCCGAGGCTGGTCGGAGCACAACTATACGAGTCCCAAGCATCCGCGCACGTTATTTATTGTGGGCGATGCGATGCAAAGTATTTACGGGTTCCGTTACGCAGACGTGGGCCTATTTCTTAAAGCAAGGGAGGAGGGTATTGCGGGGTTAAAGCTTAATGATCGATCACTCTCACGCAACTTCCGCTCTCAAGCGGGCGTGATTGACTGGGTAAACCAGCAGTTCGCTTCAATTGTCCCTGAACATGGAGATCGCCGACTCGGTGTTGTTCCGATGACCTTAGCAGAAGCGGCGCGATCTCCCGGCCGTGGACAGGCCGTTGAAATTCATAACTTTCCAGACCAACAGGACAGGGAGACTACCTTCGTATTTTCGAAGATTTGTGATCTCCTCAGTCAATCGTCTGACAGTACTATCGGTGTGCTTGCAAGAACCCGTTCCTCTCTGGAGCCAGTTTCGAGGATGCTTCGCGATAATGGGATCGATATCGTCGGGTCAGATCTGACCTCTTTTGCCCGCAGAGCCGCGGTGATGGATCTCGTGTCTCTAACACGCTTTTTAGCCAATCCAGCGGATACCGTTGCACTGATAGCTTTGTTGCGCAGTCCTATGGTGGGGATGACACTCAAGGACTTGGGCGTGTTGTCGCCCTTACTCGCGAGGCTTTCATTGGATGCCTTGGTTGAGCAAATATCAGAGGGTACTGCGGGTTTATCGACGGATGGTCAAAAACGGAGTTTATTTGCCCTCATGGCGCTTCAGTGGGCGGAGGCAAAGCGCGATCGGCTAAACCTCGTTAACTGGGTTGAGGAGACCTGGAAACGATTGGGTGGAGACCGTATTTTGCCCAGAGAAGAGAGGCCTGATGTTCGCGCTTTCTTTCACCAACTGCGAGAGCAGGAAATCGAGGGTGCTGGACTNGATGCGGATCGTTTGACGACCTGGCTGCAGACAAAACACGCGACGATCGAGTCTGCTTCGGCGCGGGTTGAGCTGATGACCTTGCATCGGAGCAAAGGGCTCGAATTCGATCATGTATTCATTGTCGGAGCAGGTAAATCAGGACGATCGAGTCAAAAGCCCCTGCTGAGGTGGAATCGGGATGACCGACATGGTCTGTTAATTGCAGCAAAACCAGCGTCCGACGCTTCGGATACGCTTTACGAGTACCTAGGCTTTCTCAACAAGCGCAAGGAAGCCCAGGAGCTCATCCGTCTTTACTACGTGGGCATTACTCGAGCGAGAGAGAGTTGCAGGCTGACAGCTACTTTGTCTTCCGAGTCACAATGGCCGCCCAGAAACTCCGGTAGTTTTTGGTCAACCTTTTGCTCTATCGCTCCTCACGTTCAGTTTCATCAAACGCACGAGAGTGTGGATGACATTGAGGAAGTTCAGACGAATCGTCATCTCTTGCGCGTTGTCGAAACGCCGGACACATTGACGAGCGAGAAAATCGACCTTCCTGCTGCATCAGCCCTCAGATCTGGAAATCTAAGTAGTCGACGCTACGGAACCGCGTTACATCGAGGCCTCGAGTTACTGGCGAATCAAGGTCAGCTGCCGAGTGAATGCCCCGAGTTCGTCAGGCGAGCACTTAGATTTCAATTAACTGAGCTTTCAAGTCCTAGTAACGATATCACCGACGAGCTTTCCTCGTTGGTTTCTGATGTAAACCNTGTGCTTCAAGACGACGCGGGGCGCTGGATGTTATCTGCCCATCATCAGGATGCACAGGCAGAACTGGCGCTTTTTGTGGCAGAGGATCAGAGGCAGATTGTGGTTGATCGTACCTTCATCGATAAGCAAACAGGTATCCGCTGGATAATCGATTACAAGACAAGCCGACCGGCCGGCGAGGCATCACTTTCTGACTTCTTTAGTGAAGAGGCTGCTCGATATCGTGATCAACTCATAACATATCGATCTGCGATGCAGCGCTACGATAAATCTCATCACCGGGATGTGGTTGAAACCCGTATGGCGCTCTATTTCTCAGCGCTGGCCGTGCTGCACGANCTTCCGGCTTAGGGTCGAGCAAGACCCTGAAACTTACGGCCAGCGGTTTGTTAGCCTTAAATCTTAAAAAACCACGCAGGTTTCTGCCTAAACGCTAGCCCTCGTCCTTCCAGCCTCTCACTGCACCAAAGACTTCAGCTGGAGCATCACCGGTGTGGCGTCCTTTCTCTTTGAGTTGCTCGATGACGGCGGGGGAGTGCCAGCGTAGGAAGGGATTAATACGCAGCTCTTGACCAATGGTCGAGGGCACTGTGGGTAAATCATCGTCACGTCGCTGCTCGCAGATCTCAATATGAGCCAGTAAATCAGCGTTCATCGGTTCAACTTTGCGAGCAAAGCTGAGATTGGCCAGTGTGTATTCGTGGGTACAAAAAACTTTGGTCGCGTCGGGTAGATCGCTCAATTTCGCCAGCGATTGCTGCATCATGGGAAAGGTGCCTTCAAATACCCNACCGCAGCCGCCCACGAAGAGGGTATCACCGCAGAATAACGTCTCATCNTTCGCGTTGTAGTAGGCGATATGATCTAACGTGTGCCCGGGTACTTCCATGACCTGGAAGTCATACCCAAGAACCGTAACCTGAGTCCCTTCGATCATGGTCTCGTCAATGCCAACTATTTTTGGGTTGTTGGGGCCGATAACCCGGCACCCGGTAGCGCTTTTCAGCGCGGCGACACCGCCCGTGTGATCAAAGTGATGATGGGTGATGATAATCGTATCGAGTGTCAGTCTTTGCTCCTCCAGAGCCTTAAGCACCGGCGCCGGATCGCCCGGGTCAACGACTGCGGCTCTGCCTTCATGGACGATCATCCAGATGTAATTGTCGGAAAACGCAGAAATGGGGGTGATATTCATAGGATTTCTCGCTACGTAAGCTATTTGCAGTCAACTCGGGAAACGATACCCTTGACGCATGGGAAATCAAGCCAACAAAAAGCACCACCTCACAACTCGAGACCATTTGCATGAGTGGTACACGTCGGCGCCTGTGGGNCGCCGGTTGCGACAGCAAGTTGTTGACGAGCTAGACAGTCAGCTAGAGCGCTTATTTGGCTATCACACGCTATTTCTGGGCGTGCCGCCGGATCTCTCGATAAAGGATGTCGCGCACTCACAGAACAAACTGGTGGCCTCTAGCGATGGCGCTATCGTTGAAGGGGCGCAAAGTGTTGTTTGCACAGACGAGTGGCTGCCCTTTGGCACCGAGACGATTGATACAGTCGTGGTGTTTCACAGTCTCGAGGTGGCAGGTGAGCCCCATCAGGTGCTGAGAGAAATCCATCGCATACTCGTTCCCAACGGCAATGTGATCATTGTAGGGTTCAATCCGGAGAGTTTCTTTGGCCTGGGTTGGTTAATGGCTCGATTCATTTCCCCGAGGAAGTGGCGCGACCTTCATTTAGAGCGCATCCCCAAATTGATGGACTGGCTGTCACTGCTTAACTTTCAGGTGGACAAGCCCAAGCACAAACTCGTTTTACGACCAATCGGCAAAGGTTCGCTCTTTCGCTGGATGGCACGGCTTGATGATTGGCTGATTGACCACCGTGTACCTATGGGCGGTGCTTTCGTCATGCATGCTAAGAAACAAGTAGGTGCAGGCATCAAAGGACTTCAGCGCCGACGGGTCAGACCACGCCTGGTTCCTATTCCTGTGTCGAGACCCGCTGTGGGCGCGGAGACGCATCAACGCTCTGGAAGTAACCCCTTTAATGAAAACAGTTGAGGTATTCACTGACGGGGGGTGTCGCGGTAACCCTGGCCCGGGAGGGTGGGGCGCTGTGCTCCGATTTGGTGACCACGAGCGAGAACTTCGAGGCTCAGAGGAAAGTACCACCAATAACCGCATGGAATTGCTTGCGGCAATTTGTGCCCTCGAGGCGATGACGGAGGCGTGTGCGGTTGTCCTGACTACTGACTCTACCTACGTCAAAGACGGTATTACCCGGTGGATACGAAACTGGAAGGCAAACGGTTGGAAAACGGCGGCTAAGAAGCCTGTGAAAAACAAGGACTTGTGGGAAAGGCTGGATGCCGAGTGCCTACGACATCAGGTCGAGTGGCGGTGGGTAAAAGGTCATGCCGGACACCCGGAAAACGAGCGCGCCGACGGGTTGGCGAACTTAGCGATGGACGAACTGGGAGCCGCCTAGCATGCGTCAGGTAGTACTGGACACAGAAACAACAGGCCTTGAAGTAAGCCAAGGCCATAGAATTATTGAAATTGGCTGTGTTGAAATCGTCGATAGGAAACTCACAGGTCGGCACTACCACCAGTACATCAAACCCGAGCGGGCGATCGATCAGGGAGCCCTGGAAGTTCACGGGATTACCGAAGAATTTCTGGCCGATAAGCCCGTTTTCTCACGAATAGCGGATGAGTTTATGGACTTCATTCGAGGCGCAGAGCTGATCATTCACAATGCACCGTTCGATGTCGGGTTCATTGACGCTGAACTCAAGTTAATCAATACAGACACACGCCTAGTGGCATCGGAGTGCAAGATCACTGATAGCCTCCAGTTGGCCAGGACAAAGCATCCGGGTCAGCGAAACAATCTAGATGCGCTCTGTCAGCGTTACGCGGTCGATAACAGTAACCGAACCCTGCATGGCGCGTTACTAGACGCAGAAATTCTAGCCGACGTCTATCTGTTGATGACGGGTGGGCAAACGATGCTTGGTTTGTCGGCAGATGACGATGCGACAGGCTCCTCCTCGGGAAACGCTGGAACGATTCGTCGATTACCGGCTGACAGGCCAAAGTTGAAGGTGATTTACGCCAACGAAGACGAGTCCAAAGCGCATGAATCTCGCTTGGACCAGTTATCCGAAATTGCAGAAAACGGAGCAGTGTGGCGCCGGTGACGCCACACCACCCACTTCTCAGAGCGTGTAAACAACCGCAGTCAGACCTACTGCCGTGAGCACAATGGTGTAAGGCAGCGCCATGACAACCATGCGCCCGTAGGAGAGACGAATCAGCGGCGCAAGCGCTGATGTCAGCAGGAATAAGAAAGCGGCTTGTCCGTTAGGGGTCGCAACAGAGGGTAGGTTGGTGCCCGTGTTAATTGCGATTGCCAGCTTGTCGAACTCAGCGCGCGTGATCACACCGTTATCCAGAGCGGTCTTCACCTCCCCGATGTAAACGGTTGCGACGAATACGTTGTCCGAGATCATCGACAGGACACCGTTCGCTAGGAAGAACATTGCGGGTCGTACGCTGCTTTCCATTGCCAGAACCGCGTTGATAACGGGAGAGAACAGGTGTTGTTCGTGAATCACCGCGACAATGGCGAAAAATACGACCAGCAGGGCAGTGAAGGGGAGAGCCTCCTCAAATGCATGACCCAGCTTGTGTTCTTCAACGATCCCGTTGAAGGCTGTCAGCAAGACGATAATCATGAGACCAATTAAGCCAACCGCCGCCAAATGGAGGGCAAGACCGACGACCAGAACAACTGCGACCAACGCCTGAATCACCAATCGGGCGTTGGAGGCTGGTGTTGCTTTGGCATTTTCCTTTGCTTGAAAGTCCTCAAGAACGGATCGAACTCTCGGAGGAAGCTCGGTTCCATAACCCAGTATTTTGNTCTGCTCTAGGAAAAGACAGGTCAGTAACCCGGCAGCCAAAACAGGCATGGTGATGGGCGCCATCAGCCAAAAGAACTCCATGAATTCCCACCCGGCGACGGTCGCAATCAAGAGGTTTTGAGGCTCACCTACTAGCGTGCACACACCGCCCAGCGCTGTGCCGACCGCGCCGTGCATGAGCAGGCTTCGCAAAAAGGCTCTGAATTGTTCGAGATCTGCTTCGTTTTCAGCCTTAACCGCATCGTCCGTCGTGTGATCGTGCTGAGCGTCATAAAAATCCGTACCTGAAGCCACCTTGTGATACACCGCAAAGAAGCCAACACCAACGCTTATGAGAACTGCTGTCACAGTCAATGCATCCAAAAAGGCTGACAACACGGCGGCAACAAACGAGAAAAGCAGTGAGAGCAATTTCTTAGATCTAACGCGTAGCAATATTTTGGTGAAAATGAACAGCAGCAATTCCTTCATGAAGTAGATGCCTGCCACCATAAACATCAGGAGCAAGATCACTTCAAAATTAGCTTCCGCTTCATGGAATACTGTNTGGGGGTCGGCGAGCCCAATAGCAATAGCCTCGATCGCGAGCAGACCNCCGGGTTGTAAGGGGTAACACTGCAAGGCGAGGGCAAGCGTGAATATGAACTGCCCAATCAACACCCAGCCTGTAATAAACGGTCCGGCGACGTAGAGCAAAATGGGATTGAGGATCAAAAACGCAATAATCGTCTTCTTATACCAGTCGGGGGAGGCCCCAAGGAAGTTTTGCCAGTAAGGGTTAGCTACCGCAGTGTTCATACAACGTTGTCCTTTTATAATGTAATGTGAGCGCCCAGAACGCCGNGGGATATACGTGTCCACTCCGAGAGTGGACGACTAATGTTACCTTCAGGTTATACGAAGAAAATGAATAATGAAAAGACGTTTTGGTCTACCTGCCAATCAGTTCGCAGATCGCATGGCCGGGTTCTGGTAGACCGTTAGTATGCGAGTCAAAGGAGACTCTTTATGTTGAATTTCTTATGTTGAATTTTATGCGTCCGACATCAGCGGCCACNGCCACCGACCTCGTTTGGGCGTTTCAAGGACGTCAGTTAGTGAATGAGCTCATGGGTGCTCCGGGCGCCCCCATGCCATTAGATCAGCTCATGAGTGACTTCACGAGGGTCACAGACATCACACCGGTCGGGTTTCTCGATGACAGNCCGGTCTATGCCTGTGTGGTTGAGACGGCGAATCTCGATGTCATGAAGTACACCAGCGGTAATTTGTTTGGACTTATCGGACGGATACCAACCGAGCAATTTGACGTCATTGGCCGGGCGTATCAGCTGCTCTGCTGGGAGCGGGACCATCGTTACTGTGGCCGGTGCGGAGGAGAAACCTCACTAGCGGATAAAGGTCAAAGTCGTGCCTGTGAGCCCTGTGGTTTGAGTGTTTATCCACGGCTATCACCTTGTGTCATTGTGTTGGTAACTCGTGATGAGGAGCTTCTACTTGCTGCAGGAGTCGGCTCTAATAGACGTTTCTACAGTTGTCTTGCGGGCTTTGTAGAGCCTGGCGAGACCTGTGAACAGGCCGTGCGGCGCGAGGTAATGGAAGAGGTCGGAGTCGAAGTAGGAGACATCGAATACTATGGATCTCAACCATGGCCNTTTCCCGGGCAGCTCATGCTTGGCTTTACGGCAAAGTGGCGTGGCGGGGACATTAACATCGATCCCGAAGAAATTGATGACGCACTTTGGTGTACTGCGGATAATTTGCCCCCGGTACCGCCACCGTTTTCGATAGCGGGACAACTCATCAACGGCTTTTTGAAGTCGCTGTCGTAAGCGGCAATCACTAAATAGAAGGGTAACTCTTGGAATTTTTATACGAATTAGGGCTTTTCGCCGCACAAACCTTACTNATCGTTGTGGCTATCATCGCCGTCATTATGGTGGTCGCTGCNAGTGCCGGACAAAAAAGTAAGGGCACGGATGAAGGCTTTATCGAAGTCCGATCGATTAATGATCGGTTCGATGGATACACTGCAGCCATCAGGGAGCTGTCTGACACCGAAGAATTGGCAAAGGCACGCGCGAAGCTGGATAAAAAGGCCGAAAAAGAGCGATCGAAAGCGGATAAGGCCCGTGCGAAGGAAGTGAGTAAGTCCGCGGATGATACAACAGCGATAAAAAGCGAACGTCCACGAACCTTTGTCTTGAGTTTCGAGGGCGACATGATGGCCTCACAGGTGGAGGCTTTGCGTGAGGAAATATCGGCTGTTCTCCCCAATGTGCAAGCAGGGGATGAGGTTTTACTGAAGCTCGAGAGCCCCGGAGGGGTTGTTCACGGTTACGGTCTGGCAGCGAGCCAGCTGAGTCGCGTTANAGAAGCAGGCGTAACGCTGGTCATTGCCGTGGACAAGGTGGCCGCGAGCGGCGGCTACATGATGGCCTGCGTCGGTGATCGTATTCTTGCTGCTCCCTTCGCTGTTCTAGGCTCAATTGGGGTCGTCGCCCAGATGCCGAATTTCCATCGCTTACTTAAGAAAAATGATGTCGATGTCGAGCAGTTCACTGCAGGGGAGTTCAAGCGAACCATCACTATGTTTGCTGAAAATACCGATAAAGGACGCCGTAAATTTGAGTCGGAGTTAGAGGACACACACGGCTTATTCAAGCAGTTTGTTTCGGATAATCGGCAAGGTGTTGATATCGATAGGATTTCCACGGGAGAGGTTTGGTACGGACAGCAGGCAATCGATGTTGGCCTCATCGATGAGATATCCACCTCCGATGGTTACCTGCAGCGNATGTCGACGGATCGAGACCTCATTGAAGTGCGNTATCGNCGGAAACAAAAGCTGGCGGAAAAGATGGGGTTTGCCGNTGAGGCGACTGCAGACCGTCTATTTCTGCGGTTATGGAAGCGAGTCAACGACACACGCTTTTTATAGGAAACTGCATGACACACCGTATCAATTTTGAGGGTTTATTCTCGCTCAAAGACCGTATTGCGCTCGTTTCAGGCGCGTCCAGTGGATTAGGCGCGCATTTTGCGGAGGTGTTATCGGGCGCCGGCGCTCACGTTGTCGTTGCGGCACGGCGTGCAGATAAGCTGACAGATCTCGTGAAAAAATTGCGTGAGCAGGGCGCCAAGGCAGACGCGATCGCCATGGACGTCACATCACGAGAAAGTGTCCAAGAGGCCTTCCAGACCTTTGATTCGCAGTTTTCACGGCTGGACATTCTGGTAAACAATGCGGGAATTGCGAATCCACCGCTGCGTTTTGTGGATGCCACTGAGGATGATTGGGGCCCTGTTCTTGATGTCAATCTAACCGGTGCTTGGCGGGTAGCTCAGGCGGCGGCGCGAAGGATGAAGCAGCAGCGAAACGGGACCATAGTGAATACGGGCTCTATCTACAGTCACGTGTCGGGTAGTCACAAGGCCGACTACAATGTGTCGAAAGTCGCGATTGACCAGCTCACCAAAAACATGGCGCTGGAGCTTGCGCGATCGGGTGTTCGCGTGAACTCTCTNTGCCCGGGGTACTTTCAGACAGCCATTAACGAAAAAGAGTTTAGTACAGAGCAAGGTAAAGCCTACATACAGCGTTTGGTGCCACAGCGTACCGGCGAGNACCACGAGTTAACGGGCCCGCTGTTGCTCCTTGTTAGTGGTGCAGGATCTTACGTCAACGGGGCTTCACTGGTCGTCGANGGTGGCTCAGTACTGAGCCCAGTCTAATGTCGTTAGTCCACACCCTCGTTCAATGACGATTCAGAGCGGAAGATAGACGCGTCACACTCACTACACAGGCGATTACGCAAAAACAGCGCACGTCATTTAGGTATCCACATGTACGAACACAGCACCAAGTCAAACGAGTTATCAACGCGCCTCCTTGAGTTCATGGATGAACACATTTACCCCAACGAGGAGAACTATGCGCATCAATTGAAAACAGCTGCGAATCGCTTCGCACCGTTGCCGCTGATGGATGAACTGAAGTCAAAGGCCAAAGCGGTAGGCCTTTGGAACCTGTTCGTTCCCGAAGAGCATGCGCAGTATTGTGATCATGGAGGGCTGTCGTTTTTTGATTACGCGCCGCTGGCGGAAATCATGGGACGCGTTATCTGGTGCCCCGAGGTTTTCAACTGCAATGCGCCTGATACGGGCAACATGGAAGTATTCATGAACTACGCCACTGAGACGCAGCAACGCGAGTGGCTTGAACCCCTGCTGGCGGGAGAGATCCGGTCGTCCTACGCCATGACAGAGCCGCAGGTGGCTTCAAGCGACGCGACCAATGTCGAGCTCAGCATCGAAAAAGACGGCGATGAGTGGGTTCTCAACGGCCAGAAGTGGTTTATTACCAACGCCATGTATGAGCGCACAAAAATTCTCATCGTCATGGGTAAGTCAGACCCCGAGAACCCGAGTCGCCATCTCCAGCAATCACAGATTTTGGTGCCAAAAGACACGGCGGGAGTAAAGCTCGTAAGACCACTGACTACATTGGGTTATGACGATGCACCCATTGGGCATGCCGAGGTCATCTTCGACAATGTCCGGGTGCCTCTGGCGAACATCTTACTGGGCGAGGGCAGAGGCTTCGAAATTGCTCAGGGGCGCTTAGGCCCCGGGCGTATGCACCATTGCATGCGGCTCATAGGTGCAGCACAACGCTCGCTGGAACTGGCCTGCCAGCGGGCCAACAGTCGTACAACTTTCGGTCGTTTACTGAGTAAGCATCANAGCGTTCGCGAGGACATATCGAAATGCTTTTCAGAAATTGAGATGGCGCGCCTACTCCTCTTAAAGGCCTGCCACAAAATCGATACTCAGGGGGTCCCCAATTCGGTTGATATGATCGCCGCAACAAAGACGACGATTCCCTTCCTTGTNCAAAAAGTCATCGACCGGTGTATGCAGATACATGGGGCAGGGGGCCTCACAGAGGACTACATGATGGCCGAAGCCTACAACTACGCACGCTGGTGTAGGCAAGCCGATGGGCCAGATCAGGTGCATCAGATGGCGCTTGGAAAACANNTTATTGACCGCTACGCCAAGTAACACCGCGTGCTCGCAGGGCGGTGCTGCGTNAAAGCGATATAAAANCCCTNAATGAGCNCTANCTTAGCNATTTGTCGAGCAATTCGCTTACATCAGTATGACTAAAGGCATTGATAGGCAGTGTAATCGCTGGGCGAGACGAGACCGGATGAGCCGGCAGGGCGCCCGCGCGAATATTAACCTGCATGGAAGGCAGCATCAGTCGCGGNGTTGCCAGCTGGGCGTCCCGCGCGTTGCGCATGTTCACGAAATCGNTTTCAGTGGTCCCATCGGCCACATGGACGTTGTGCCGCCGATGNTCNGCAACCGTGGCCTCGAACGCCAGGGTGCGGCCGTTGGGCTGATAGTCGTGACACACATACACTCGAATGTCGTCAGGGAGCGCTAAGAGGCGTCGAATTGAGCGGTATAAATCGCTCGCGTTTCCGCCAGGAAAATCNCACCNCGCAGTGCCAGCATCAGGCATGAAGAGGGTGTCTCCANCAAACAGCGCTNTGTCACATCGGTAGGCCATNCACGCNGGCGTNTGTCCGGGCACATGAAGNGCCTCGATAGAGAAGCGCCCTAGNGGCAANCGCTGACCGTCGGTCATCAATAAGTCGAACTGTGAACCATCACGCTGAAAGCTTGGACTTTCTGAATACATCTCCGCAAAGACGTGCTGTACNTCAACGATGCCGTGTCCGATACCAATGGGTGTNTNCAGNCGCTTTTTCANAAAATAGCCGGCGCTCAAATGATCAGCGTGGACNTGAGTCTCCAGAATNTACTGACAACTCAGCGCATTGTTTTCAATGTGGCTCAGAATACGATNGGCGCCATGGGTGGAAATTTCTGCGGACGCTTCATCAAGATCCAGCACNGGATCAATTACCGCGCATACCCCAGCTTCCATGTCTGCCACGACATAGGAAAGTGTCGATGTGGCGTCGTCGAAGAAGGCTGTCACTGTCGGTTGTTGGTTGGTCGCCATTGTTAGAGAGGAGTCCCACTTATTTTCCAGAGGGGGATCATACACCTTATTGACGACTCAATAACTGCGCATAATGTATATTATGTTAAATTTAGAATATTCATAGGTCGTCCAATGCCCTTCTTTTTCCGTATCTGTGGTTATGGAGTGAACTACGCTACCCTATGNACTAAGTAGAATNCTGACCAGGTANCGTANTCTGNGTCGTTANAATTCTTCGTAGNACTCACTAACGCGGTTTGAGAGACAAGGTCAGATGATAATCAGCAAAGCACTCGCGNCNCTGGGGGCTGTTCTACTTNTNAGTTCAGCTTCACTTGCGTCANATNTAACGCCCACANCANAGCAAACNTGGACATTGCGNGCGTTAGTGACCGAACTGGAGGANAAGCATTACGTCGATCGGCGTTATAACGACGCAATGTCAGCGGAGCANCTCAANACATATCTAGAGCGNTTGGACCCNTCACACNTATATTTCACCGNNTCTGACGTAGCCGAATTCCAGCGCTACGCGACACAATTAGACGATTTGGGNCGCCAGGGCNTGGTCTCCCCCGCTTTTGNGATGTTTTCACGATACGAACAACGTGCGTCAGAGCGCTTAGAACANGTCATNTCGACGATGGACACCATTGTTTCCANGCTCGACTTTGATAAANACGAATATATTGATTCNGACCCCACCGNNCGAGAGTGGGCAATCAACGATGAGGANCTTGATGATCGTTGGAGAAANCGCATCAAGAATCAGGTTTTAGCNCTAANACTCGCNGAAAANGACGAGGCTGAGATNGCNCCCACGCTGNTGAAACGCTANGANAACCAGANGAACCGGCTTNCNCAGTACAACGANCAGGACGTCTTTGCTGTGTTCGCAAACGCCCTCACCTCNCAATTCGACCCGCATACNAGCTATTTTTCACCGCGACGNGCNNANAACTTNGACATTGACATGCGCCTGAGCCTAGAAGGCATCGGTGCCGTGCTACANANCGAANACGANTACGTGAAGGTTGTTCGNGTCGTACCTGCNGGCCCTGCTGACAAGCAGAGCGATNTGANAGCAGCCGANCTTATTATTGCCGTNGGTCAAGGTAAGGCGGGGCCAATGACCGATGTNATTGGTTGGCGCCTAGATGATGTTGTCGACCTNGTNAGGGGCAAAAAAGGTACCGTTGTTCGGCTGGATGTGATCCCGGCTGCGGGCCGAGCGGACGAAGCTCGTCGACTCACCATAACCCGAAACGAGGTCCAACTTGAAGAACAAGCCGCTCAGTCTAAAATTTTAAAAATCAATGCCTTAGATGGAGCCCCTCGTAAAATAGGTGTTATTGATATCCCCGCGTTTTACCTGGACTTCGATGCTTATCGCAAAGGGGATCCAGACTTCAGATCGACAACACGTGATGTCGCCAAGTTGGTGAATGAATTGAATGACGCGGGCGTTGATGGTCTGGTGATTGACTTGCGCGGTAACGGGGGTGGCTCGCTACGTGAAGCCAATGAGTTGACCGGATTATTCATTGAATACGGACCCACCGTGCAAATTCGGGGTACAGGTAGTCGAGTTTGGCGAGATGGAAAGCGCCGGCGTGGTCCCTATTATGATGGACCGGTAGCGATCATGATTGATCGACTGAGCGCTTCGGCCTCGGAGATCTTTGCAGGCGCTCTGCAGGACTATGGGCGTGCGATTGTCGTCGGAGATCGCAGTTTCGGTAAAGGGACCGTACAGACGCTACTAGACCTGCCCGAAGGGCAATTGAAGATCACAGAGAGCAAGTTTTATCGCATCTCAGGCGACAGTACGCAGCACCGGGGTGTTATTCCGGATATAACCTACCCTTCCCTGCTGCAGCACGATGAGATTGGCGAGAGTTCCCTTGAAAAGGCTCTCGATTGGGATCGTATAGCACCCGTTCGGCACAAGNACTACGGTGTTGTCGACGCCATCCTCCCTACACTCGTGGCAAAACANACTGAGCGTGCAAATTCCGATCCTGACTTTCAATACATCTGGGACCAGAAGGCCTTGGCTGAAAAGGTCCGGGGCGCCGAGGTATTGCCCCTGAATGAGGCTGCACGTATCGCGCAGCGAAAGTCGCAAGAAATCCAGTACCTGGTAATAGAGAACACGCGCCGAAAGGCGAAAGGCCTGGATACCCTCGCCTCCCTGGATGAGCTCAACGACGAGGGAGATGATTCATCTGATGTGCCACCAGCGAACGCCGAGGAGCCATCCGCGGTAAGCGATGACGACGACACTGATGAGGAGGTAGACGCGCTCATCACTGAAACCGCGCGCATTCTCGCGGATGCCATTAACCTCAGTGGTCCGGTTATGGCGCGAGCGGACAGTCGCTAGGGGCCATCTACTCGCTAGGGATGGTGTCGGCACCAAAGTAAGGGACAAGTGCGAACGGAATGCTGATTGAACCATCGCGCTGTTGCCCATTTTCCATAACGGCAACGAGTGTGCGTCCTACGGCCAATCCTGAGCCATTCAGTGTGTGCAGTAATTCAGGCTTTCCTGTCTCTGGGTTTCTCCATCGAGCCTGCATCCGGCGCGCCTGATAGTCCCTGAAATTAGAGCAGCTCGATATTTCGCGGTAGGCATTCTGGCCAGGAAGCCAGACTTCCAAGTCATAAGTCATAGCTGCGCTGAACCCTAGATCGCCCCCACAGAGCCTGACTTTCCGGTAGGGAAGTTCTAATGCCTGCANTACAGCCTCAGCATGACCTGTTAGCGCTTCGAGCGCCGCATCTGATTGCGATGGTCTGACGGCCTGAACGAGCTCAACCTTCTCGAACTGATGCTGTCGAATCAAACCGCGTGTGTCTCTTCCGTAGCTGCCCGCCTCGCTTCTGAAGCAAGGCGTGTGTGCGGTGAACTTTATGCCGTCTTCGCCCAGTTCAGCACCTTCGACGATGCGATCGCGTAGCATGTTAGTTACGGGAACTTCCGCGGTCGGAATCAAATAATAGCCAGAGTCGCCCTCGAGCTTGAATGAGTCTTCCGCAAACTTAGGTAGCTGTCCCGTACCGTAGAGCGAGTCACTGTTAACAATGAACGGGACATAGACTTCGGTATAGCCATGCTGAGCCGTGTGTAAATCAAGCATGAAATGGGTCAAGGCGCGTTGTAGCTTGGCAAGTTGCCCTTGCATGACACTGAAGCGACTGCCGGTTATTTTGCCAGCCAACTCGAAATCCAGTTGACCAAGTGTCTCACCGAGATCCGCGTGATCTTTGGCTTCAAATGACATCTCACGCGGCGTTCCCCAGACAAGAATTTGCTCGTTATCTTCCTCGTCAACACCCTCCGGAACCGCTGCGTCTGGTAAGTTAGGTGTCCCCATTAGCAGTTCGTCTAGGGCTTGCTGTACCGTTTTTGCTTCTTCTACGGCCGCATCCAACTCCGTTGAGAGTCGCTCAAGCGTCTCGTTGACCTCAGCCTTGGCGTCATCGACACTCTTGCCCTGGGCAATTAAGGCACCAATCTGCTTTGATGCTTTCTTCCGCTCAGCCAGTAACTCCTGAGATCTGACATCCGCCTCTTTGCGTTGTGAGTCGAGGCGCACGAACTTATCGAGAGGAAAGTCAAAGCGCTTTTTCTTGAGCGCCTCAGTGATGCTTTGTGGATCTTTTCGGACGTGCTTGATGTCGAGCATGATAGAGGTCAGTAACAGCCTGTGTGGGGCGCTAGTCTAACGCCAAATGAACTTTAATCGAAGGTCGATCTCGCCAACTCCACACCCGCCAAGCAACTTATCAGGCACAGAAATACGGTGAGTGAGGCATACAGTACAGCTCGAACGACCTGCCCTTCTTGAAGATCCGCGAGTAGCTCCAGGGAAAACGCCGAAAACGTTGTAAAGGCGCCCAAAAAACCGACCGATATACCCAACCGGGCTGCTTCGGGCAGATTCAAGCGTTCTGCTCCCACAAAAACCAGACCGATAAACAGGGACCCGAGCACATTGACCGAAAACGTCGCCATATGCAGATGACCGCTTCCTAAGCCTATTACCCAGTTTCCCACCCCAAACCGGGCGAGTGCCCCGAGTGCTCCGCCTAGGGCTACAGCAAGGTAAATCACTTCAATACTCCAGAGAGTCCGGTACGGCGGCTAGATTCATTGTAAAAGTCGGCATCACTGGGGACTGTCAGTTCGAACGATGACACCGGAACCAGGGGCTCCGAATCCAAGGTGAATACGAACTGCGTCTCCTGTCCCAGCGCGTCTTCAAAAAGAACCACTATCGCACCTGCATCGGTAGAGTGGACGGCCAGCGCTTTGATATCGCCACCAAAATGGGCGTTGATAGTGTTGTCATCAGGTTTCAAAGACATCGCGCCACTCCAGATAGACGATATCGGCAAGTGGGCAAAGTCAGGGGCATCTCGCAGTATGACGACGTCCAAATCCTTGTCCCACTGCCAAAACCCATTAGGTGTTGCAATGAGAACCTGTGCATCAGGTGCTTCTATGTCCCAGCGAAAATGATCCGGTTTGAGGGCTAGGAATCGACCCGAACTCACAAACGCAAGGTCACCATTGACGTCTCTCACTGTTTGCTCAAACGCCCCGCTGGCTTCATTTTTACCCTCGAGTGGCCAGGAAGACTCGTTTGCCGCAGTAACTGCAGCGAAAGTCATACAGAAAAGGCTAAGGCCCCAAAGTCTGATCACTCGTCACCACCGGGTGGTGGTGGCGCTAATACCTCTCGCTGTCCATTTGTGCCCATACCCGAGACGACACCCGCAGCTTCCATGGTTTCAATGAGCCGAGCAGCCCGGTTGTAACCAATACGCAATTTACGCTGCACCGATGAAATAGACGCTCGCCGGCTACTGCAGACATAATGAACCGCTTCGTCATACAGGGCATCACTTTCAGGGTCGTCTTCGGATGACGCGGCGGACTGTAACTCCTGCGCGGTTACGGGCGTCTGGCCCCCTTCATCTAACAGACCGTCTATGTAGTCGGGCGTGCCCCTGCGACGCCAGTCTGCAACAACTCGGTGAACCTCGTCATCAGAGCAAAACGCGCCGTGAACCCGCGTGGGTGTACTCGACCCAGACGGCAGGTACAGCATGTCCCCATACCCCAGCAACTGCTCTGCGCCTCCTTGATCTAGGATGGTGCGCGAGTCAATTTTGGATGACACCGAGAAGGCCATTCGAGACGGGATATTGGCCTTTATCAGACCCGTGATGACGTCAACTGATGGGCGCTGTGTCGCCAGCACCAAATGAATGCCCGCTGCCCTCGCCTTTTGCGCGATTCGGGCAATCAGCTCTTCAACCTTCTTACCGACGATCATCATCATATCGGCGAACTCATCGATAACCACAACGATGCTGGGTAATGTTGTTAACGCCGGTGCCGACTGCTCCTCTCCCGTAAGCTCTAATACCGGATCCGGTATCCAGAGAGGATCATCGATGGGCGTGCCGGCTCTTTCGGCGTCCTTCACCTTACGGTTATAGCCCGCGAGATTCCGCACACCGAGCAAAGACATTAGCTTGTAACGCCGCTCCATCTCTGCCACACACCATCTGAGGCCATTTGCTGCGTCTTTCATGTCCGTAATGACCGGCGTCAACAGATGCGGTATCCCGTCGTAAACAGACAGCTCCAGCATCTTTGGGTCAACCAGTATCAAGCGCAGTTCATCGGGCGTTGCCTTATACAGCAGACTGACGAGCATGCAGTTCACACCAACGGACTTACCCGACCCCGTGGTGCCTGCCACCAGTACATGAGGCATCTTTCCGAGGTCGGCGACAACCGGAGTACCGGATATATCGTGTCCCAAAGCCAAAGTCAGAGGCGACTTAGCCTCATCAAAAATGTTTGAGCTGAGTACGTCCCTGAAGTTGACGGTCTGACGGTCAGCATTAGGGATTTCAATGCCGACAACACTTTTACCCTGAATGACCTCCACCACACGCACAGAGTTAACTGCTAGCGAGCGCGCCAGATCCTTGGCCAAATTTGATATGCGACTGACTTTGACGCCGGCNGCTGGTTGAATTTCAAAGCGAGTGACCACTGGGCCTGGGTAGACAGACACCACCTCTGCGGTGATCCCAAAGTCAGCCAGTTTGAGCTCAAGCAGNCGCGACAGTGATTCCAGCTCTGCATTTGAATAGCCTCTTGGACCATTATTAGTGGGAGGATCTAGCAACTCGAGCGGCGGCATGGGCATCAGCTCAGGCAACTCGAATAGACGCTGCTGTTTTTCTTTCTCCGCCTTTTTGCTTGATGAGTCTAATAACTTTGGTGGCTTAATCTTTGGCGGTGGCCGTAACCTCGCTTTTTCCACGTGCTCGGCAATTTGGATACTGCGCTTGCTCTTTTCCTTGCGTAGTTGGCGACGATCGCTGAGATCATCCAGTNTACCTCGGACAAAAGCCCCGATCGCCAATGTGAATGCGCCGGNTTTGTCAGCAACCTTGATCCAGTCAATATCTAGGGCAAGCGTACCGCCTAGGAGCGCACAAAAACTGAGTAGAAGTCTTGCTCCAAAATCTGAAAACGCGGCGGTAAACCAGTTCGCAATAGCCATTCCAATAATTCCGCCACTGCCTTGTGGTAGCGAATCACTGGTGGGGAGAGCCATGGTGGCCAAACCAGCAGCCGCACCCAAGAATGCCAGCCAGCCGAAAACGGCAATGGCTCGATCTGAGTGTGTCGTATGGACCGTGGATGATGGCTTAACACGTCGATAGGCCCAAAACAGCAGTGCTATCGGGATGATGCTAGCCAGAACTCCCGCGAGAGAGAACGCGATGTCGGCTAGATAGGCCCCAACCACACCGCCCTGGTTCACCAGATCCCCAGCGCCACCGCTAGAGCTCCAGCCCGGATCCGAGAGGTCAAAGGTGCTCAGGCTTAATACTGTGAAGCAGGCCGCCGCTACACCCGTAAAAACTCCGATCGTAGCCAGCGCTCCTGGTGCGGTGGCCTCTGGTTCTCCCTTCGCTATTTTTGAAGGCGCGTTGTTGGACGGCACTGCGTTTCCCCCTTACCGGCTTGTCGTATCATATCATAAAGAAAAAACTCAATTTCCATAAAATTTCATCTATTTTTCAGTTACTTAGCTCTTTTTTTTTGCGAGCAAACTGAGGTCATCCCATTTCCCGACTGCGAAGAATGCGCTACCCTCCCCGCCAGTTTAAATTGTCCATGGAAAATCTGCGCAAATGAGTACATCTCAACACCACCGTTTAGTTATTTTAGGGTCCGGTCCCGCCGGCTATACCGCTGCCGTATACGCGGCGAGAGCCAATCTTTGTCCAGTCGTCATTACAGGCATGCAACAGGGTGGACAGCTGACCACGACAACGGAGGTGGAAAATTGGCCAGGCGGCCCCGAGGGGCTACAGGGGCCTGCGCTCATGCAGCAGATGCAGGAACATGTTGAGCGCTATGAGGCTTCCATTATCTTTGATCATATCGACTCAGTTGACCTTAAAGCGCGCCCGTTTAGGCTCAAGGGATCAGGTGAATACACCTGCGATGCACTCATCATTGCGACCGGGGCGTCTGCACAATATTTGGGCCTACCTAGTGAGTCTGCCTTCATGGGTAAAGGCGTTAGCGCATGCGCAACCTGCGATGGGTTCTTCTATCGCAATAAAGAAGTCGTTGTTGTCGGTGGTGGTAATACCGCAGTCGAAGAAGCGCTTTATCTTTCCAATCTGTGTAGCAAGGTGCATTTAGTTCATCGTCGCGATGCACTTCGTGCAGAAAAAGTACTGCAAGACCGATTGTTTTCACGAGCTGAGGAAGGTCGAATCACGCTTAACTGGCACCGACAGCTTGACGAGGTGTTGGGGGATCAATCCGGCGTCACTGGTGTCCGCCTGACTTCTACGATTGGTTCTGACGATATGGATATTGCGGTCGACGGTGTTTTTATTGCCATTGGTCACAAGCCTAATACCGATATTTTTGCAGGTCAGCTAGACATGGCGGATGGCTACATCCGCACCAGCTCTGGGCTCGAGGGCAATGCCACTTTGACCTCTGTGGCGGGTGTATTCGCTGCCGGTGATGTCTCCGACCATGTTTATCGCCAGGCTATTACATCGGCTGGGTTTGGATGTATGGCCGCTCTTGACGCTGAAAAATTCCTGGATGCGCAATAGGCGACTCGGGTGACGGGAGGAATGGAACCCTTCCCTCCCACAAGCGCTGCACTAGAAGACCCCAATGGCCTTCTGGCTGTCGGTGGTGATCTCAGTGCTACTCGATTACTCGAGGCCTACAAGCGCGGGATTTTCCCGTGGTATGAACCCGGGGAACCCATTCTATGGTGGACGCCTCAACCGCGCGCCGTTCTCCGTCCGAACCAGTTTCACGAGTCAAAATCGCTTCGTAAATTCATGAAGACGACCGATTGGAGAGTCGACTACGACCAACGCTTTGAGCAGGTCATCGAGGCGTGTGCTGCTCCCTCTCCCGGGCGCGAGGCAACGTGGATTAGCGACGATATGAAGGCTGCATACCTTGAGTTGCATCGTCTCGGATACGCGCACAGTGTCGAAATTCTCGATCACGATTGTCTCGTTGGCGGCTTGTATGGTGTCAAGCTCGGTAAGATCTTTTTTGGTGAATCGATGTTCTCGCATGCTCCNAACGCATCAAAGGTGGCCTTGAGGGCGTTATGTGANCTGGGCTCTCTTGGAGGCTTGAGNCTTNTTGANTGNCAAANGNCGAATGNGNACCNTNNTTCGCTNGGTATGACNCTGATTCCGCGTGAAANCNTTGAAATGGAGTTGNAAANCGGTATCACCGTAAGCGATATTGNTANNGGANCCACGTTGACATCGGCGTATGTTTCATCGCCACTCGATGTGCAGCTCAAAGTAGTCAGGGAACAAATGTAAAAAGCTATGACCGCAGATCTTAGAGAAATAAAGGTCTTTACAACGTTTCCTCACCGTTGTTCCTATCTTCCCGAAAAGGAAGCGACCACACTTTTCGTTGACCCCCGCCAAAAGGTGACGCCCGAACTGTACACAGAGTTGTCATTGATGGGTTTTAGGCGGAGTGGAGACCACATCTATCGACCGCATTGTCACAGCTGTAATGCCTGTACGGCGGCGAGAGTGACTGCTGACGATTTCATCCCTTCACGTAGTCAGCGGCGTGTGATTAACGCCAACGCAGATTTGCGCCTGACCATCACCGATTCGGGCATCGATGACGAGGCCTACAACCTATACGAGCGTTACATCGTTGAGAAGCATGCGGACGGCGACATGTTTCCACCCGATCGAGAGCAATACGAATCGTTTTTGAATAACGGTCTAGGGTGCACGCAGTACTTCAGACTGTATGACAAGGACAGACTTGTTTGTGTTGCGGTTTCGGATCAGATGCTCGATGGCCTGGCTGCCATCTACACGTTTTACGATCCCGAATTCGAAAAACGTAGCTTGGGAACGTTTGCCGTCTTGCTACAGATATCTCACGCAAAGAAATTAGGTCTGCCCTACGTGTACCTTGGCTATTGGATCGATGGTTGCAGGAAGATGAGCTATAAGACCCGCTTTAGACCTATCGAAATGCTGTCAAACGGCCGGTGGCATGGAGACGGCGACACGTCCATCAGCGGGCTATCGACTATTCCTGTTGTGAATGTACCAGGGGACGTGCGCGATTAACGCTCTCGGTAGGTAATCCTGCCTTTGGTCAAATCGTATGGAGTCACCTCAACCCGTACCTTGTCTCCAGTCAGAATACGGATGTAGTTTTTTCGCATCTTTCCTGAAATGTGTGCTGTAACGACGTGCCCGTTCTCCAAACGCACACGAAAAGTGGTGTTGGGAAGCGTATCGATGATCTCCCCTTCCATTTCGATCTGATCTTCTTTAGCCATTAAACCTACCTAGTAAACACATGAATGGCGCGCACTCTATAGGAAAGTGCGCGCCAGGAAAATAGTGATGTGGTTTTAAACGTGTCGCCTAAGCCGGAACCGCCTCATCAGCCATCTCTGTCACGGCTTCAACGACGAGTCCTTCACCTTTGCCATCGACAGTCACCTTCGCGATACCGCCTTTACTTAATGATCCAAACAGAACCATGTCGGCAAGCGGCTTCTTGATGTGCTCCTGAATGACCCGCTCCATCGGGCGAGCACCCATATTGGGGTCGTAACCCTCGTCAACAAGCCACTCCCTCGCCGCCTCGTCAACCTGAAGCTGAACCTGTTTCTCATCAAGCTGGGTTTGAAGGGCTGTCAGGAATTTATCGACAACNGTCAGGATGACCTCTTGGCTTAGNGGNTCAAACGGAACGATGGCGTCTAGACGGTTCCTGAATTCGGGCGTNAACAACTTGTTNATCGCCTCCACTGCATCNGTACTGTTGTCCTGGACGGAGAAGCCGATCGAGCGTTTGGAAATGCTTTCCGCACCNGCATTCGTTGTCATGACNACAATCACGTTCCGGAAATCAGCTTTACGACCGTTATTATCGGTCAGCGTNCCGTGATCCATGACTTGCAGAAGAAGGTTGAAAACCTCCGGATGCGCCTTCTCGATTTCATCTAGCAAAACCACCGAGTGAGGGTGNTTTGTTACNGCATCTGTGAGTAAACCACCTTGATCGTAGCCCACGTACCCAGGCGGGGCGCCGATAAGTCGCGATACCGTGTGTCTCTCCATGTACTCCGACATGTCAAAGCGCAACAATTCAAGCCCTAGCTGCATTGCCAGCTGCTTTGTCACTTCTGTCTTACCTACCCCAGTTGGACCNGCAAGCAAAAAACTACCAATCGGTTTGTCACCTGATCTCAGTCCCGCACGGGCTAATTTGATGGCGCTCACAAGCTGGCTGACNGCTTTGTTTTGACCGAACACTACGAGGGAGAGATTGCTCTCAAGCTTCTCTAAAAGCTCTTTATCATCGCTGGTAACGGTCTTCGGTGGAATCCGCGCTATTTTCGCGATGACCGCCTCGATATCGCTCGGGCCAACGACTTTTTTGCGCTTACTGACCGGCTGAAGCTGCTGGTAGGCCCCTGCCTCNTCAATGACGTCGATGGCCTTATCGGGCAAGAACCTGTCTGTNATGAAGCGTGCNGCCATTTCTGTTGCGGTGCGCAGGGCCTTGTCGGTGTAGCGCAANCCGTGGTGCTCTTCAAAACGGGATTTCAAGCCTTTGAGAATCTTGTACGCATCGTCTACGGATGGCTCCAACACGTCGACTTTCTGGAAGCGTCGGCTGAGCGCCTTGTCTTTGTCGAAAATGCCGCGGTACTCGGCGTAAGTCGTGGATCCGATACACCGAAGCTTGCCAGAGCTCAGCAAGGGCTTGAGCAAATTGCTGGCATCCATCACACCACCAGACGCTGCGCCAGCCCCGATAATGGTATGAATTTCATCNATAAAAAGAATGGACCCTTCTCTACTCTTGAGATCAGCCAACACGCCCTTGAAGCGTTTTTCGAAATCACCCCGGTATTTTGTCCCAGCGAGNAANGCGCCGAGATCCAAGGAAAAAACCTCTGCGGTCTTAAGGGTGTCAGGGACTTGTCCGTCAACAATGAGTTTTGCCAACCCTTCGGCAATGGCTGTCTTGCCCACCCCAGACTCGCCGACGAGNAAGGGATTATTCTTACGACGTCGAGCAAGAATCTGCGCCACTCGCTCGACCTCATCAAGGCGACCAATAAGAGGGTCTATCTGGCCCTGCGNCGCTTCCTCGTTAAGGTTCGTCGCGTATTTCGCAAGCGGACTCTCCTCTTCTGCATCGACATCAGCAGTNCCACCNCTGGATGATAGTTCATCGCTGTCGTGCTCTTCGTNTTCATCCGACTTACTCACNCCATGCGTGATGAAATTGACGACATCCAGGCGCGATATGTCCTGTGTNTTCAGAAAATATACGGCCTGACTCTCTTGCTCNGAGAAAATCGCCACAAGCACATTAGCCCCGGTGACTTCCGCTTTGCCGGAACTCTGCACGTGGAAAACCGCTCGCTGCAGTACNCGTTGAAATCCTAGCGTCGGCTGTGTGTCAACATCCGACTCACCTGATACCAGCGGTGTTGTGGCATCGATAAACTCAGTCAAATCGCCCCGGAGCGCTTCGATGTCGCCGCTGCAGGCCTTTAACACGTGTTGNGCCGCACTATCATCGAGTAAGGCNAGCAAGAGATGCTCTACAGTAATGAACTCGTGCCGCTGCGCTCGCGCCTGTTTAAAAGACTCGTTCAGGGCTCGTTCAAGATCTTTACTCAGCANTAACCATTCTCCTTACTCATCATCTTCTTCGTCTTGNGACGGTTCCACTTCACACAATAACGGATGACCGTTGTCGCGTGCTGCTTGGTTAACTAANTCAGCTTTGGTCTCTGCCACATCTCGTGTGTAGATACCGCANACGCCTTTGCCCTGGGTATGCACTGCCAACATNACCTGTGTCGCTTTTTCTCGGTTCATNGAGAAAAAATGNTCCAATACCTCTACGACAAACTCCATNGGTGTGTAGTCGTCGTTAAGCAGAACNACCCTGTAGAGCGGCGGNCGCTTTAGCTTCGGCTTNGCGGGCGCTAAAGCNAGNTCACCCTCCTCCTCACCTTTCCCGGGCTTGGCGGCCATCAGNTNAATCTCGCNGTGTCTGTNTTGATCAGTCATCGTNTCTATGTGTAACAGCGTTACCCCAGTATAGTCCAGTACGCATAAGAAGGACTNTTGGTCGTTATCTTGTCGNCAGGAATTTTCNTTTATTGCAAAAAAAAAGCCCGCGTNTGCGGGCTTCTCATCGAANAGACGATNTCGACTTACATGTGATCAATAATGGCGTCGCCAAAGGCTGAACANGAAACNTCAGTCGCNTTATCGGTNAAACGTGCAAAGTCGTAGGTAACCGTCTTCGCCTGTATTGCACCGTTCATGCCATCAATTACCAGATCAGCCGCCGCATTCCAGCCAAGATGNCGAAGCATCATTTCAGCCGAGAGAATNAGTGAACCCGGGTTGACCTTATCCTGGCCNGTGTACTTCGGTGCGGTACCGTGGGTGGCCTCGAACAGGGCGATATCATCTGAGAGGTTCGCGCCCGGTGCTATGCCGATCCCGCCGACTTGTGCTGCAAGCGCGTCTGACAAGTAATCGCCATTAAGGTTCANNGTTGCTATGACACTGTATTCGCGAGGGCGAAGCAATATTTGCTGCAGCATGGCATCAGCAATGACATCCTTGATGATAATTTCCTTGCCATTGTTGGGGTTGGTGATCTTGACCCATGGGCCTCCGTCCAACAGTTCACCACCAAACTCTTCCATGGCAAGCTCGTAACCCCAGTCACGGAATCCGCCCTCCGTAAATTTCATGATGTTGCCTTTGTGCACGAGAGTGACCGATGGCAAATCTTGGTCGATTGCGTACTGGATTGACTTTCTCACCAGCCGCTTTGTCCCCTCTGCGGATACCGGCTTGATGCCAATGCCAACGTTCTGAGGGAACCGAATTTTCGTTGCGCCCATTTCGTTGATCAGAAAGTCGACAACCTTTTTGGCGTCATCACTGTCCGCTTGGTACTCGATACCCGCGTAGATGTCTTCGGAGTTCTCACGNAAGATCACCATGTTCGTATCACCTGGACTCTTCAATGGCGAAGGCACACCCTCAAACCAACGTACGGGACGCAGACAGGTGTACAGGTCNAATTCCTGCCGCAAGGCGACATTNAANGAGCGGAAACCTCCACCNACAGGCGTCGTCAGNGGGCCTTTAATTGCGACNAGGTAAGACTTAATCGCCTCAAGGGTTTCCTGTGGAAACCAATCNCCTTCGTACAGCTCCGCCGCTTTTTCTCCGGTGTAAATNTCCATCCANGCGATTTTTTTCTCACCGGCGTAGGCCTTCTCGACCGCCGCGTCGACGACTTTAATCATNACCGGNCTAATGTCGATGCCAATACCGTCACCCTCNATGTAGGGGATAATCGGTGTATTCGGAACGTTGAGGCTATGATCCTCGTTTGCTGTGATTGGTGTTCCCNGTTCTGGAACTTTAATGTGCTGATACGCCATGGTAGTCAGATCCTTACTGTTGATTGACTGGCTGGCTAAGCGCTACNGCTCGCCCCCGGATTGAATCATGTAACGCGATTCGCTTATTGTGAGTCACATCGCGNTTCTTTTTGTTATGTCGTAAGTTTACCACTTTTTCATCCGAACCAACGCTATGAGTCAAGTNCTCCTTTTCAATAAGCCTTTTAACGTTCTNAGCCAGTTCACGGACAAAGAGCGGCCGGAAGACCCNCGGGCAACACTGGCGAACTTNCTCACCGCGCCAAAGTACAGGGCGGCTGGACGCCTTGATTATGACTCCGAAGGCCTGCTAATCCTCACGAATGACGGGGNTNTACAGCATCAGCTTGCGAACCCACNNGGAAAACAGTGGAAGACTTATTGGGNTCAAGTCGAAGGTGAAGCAACCCAGGAACTCTGCGANACACTCGCCACGGGAGTGGACCTAAAGGACGGNAGATCACTACCNGCGCGATGCAAACTTCTGAAAATACCGACTATTTGGGATAGAAATCCACCGATNCGATACCGCGCNTCGNTACCCGANAGCTGGATTGAGCTCTCGATCCGNGAAGGTCGCAACCGCCAAGTGCGTCGGATGACGGCGGCAGTAGGNTATCCCACCCTNCGACTNNTCCGTAAGAGCGTCGGGCCCTTTCACNTCGGCGATTTGCAACCGGGCGAGAGTCGATANGCNNAGGTNAACCTAACCGGGAGAGGTTCATGAGTGACACCGAGCGTTTTCTACCGCATGCGACGGTNGCCACCGTTCTGGAACAGGACGNTAAGTTTNTACTNGTCGAGGANCTAAGCCAGGGNCACCGGGTNCTNAATCAACCCGCAGGTCATCTTGAGCCGAATGAATCATTGATTGAGGCCGCNGCAAGAGAAGTNCTAGAGGANACAGGCTGGCATGCGGAGATTTCCGCTTANCTTGGNGTCACNATCNTCAATGCTGCNAACGGAATCTGCTATCTGAGNCATAGCTTCGTTGGCATCCCTCTGCAATTTGACGCCACCTATCANCNCGACTCGAGTATCATTGCGACNCACTGGATGTCGCGAGACGACGTCCAAAACGCAGATCAACCACTTCGTCACCCGGTCGTTTTGGANGTCATTGATCAATATCGTGNGGGTAGCGCAGTCACATTGGATTTGGTTCGCCAGCTATGAGTCTAAATAACGCGACTAAAGTTATTGTCGGNATGTCAGGAGGNGTTGACTCGTCTGTCTCTGCACTCCTNCTTCGGGAGCAGGGTTACCANGTCGAAGGCCTCTTCATGAAAAATTGGGAGGAGGATGACGGCACCGAATACTGTACCGCNAAGGAAGATCTTGCCGACGCAGAAGCGGTAGCTGAACGCTTGGGAATCAAGTTACATGCCGCCAATTTTGCCGCTGAATACTGGGATAATGTTTTCGAACATTTCCTNCAGGAGTATCAAGCTGGCCGAACACCCAANCCAGACATTCTCTGTAACAAAGAGATCAAATTTCGNGCGTTCCTCGACTACGCCCGAATACTCGGNGCTGACAAAATTGCCACGGGGCACTACGTTCGTAAAGGTGAACGTGAGGGGAAGGCAACGCTNCTTAAAGGTCTTGATGGCGCGAAGGATCAAAGTTACTTCCTCCATCAGGTCGGTCATGATGCCATTGCCGACAGTCTGTTCCCGGTTGGCGAATTAGAAAAACCAGAAGTGCGAAAACTAGCGTCTGACCATGATTTTAAGACCGCCGGGAAAAAGGACAGTACAGGAATCTGCTTTATCGGCGAGCGTCGGTTCTCGGATTTCCTATCGCAGTATTTAAAAAAGAATCCAGGACCGATCAAGAATCCCGAGGGCGAGGTNATTGGCGAGCATGAAGGCCTGATGTATCACACCATTGGACAGCGACAGGGAATGGGTATTGGCGGTCTCAAACACGCCAGCGAGGCACCCTGGTATGTTGCCGACAAAGANGTGGAANCCAATACACTCTGGGCATGTCAGGGCAATGATCATCCCGCATTGTTCGCGACAGGCCTTGAGACGAGCGATATCTTCTGGATNGCCGGGGAGGCCCCTGCGGCCTCCTTTCGGTGTTCGGCAAAGATCCGATATCGCCAGCCTGACCAAGAGTGCACGGTGACGGTGACCGAAACGGGTTATGTCATTCGATTCGATGACGCGCAGAGAGCCATTACTCCCGGGCAGTCCGCTGTCTTGTATAAAGATGATGAATGTTTGGGCGGGGGTGTCATTGAGACCGTGATCAATCGCGTCGAGAAGCTGGCCTCGTGATTCAGTTCACGCCACTTCAACAGCAAGTGATTGCGCTAGCGGGCGTCGTTCAGGCTGCCCGAATGGTTGATCAGGTAGCGAAAACAGGGTCCTACCCCACCGCTTTTTTTGAGGCCTCCCTGCGATCATTATTTGCCTTTGACGCGCCAACCGTCGACGCCGTTTACGGAAATATTCAGGGGGTAAAGCTCGGTCTTCGAAGTGTGGTGGATATGCTCACAGATGCCACTAATCAGGATCATGTGGCGATGGGAGCTTACGTTAGGGGCCTGCTAAAACTCGAGGAGCAATTCGCCAAACGTCCCGACCTGCAGGAAGTCGTGGCCTCCAGATTAGGGCACGTAAACTTCAAAGCACAGCATTTCAGTGATGACGCTGTCGAGCTCGCCGCCAGTATCAGCGCAATCTATCAGGACACCATTAGCCACCTGCCCTACCGAATCAAAGTAAAAGGGAACGTTCAGCACCTTGAGCAAACGAAAAACGCTGATTTAGTTCGTACGATCTTACTGGCCGGCTTACGTTCCGCTCATCTCTGGCGACAGCTTGGGGGAAGATCGCGTCATTTTCTTTTTAAAGGCGGAAAGCTTGCCGCAACCGCGGAAGAACTTAGTAAGCAATTATCGCCAGTAACGGACAACGGGTCGCTCCATTAGGCCCACTGCGTGGTAAACTTACTCACTCGCCACGGAGCCGAAATATGACCTACGACACTGCAACTGCACTATCACCGTTGGACGGGCGATACGCATCGAAACTTGATCCGCTACGCACCGTTTTCAGCGAATATGGCTTAATAGCACGTCGGTTGGAAGTTGAGGTCAGATGGCTGCAGAAGTTGGCCGACACATCAGGCATACCAGAGGTTAAAGTACTCAGCGACACGTCGAACGCTCATCTCGAGGCCGTACTCGCTGCGTTTTCCTCTGAGAGTGCCGCTGCGGTGAAGGCGATTGAGCGAACCACGAACCACGATGTTAAAGCGATTGAGTATTTCCTGAAGGACGCTATTGCGTCGGACGCGGCGTTGGCAGAGGCCAGCGAATTCGTGCATTTCGCCTGCACAAGCGAGGATATTAACAACCTGTCGCATGCTTTGATGCTACGTGATGGCATTCCCGTGTTAACCGCAGAAATGCGCGCCATCATTGACGGCATCGACGCCTTGGCGAGTGAGCATGCCTCGCTCCCCATGTTGAGCAGAACACACGGACAAACCGCAAGCCCCACCACACTGGGCAAGGAGATGGCCAATGTTTCCGTTCGGCTACGCCGGCAGTTGCAGTCTGTGGAGTCGGTTAAACCGCTGGGGAAATTCAACGGCGCGGTGGGTAACTACAATGCTCACCTTAGCGCCTACCCTGATGTTGACTGGCCTACCGTATCCCGAGAATTCGTAGAATCGTTGGGTCTTGAGTGGAACCCGATGACAACTCAGATTGAGCCCCACGACTACATGGCGGAGCTGTTTCAGGCGATTACACGGTTCAATACGATTCTGCTCGATTTC
The DNA here is from genome assembly GCA_002691565.1 of Halieaceae bacterium. Lineage (GTDB taxonomy): Bacteria > Pseudomonadota > Gammaproteobacteria > Pseudomonadales > Halieaceae > Luminiphilus. The sequence goes on from NZIH01000012.1 coordinate 55,704, forward strand.
GATCGGGATGTGTGGTCGTACATTTCGCTTGGCTATTTCAAGCAAAAGACGGTTGCAGGTGAAATTGGCTCCTCCACCATGCCTCATAAAGTCAATCCCATCGACTTTGAAAATTCCGAGGGAAATCTGGGACTTGCGAACGCCATTCTGGCTCATCTGAGCGAGAAACTACCCATTAGTCGTTGGCAGCGCGATCTCACTGACAGCACCGTTCTCCGGAATATGGGGGTTGGTTTTGGTTATTCGCTTCTCGCCTATACATCGACACTAAAGGGNATTAGNAAGCTACAGGTAAATCCCCAGCGCTTAGCTGAAGATCTTGANANCGCATGGGAAGTACTNGCAGAACCTATTCAAACGGTGATGCGCCGTTACGGCATCCCCGANCCTTANGAAAAGTTAAAGGCCCTGACCCGAGGTCAGGCAATCACTCAGGAAACCTTACAGTCATTTGTATCGACCCTTGAGCTCCCCGAAGATGTTAAGCAGGATCTCATGCAACTGACTCCNTCTGGCTACGTGGGTCTAGCCGAATCANTGACTGACACCTGGGGTAANTAACTCGGGTGATTTCGCCACGNTTCGATTTCAATGCGCAGNTGTTTTTGGACGAGTATTGGCAAAAACGCCCACTGCTCATCAAAAATGCACTNCCCANCTTCCAGTCTCCNATCAGTCCCGAAGAGCTCGCGGGCTTGGCAATNGAGGGCGAGGTTGATAGTCGAATCGTCAGTCGAGTAAACCATCANTGGCAGCTCGAGCAGGGACCTTTCGNCGANGCTGATTTTTTACGAGATGGCGAGTGGAGCCTTCTTGTTCAGCGGGTCAATGAATGGTTCCCCGAGGTGGACGCGCTCAGAGGTTGTGTGGATTTCCTACCCNCNTGGCGATTTGANGACGTCATGGTGAGCTATGCGACNGACGGTGCCGGCGTCGGGCCCCACTTCGATCAATATGACGTATTCCTGCTTCAGGGTGCGGGTCAGCGCGTTTGGAAAGTGGGGGCTCGATGTGACGTGGCGACACCCACTATCGACGCCGACGGGCTCACACTCATCGAAGAATTCGATGCCGACCAGATGCACCTTCTTAGCCCGGGAGATGCGCTCTACATTCCACCCGGATTTGCACATTGGGGTACGGCGGTTGGCGAAAGTATGACCTTCTCTATCGGATTCAGGGCGCCACGACTCGCCGACTTGGTCGCTCGGCTATCCGATAGTGTGATCGATTCGTTACGTGAAGACTTGCTGCTTGAGGATAAAGAAAGCATGCGCGTGCAGGCTCGCCCGGGTGAAATCACCGAGCAGCACCTTATCAATGCGCGAACGGCAGTATTTAACGCCATGGAAGCGCTGAGCGACTCGGATTGGTTTCCAGAACTGCTATCGGAAACAGATGAAGAACCACCAGTCAATGAGGAACCGATGACTCCTAGCGTTGCGCTGGTGCCTAATCAGCGCCTGCTCTGGCGCGACATGGGCGATCACATCGCGGTATTCCTGTCAGGACGAAAATATCGACTGTTACTCAGCGACGAAATCATGCTTGTAACCCTGAGTTCAGGCCAGTCACTGGCGACAAGCCAACTGACCGGGTCTCAAGTGGACGTTCTACAAGAGTGGTGGTCACTCGGTTTTATCGAAGAGCCCCAAGTAGATACCGCGCACTAGCTTTCGAGCAAAATGCCGACCTCATTGCCCTCATAGTGCACTTCGTAAATAGGCAGGGGGCGACAGTGTCCTGCGGTGTGCTGACCTGTCTCGAGACTGAAGGCGAACTGGTGTCGTGGGCAGTAAATGACTCCGCCCTCAATGTGCCCCTCTTCCAGAGACTGTTCTTGATGAGGACAGACGGCACCAAAGGCTACTATCTGGTCGTTTTCTTTGGAGAGGATCAGGTCGGTTGAATCGATTTTGAATCGCTTACGGTAGCCTTCCTGAACATTGATTAACTTATCAAGCGGAAGGAAACGCATGATCTACTCGGCTCGTAATCGCTGAATGATTTGAGTCGCCGCAGTCACAGGGGTGAGTTCGCCTCTACCCACTTTCTCGCGTAACACTGGCATGATCTCGCCGACGCCGGAGTGGTCCGTGAGTTGCTGACGCAGCAGTTCGTCCGTGAGTTGCCACATCCACTGAAGATTCTGCTCGGCGCGCTTACGGTCAAACGCGTGGCAGTCCTGAGCCTGCACCTGGAACCGCTCCATCATTGACCAACATTCTTCGATGCCCTGACGCTCGAGCGCAGAACACGTGTGGACCTCAGGCTTCCAGAGATCGCTACTGGCCAGAAGTGACATGGCGCTCTGGTAATGCAGTTTGGTTTTACGGGCCAAGCTCTCACTTTCACCGTCCGCTTTATTGATCATGATGGCGTCCGAGAGCTCCAAAATGCCCTTCTTGATNCCCTGGAGTTCGTCCCCACCGCCCGGTAGCAATAGGATCAAGAAAAAATCCACCATGCTGCCGACCTGATGCTCAGACTGACCTACGCCCACAGTTTCCACCAACACCACGTCGAAACCTGCTGCCTCACACAACAACATGGACTCCCGGGTTTTGAGTGCCACGCCCCCCAGGGCTTTACCTGCGGGTGACGGACGGATAAACGCTGACGGGTCCCGCGACAGGTACTCCATACGAGTTTTATCGCCAAGAATCGAGCCGCCCGCCATTGGGGAGCTAGGGTCGACCGCTAGTACGGCCACTTGATGTCCCTTCGCGATGACGTGCTGCCCAAAGGATTCGATGAACGTTGATTTTCCAACGCCGGGGACACCGGTAATACCGACACGCAAACTATTACCCGTATNTGGCAACAATTCGTTGAGCAGTGCCTGCGCCGTCTCGCGGTCCTGTGGACGGGAACTTTCTACAAGCGTAATGGCCTTGGCAAGCGCCCGCCGATTGCCCGCAACAATAGCTTCAGCGGTTGGCGTTAACGGCATCCAAAACCTTTCGTGCTGCATCGGGAATAGGCGTGCCGGGGCCAAAGATTAGACTGACGCCAGCTTCGTAGAGATAGTCATAATCTTGCTGCGGGATGACACCCCCAGCAATAACGACAATATCCTCAGCACCTTCCGCCTTTAAAGCCTCAATGAGTTGGGGCACCAGTGTTTTATGACCTGCCGCTAAACTGGATGCTCCGACAATATGCACGTCGTTCTCGACGGCTTGACGTGCAACCTCCTCAGGGGTGGAGAACATCGGTGATAAATCAACGTCAAAACCGACATCCGCAAAGGCGGTAGCAACCACCTTAGCGCCACGGTCATGTCCGTCTTGCCCCATTTTCGCCACAAGCATTCTTGGGCGTCGGCCGTGCTCTTCGACGAAGCGCTCAATATCCATTGTGATTTGCTTCCAGTTTTCGTCTTGCTCGTAAGCAGCACCATAAACACCTGAAACCGTCTGTGCACTGGCTACAAACCGGCCGAAGTGCTGTTCNAGTGCATCTGATATTTCACCCACGGTAGCACGCTGCCTCGTCGCTTCAACAGCCAGCGCGAGCAAATTGCCCTCTCCTTTCTCTGCTGCCTGTGACAAAGCACGAAGGCTGGCTTCAACTGAGGCAGCATTGCGTGTGCTTCGAATGCGATCGAGCCTGTCAATTTGAGAGTCGCGAACTGCGTCGTTATCGACTTCCAATATGTCTACCGCGTCCTGCTCACTGACCTGGTACTTGTTGACGCCAACGATGACATCCTCACCGCGATCGATACGCGCTTGCTTCTTGGCCGCAGCCTCTTCAATTCGCAGCTTGGGCAGACCCGTCTCAATTGCTTGTGCCATGCCACCGGCTTCTTCGACCTCGGCAATCAGCGCTCGCGCTTTCTCAGCAATGTTATTTGTCAGTGATTCCATCATGTAGGAACCACCCCAAGGGTCGACTACCTGACTGATTCCGGTCTCCTCTTGAAGAACCAGCTGCGTATTACGCGCAATTCTGGCTGCGAAGTCCGATGGTAAGGCGATGGCCTCATCAAGCGCATTGGTATGCAGGCTCTGCGTGCCACCAAAAACAGCAGCCATCGCTTCTATCGTGGTTCGTACGATATTGTTATAGGGATCCTGTTCCGTAAGCGACCAGCCTGATGTCTGGCAGTGTGTTCTCAACATGGAGCTCTTTGGGTTTTCTGGTGAAAACTCGCCAACTATTTCTGCCCACAGCAAACGAGCGGCGCGCATCTTGGCGATTTCCATATAGAAATTCATACCAATGCCCCAGAAGAAAGAGAGTCTGGGGGCGAACTCATCAATGTTAAGGCCAGCCGCGATTGCGGTTCGAATGTACTCTTTGCCATCGGCCAAGGTGTAGGCCAGCTCGAGTGCTGCGTTAGCCCCTGCCTCCTGCATGTGGTAGCCAGAAATGGAAATCGTATTGAACTTGGGCATGTTCTTGGAGCAATAGGCGATAATATCGCCGATAATGCGCATGCTCGGAACCGGTGGGTAAATGTAGGTATTACGCACCATAAATTCTTTCAAAATGTCGTTTTGAATCGTTCCCGCAAGCGCTTCAGGGCCGACGCCCTGCTCTTCCGCAGCCACGATATAACCCGCGAGGACAGGCAGTACAGCACCGTTCATCGTCATGGATACTGATACCTTGTCCAGCGGAATGCCGTCGAACAGGATCTTCATGTCCTCGACAGAATCGACGGCGACACCCGCCTTACCCACATCACCTGCAACTCGTGGGTGATCGGAGTCATATCCTCTGTGAGTCGCTAGATCAAAGGCCACAGAGACACCCTGCCCGCCCGCCGCCAGTGCTTTGCGGTAGAAGGCATTACTCTCCTCCGCCGTCGAAAACCCCGCGTATTGCCGAATAGTCCAGCGCCGACCAGCGTACATGGTCGCCTGTGGTCCGCGGATGTAGGGACTGAGTCCTGGCATGGTATCCGTATACGGAAGCTCAGCNGTGTCCTCAGCGGTGTACAGCACCTTCATTGGAATATCTTCAGGCGTAAACCAGGTGAATTCGTCTGGCGTGAGGCCCTTACTCTGCTTCTCAACCAGTGCTGCCCAAGCGGCTTTGGTAGCCGTGTCTGGGTTGTAAACCGACATCAGTGATCCTCTCCCAGCTGCGGCTCAGATAATTCAATCAGGACGCCGTCACAGCTCTTAGGGTGTATAAAGATAACGCGAGCGCCGTGAGCACCTGGCGTAGGCTCATCACCTATGAACTGGTATCCCTTGTCCTTGAGGCGAGCGACATCAGCGTCAATATCGTCGGTTCGAAAACACAAATGGTGGATACCGCCGCCTCGCTTCTCTAGATATTTCGCAATTGCCCCTTCGCCGCGAAGCGGATGAACCAGCTCGATACTGGTGGGGGGTAGCGGGAAGAACGCCGTCGACGTCTTCGCGGCCTCGACTTCCTCGGTACCCTCGTACTCGAGTCCAAAGTCGGCCATAAAGCGCTGAATAGCGGCCTCAAGGTCGGGTACCGCAATCGCGATATGATCTAAACCTGTGATCATCTAATACTCCGTTTCTAAATCACGCAGTTCAGCAGTTCCTGCGTGCTTTTGGCGCGTCGAGCTGCTAGTTCTTCGTCTGAGACGTCTTCTGGCTTCTCATCAGGCGTCACCTTGAAGATAGGTTGCCCCTTCTTGATGATGACACCGTCCCCTTCAACCAAGACGTCGTCAATTCTACCGTCAAAAGGTGCATTGACCTTGTTGAACATTTTCATGACTTCAACAATGAACAACGGATCGCCCCTCTTAAACGTCGATCCTGCCTCAACGTAAAGTGCTTCACCGGGCGCTTCCCGGCCATAAAACATGCCACCACTGGTGGCCACAATTTCATCGGATTTTGCAACCGGTGGGGGTGCCAATGCTTTTGCCATGGCGTCCTGATGGTCATCGTCGAGTAAACGATCGGGAATGTGGATGCTCAGATCAGCATTGACCTTAAGCTCGTAGAATCCCGTCTGTGCCGCCATGGCCGGCAGCAGGAGGAGAAGAGACAAACCTGCCTGATGTCCTGCATGAGCCGAGCGAATTGCCTGCCACTGGTCTTTGGACACGCCTTCTGCTGAATCCGCTGCCAAGTCGCCCGCTAACGCCTCCCAAGAGTCGGCGTTCAATGCATTAGCGGCATCCATGTAAAAGGCCTCAGCGGTATCCAAAAGGCTGGCGTCTTGCGACCAGATCCTCTCTGAGGCGGCAGCTGAGCCTTCACTATCAAGGTTCAAGAAGTGATAGGTATCGACCAGCAGATCGACAGGGTTCTCGGTGAAGGTTACTCGACCGTTTTCAAAGGCAAACGCGTCTTTATTGGCACTCAACCAGCCCGATAGCGTATGAGGACAGGACAATAGCTTTTCAATCGGACGCAAAACCAAAGTCTTCTTCTCATCGAGAACCTGGCTGTCATTACTCGTACTGGCCAGAGAATAGCCACGCCAAGCAGCTTCAAGATCGATCTTCCTCGCCACTGCGGCGAGCTCACCCACGGCCGTCAGGTACGGCACGATGAACTTCGTAGTCGGTCGCGCGTGCACGGTCCTGCTCAAGAACCAATGGACAAGGCCATAATGGAAATTAAGATTGGTACTCAAGTCTCGGCCGCGAAGCGTGGTGACCCGCAGAATCTCAGCCATTTCCTCATAGGCAGTGAGTCGGCTATCCCCCACACTGAGAATCAAGGCGATATTGGAGTCATACGCGCCCGCCAGCGTGTACTTCATGAAGACGTCCGTATCAGGATTGTGGACACAGATCCCCTGGTCATCCCGAATCTCACCTTCAACTGCATCTGACCAGTGCTCTATTTGGCCCCCGGCATGCGGTTGCAGCGCATCATTAGTTGCGTTCATCCGCGCTTCAAGGCTGTCGTTATTGCGCAAAACGCGTTCTGGAGGCGGTAGCTTGGGCCCGTGCGCGGCTAATAAGACCATTGCCTCAACCAGTGAATTGACAGTGAAACTCTCACCGCCATTATCAGGGTTGCTGAATTTAAGCGCGTAGCAAAGCTCAGAGACGCGGTGTTCTACCTGAATACGGGTATTCATTTCCATGAAGAANTGGCTGTCGGTATCGACGATGCACTCGAAGGTAGAAACCGAATCAAGACCCACGGCAGCACCGAAACGAGAGGCTTCCTCTTCCATGGTATCCAACGTAACGACGTCAGCACGTAGGACCTCAGCGTGGTCCGTCAGACCTGCCGCATCGGCCTCGTCTGCCGCTTGAATGAGCGATTCGCGCGTCACGGAGACTTCGAGCAGCTTTTGCTCGTGCATTTGCAGTGAACAATCGCGACCGCCCAGGGTTGTGCACCACTCTCCGTTGCCAATCACCTGGATTTCTTGGTGACGTGTTGACTCGATGTTGAGTTCAACCAAGACATTCTTGTTGTCGCCAACGCCCGAGGCCTTCACTTCCTGCAGAATTTCCTTAACAAGCTCACCCGTGCGCTCAGCGTCGCCCCGCTCAACGATCCGCTGTCCCTTACCGCCGCCTCCGCCAATGGCTTTCAGGCGCACGCGATTATTGGGGTACTGATCATTCATTCCCTGCACTGATTCCTGCAGTGTCTCAATAAGCTCATCAATGGTGTACAGATCAATCCCGGCTTTATAAGAGACTCCCAATACGCGATCTGCCAGATCTTCGAGCTCCTGGCCCGTCAGGTCGACCCCTTCAAGACCGTGCTCCTGACACAAGGCGCTGAGGGCTTCCACGGTCGGGTGCTTCTTTAGCAAAGTCAGTGCCGTCGCGTTGTCTACGCCAGGTGTGACTGAAACGCCGGCCTTTAGCGCCGTTCGCTTGGCCTCATCTTTTAATCCTGCTTGTCGAACAGTTCTGGAGCACGGGCCGATGAAGTTGAGCCCTGCATTCTCCATAGAGGCGACCATNGTCTCGTCTTCCGCCATGAAGCCGTAACCNGCAAAAATAGCGTTGTAGCCATGATCTTTTGCAATCTGAATAATCTCTTCGATACGCGCTTCACGATCAGCCTTATCGACCCCCGAGTAATCGCTCACACGGTGCACTCGATGGGGGTCACCAATAACTCGAAGCTCTGGCGCTATCGCTCGCGGATAAACGATCGAGTCTTTTTCGGACAGCAAGATACCGTAATCGGTGATACCCATCTCGGTGAAGACATCCATGGCCTCTTTTCTGATAGGACCCCGACAAATAATCAGTGGCTTGATGTGAGTACAGTCGAATTGGCGCACCCAAGCATCATCGCTGCTGCCAAGACGGCGGTCTTGATGAATCAGCGGGTTATGTAAGTAGTGTTCGTTTGACACAGTAAAACTCCAATATAACTCGCTGATTTTTANTGAAATTCGCGCTGNATTCCGCCCATGGGTTCAGGCGTGTAATGGCGCAGACAGAACATAAGATGCTTTGCGATGACGGCTCTGAGGTCCGTCGGCATTACGATTTGCGATNCTGAACCGAGGCTCAGTGCCTCTTCCGGGTTCATAATCTCCCGTTCATAACGCTTCGCCAGCTCGGCTTCGGCGGCCTTGGCCCATTCACTTGCCGTCACTGACGCCTGAGCCGTTGCATCTGCCTCGGTAGCACCTTGCTTTATCAGGTCTGCCGTGGTCTCGGCAACGCGCAGGGGTATCGCTGAGCGAATCGACTTGAGCTCATCTTTGTAGACATACTCGACGCCCGCAGGGCCCATCACTGCCACACGGGTCGTAGGCAGCGCGACAACCAAGTCAGCGCCNGTTGGGTAGTTATTGTAGGACGCATAGGCACCGCCAAATGCATTCCTTATCAAAATCAAGAAACGTGGTGTCCTCAGGTCAACAATGGCATCGAGCATCGCCCTACCAGCCTGCACGATACCTCTGTGCTCCTGCTCCCGACCCGGCAGGAAGCCAGTGGTGTCCTCCAAAAACATCACGGGAATGTTGTAGAGATTACAAAAACGAATGAATCGCGCATTTTTGAGCGCTGCGTCGATATCTATCTGACCTGACGACACGGCAGAGTTGTTGGCTACAAAACCCACCACATGGCCGCCGATCCGTCCCAGACACGTAATTGTATTCTTGGCTCGCTCCTCCTGTATCTCAAGGAAATCACCGTGATCGCAGAGCTGCTGGATAATGATCGAGCTATCGACGGGCGTATTAAATCCCGTGGGTGATTCAAAGGCGGTTCTTAACAANGTATCNATATCGCTGGTGCTNCGATCGATAGGGTCCGAACACGCCTGAAACTCAGGCGCCTTGGCATTNCTATCCGGTAGATAGNGAAGAATTTCTCTGACCTTCCGGAGCGCTGCGACCTCATCTTCGACCACGAAATCAGTAACNCCCGTCTGACTATGAACGCCCGGACCACCCAGCTCATCGGGGGTTATATCTTCGCCAAGTACGGACTTAACGACCCCGGGTCCTGTCAAACCGAAAAAGGTATCTTTCGGCTGGATAAGAAAGCTACCCTGCCTTGGCAAGTAGCTGCCACCGCCCGCATTAAACCCAAACATACACATGATACTGGGAACAACGCCCGAAATTTTCCGCAGGCCTGTAAAGGCTTCGGCATAACCATCAAGACCGCCCACACCGGCCGGAATATAAGCGCCCGCCGAATCATTCAGGCCAATCAGTGGGATCTTGCGCTGCCCTGCCAGCTCGAATAATCGAGCAAGCTTCTCACCGTTCGTCGCATCCATTGATCCAGCTCGAACGGTGAAATCGTGCCCATAGATCGCAACNTCCCGGCCATCTATCGAGCCGATAGCGGTTACTAAGGAGGCACCATCCAGGTNTGGACCCCAGTTCTGGTAAAGGATTGTGGGCTCATCATCGACTAAAAATTCGATTCGCTCCCACACGGTCATTCGATTCTTACTGTGTTGACGTTGAATATTGCGATCAGTCGCTGCTGATTGTGGGAGTGCCTGCAGCTCGACGCCCCGCGACACCGCGGATTGATAATCGGTAGCGACCGGCGCTGCTTCGTCGGTATTTTCAAAAGGATTGGTGAGTGTTGGTGTCATATCGTTATCTGATGTTAAGTTCATTCTTTTTCCTGTAGCGCAGCCGATATAGGCACTGCGTTAGCCCGCGCGAATTCCCCAAGACTAGGATTCATACGCACACGAGCCGTATCCGATGACCGAGCGCATAATCGCACACTATGTAAGTAAAAAACCTCGTCCATTAGTCCTATTTTTGACGCCTAAAATCGCTAAATGCGCGGAACGTCGAGTCTTGAGCAAAACTCGCTACGCTCCTCGGGATCCGCAATAGACATCACATGGCGGACAAACTCGGGATCAAGATGCGGTGCGAGCTGCTCGATGAAGTCAAACATGAATCCTCGCAGGAAGGTGCCTCTCCTAAATGCAATACAGGATAGCAGCGGAGAGAAGTAGTTCGGGGAGCCGATGCGCACTAGATCGCTGTCCGAGTGGGCCTCAAAGGCCATGGTCGAAATAATACCAACGCCCAATCCTCGTCTGACATAGGTCTTAATGACATCAGCGTCGGCCGCTGTTACCACATAATTCGGTATCAGGCCGCGTGCTTCGAATCCTTCGTCAATTCGATAACGACCTGTGAAGCCCTCGGTATACGTAACGATGGGGTACTGCGCTACCTGCTCCAGCGTTGGGTCCGTAATTCCCGTTAACGGATGCTCCTTAGGCACAACGACGCAATGTGACCACCGAAAGAACGGCAGGGTTACCAGGGACGCGTATTGCTGCAGGGCTTCGGTTGCAATNGCGAAATCGACAGCCCCCTTTGCAGCCATTTCAGCTATCTGATGCGGACTGCCCTGTTTTAACTCCAGTGAAACGTCAGGGTGATCGNCNACGAACTGCGCAATTGATTCGGGGAGCACATAGCGCGCCTGTCCGTGCGTTGTCGCCACCGACATGCTCCCNGCTACGTTGTCCGAGTAGTCCTGTGCTATCCGCTTGATGGATTCCGTTTTCCGNAGAATTTCACCNGCCATGTCGATAATGGCTTCGCCNGCAGGCGTGATGTGGGTTAAATGCTTGCCACTGCGAGCAAAAATCTCNACGCCTAACTCACCTTCCAGTAACCGAATCTGCTTGCTGATGCCAGGTTGTGACGTGTATAGACTTTGTGCTGTGGCAGATACGTTGAGATCGTGGTGCGCCACTTCCCAAATATACTTGAGTTGCTGGAGCTTCATTAAGCACCTCAGGGAATTAAAAATCGCCTGTTAAGATACTTTGGTTCTAACCAGCTGTATAGACTCGATTAAGTTTCGTTTGCGACACCGTGCGGTACATGTCCCGTTGCAATGTGATCGGCCGCCAACTCGCAATGGGTTTGCTGATCATCAAAAAACACATCCGCATCATAAGCTTTCAAGAATTCGACCTTTGGCAGTCCGCCAAGGAAAATGGACTCATCGAGACGAATATCCCAGGCTCGCAAGGTGCGTATAACCCGTTCATGCGCAGGTGCAGAGCGCGCAGTNACGAGCGCGGTCCTTATTAACTGTCCCTCCTCGGGCAACGACTGTTGCAACACATGCAATGCACTGAGGAAGCTTTTGAAGGGGCCTCCCATCAAGGGCTCGTTTCGGTGCGCNTTTTCACTTGCCGTAAACGCCTCAAGCCCTTTGGATTTGTANACTTTCTCTGCCTCATCCGAAAACAGGACCGCATCGCCATCAAAAGCAAAGCGGATGGTGGTCGAACTCGCCGAGTCGTCGACCGGCTTAGACACTAATGTTGCCGCCGCTACGTTATTTTCCAGCGCTTTACGCACATCAGCAGATTCAGAAGATAGGAATAAATGACACCCAAACGCCTGAATATAGCGCCAAGGTGACTCGCCGCCGCAAAAGGCAGCGCGAGTAATCGGCAAGCCGTAGTGTTCAATAGAGTTGAAGATTCGTAGTCCCGTATCCGCAGAGTTTCGGGANAACAGCACAATTTCCACACCGAGCGGCTCAGCCAGAACGTTATTCAAGGNCAGAAGTTTCTTCGCCAGAGCAAATGCTTGCCCACGTTCGAGGGGCGTATCCTCATGTTCTATCTGATAGGCGGAATACGCCTCCAGCCCCTGTTCTTCATAGACTAAGTGNTCAGCATCNAGATTGAACAGCGCACGCGATGAAATCGCTATCACTAACTTCTCTGGTGCTAAATTAGACATGCGCTCAGTCTTCCCTTCCAACCGAAACTATTCGCTAGGGACTTCTTTACCCGAGGGTTTTCGCGCGAAGTACTCGCGGGTTAGCGCGAACACCACCGGTGAAAGCAGTAGAAGTCCGATGAGGTTTGGAACAGCCATGAACGCATTTAGCGTATCAGCCACCAACCAAATCAAGCCCAGATCAGCACCGGCACCCACGGGAATCGCAAGCACCCACAACACCCGAAACGGCATGATGCCCTTTGTTCCAAAGAGATACACGACGCAGCGCTCGCCATAAAACGCCCAACCCATCATGGTTGTGGTTGCAAAGACCACCACACCAATGGTCACAACCCACTCACCACCCGGCAAAACGGCTCCGAAGGCCATCGAGGTCAAGCTAGCACCTGAGACCCCGGACTCGAGCACGCCGGTTAGCACAATCACTAAACCCGTCATGGTGCAGACGATTANGGTGTCAATCATTGTGCCCAGCATNGCCACAAGNCCCTGTTCGACAGGCTCGTTNGTTTTTGCCGCCGCGTGTGCGATTGGCGCGCTGCCGAGGCCTGCCTCATTGGAGAAGATCCCACGTGCGACACCAAAGCGTATGGCCGCCCATACGGTTGCACCTGCAAAGCCTCCAGCAGCCGAGGCACCGTTAAACGCACTATCCACAATCGTGGCAAATGCGGCGGGCACNTCAGNGATATTCATGAGAATGACGATCAAGCTCATGATGATGTACGAGATAGCCATTGCGGGCACGACAGCGCCCGCCGTGTCTGCGATCCGCTTGATNCCACCGAGAATGACGGCACCCACCATCACCATGAGAACCAGGCCNGTGATCCACCAGGGAACGCCTGCGTTATCCGTCAAAACCTGAGCTACGGAGTTTGACTGAACCGTATTAGCGAGACCAAACCCTGCCGTGGCACCAAATAGGGCAAAAGCAAATGCCAAGCCAGTCGCAAACGCACCGTAGCGAGCGCCTAGGCCATTTCGGATGTAGTACATGGGGCCGCCTGAATAACCGCCCTGATCGTCTTGCTCTCGGTAACGGACCGCGAGCACACCTTCAGCATACTTGGTCGCCATCCCAAACAAGGCCGTGATCCACATCCAAAACAGAGCGCCCGGACCACCCAGTGTGATGGCTGTGGCGACGCCAGCGATGTTACCGGTACCGATAGTGGCGGACAGTGACGTCATCAATGCTTTAAAGGGAACAATGTCGCCCTCGCCCCGACCTGACACCCCGGAGAATAATAAGGACACAGCACGCGGCACCTTGCGCAACGTCATGAAACCCAACCCCAACGTGAGATAGATTCCTGTGCCTAGCAGCAGAATAAGCATGGGGAGGCCCCACGCTACCGCATTCACTTCCTGGATTATGGTCTCAAGCATCGTCCTGCCTCGTATTTATTATCGTGTAAAAAGCAACTCAGGCGCGCCCCAGCGCCGACTGAACTGCCGATGCATGGGGGAAGATACCGAATACCCCGCCTGTGTGCATAAAAATGATATCGGATGCCTCGGAGGCAAAGGTGTTNNGTGACAGATCGGTGATCAGCCCATAAAAAGCCTTACCCGTGTAAACGGGATCCAGNGCAATACCCTCGAGCCTCGAAAGCTCTGCCAATACGTCAAAAATCTCGTCTCCCGCCCTACCATANCCCGGCCCAATATAGTGGTCGTTTGTCAGGGTTTTAATGGGCTCATTGGGAAGCTCGGGGCGATAAGCNCGCAAGTTCTCCCAATCTTCCTGGGCCTTCGCGTTGAAATAGTCNTCATCATCACAAACCGCATAGCTGATGACATCAGCGCATAAGCCGTGCANTAACACGCCTGCATTGAGTCCCGCTTGCGTACCGCCCGATCCNGTGGCGTGAACNATGGCTGTCTGTGTGAGATCGTGCCGGTCTATGTCTGCCATCAATTCTTCCACGGCCAGGATATAGCCCCAAATACCCACGGCGTCGCTCCCTCCGATGGGTATCGTCAACGCTTTTTCACCCTCTGCGGCCCAGCGTTTCTCAGCTTCGGCTAGGTGAACGGTCATCTCGTCGCCCGTGGTGCGGCGCGAAACATACGTAATACGGGCATTGAGCATCTTGCTGAGCAGGTAATTACCACTCAGTTCTTGCTCCTCACCCCTGAGTATCAACTCACACTTAAGCCCCAATTGCGCTGCGACGGCGGCTGTTGCACGGCAATGGTTGCTTTGCAAGGCACCTGCAGTCACGAGCACCGTGCATCCGGTAGTCAACGCTTCAGCAGCCAGAAACTCGAGCTTTCTTACCTTATTGCCAGTCAGTAGCGAGCCCGTTAAGTCATCCCGCTTGCACCAGATACGACGACCTTGCCCCCATCGCTCAGAGGCGCGCCTAAGAAGCTGAAACGGTGATGGGAGAACCGCTAGAGGCTCTCTGAGGGGGTAGTTAACGATGGCGCTACGCTCCCAGTGTCTTAATGGTGCCCTTTGGCAAGGTTGCAGTGACGTGGGTTCTTTGAAACTTCAGGTCAACCTTCTCCGAGACGTTTACCACTACGTAAAGGTCAGACAAATCCACGATTTTCCCCATCAAACCAGAACTCATTAGAACCTCGTCACCCTTGCTCAACGCATTAACCAGTTCGGCATGCTCCTTTTGGCGCTTTCTTTGAGGTCTGATTGTCGTGAAATACATAAAAACCAGCAGACCAATCATCATGACCGGAAGGAACCACTCGCCTCCGGCTGGTGGTTGGTTAGCTGCCTGCGCATGTGCTTGACTTATGAACATATCGTAAACCTCAGTTAAAACAGTAAGTTAGGTGATTAATGAATATCAAATTCTATAGTGCGAAATCGATGGTAACAGGCGCATGATCGGAGAAACGCTCATCGCGATAAATAGCAAAATCCTGTCCGGTTCCCGACAAGCCCGGCGACACAAGCATATAGTCCAGTCGCCACCCCGTATTATTGGCCCATGCCTGTCCTCGATTGGACCACCAAGTGTACAAATCGGGCTCTGTCGTCATTTGGCGAAAGACATCGACCCAACCCTGCTCCTCATAGAGCTTCGTTAGCCATTCGCGCTCATACGGCATAAATCCCGAGTTCTTTTGGTTGCTTCGCCAATTTTTTAGGTCAATGTTCTGATGACAGGTATTCCAGTCTGCGCAAATGATAAATTCCCGCGGTTCCTTTAGTAGCGCCTCCATGTGTGGGGTAAAGCGCTCCATAAAAACGTCTTTTCTCGCCTGAGCGTCATCATTACTCGAGCCTGACGGCACGTAGAGCGAGATGACGCTTAATCCCTCGAAGTCAGCACGTAAATAGCGACCCTCTGAATCAACCGGCTCCCATCCTACTTTGACCTCGATAGCAGATGGTTCCTGCTTCGCGTAGAGGGCTGTGCCGCTATAACCCTTGCGCTCGGCATCGTTGTAATAGCAGTGATACCCATCGGGGCGGAACGCATCATCCACCAGCTGGTGTTCCTGTGCCTTGGTCTCCTGAATGCAAACCACATCCGCGTTCTGCTTCGCTAACCACGCGAAAAAACCTTTACGATGGGCCGCTCGAATGCCGTTGGTGTTGCAGGTAATGGCTCTAAACACGTAATTCAGTCCTTGTTGATGCCTTGCACCATCGATTGAGCACCCTTGATGAAGTCTTTGGTCTCTTTGGAGTCCTCTTTGCCATCGCGAAGCAAGCGCATATCGATGGGAACCGTGATGCCCTTTTCCGCCCCCGGCCGGACCTTTATCGCGTTGTGCCAGCGCTGAAGGTGCTCCAGACCCTCAATATCGATGCCACTCCAGCGATGCGTTCGGACCCACGCCCAATTGGCCATATCGGCAATGCTGTAATCACCGGCAAGGTATTCGGTCTTGCCTAACTGGGTATTTAGCACCTCGAATAATCGGCGTCCCTCACTTTGATAGCGATCGATAGCAGGTTGAATTTTTTCCGGGAAATATCGGTAAAAGACGTTTGCCTGGCCCATCATTGGACCCACACCACCCATCTGAAACATCAACCATTGAAACACGCGGGACCGACCCACAGCATCGGCAGGCAGGAACTTTCCTGTCTTCTCTGCTAGGTGAATCATGATGGCACCGGATTCGAAGATCGAAAGATTGTAATCCCGATCGAAGATGGCTGGGATTCGTCCATTGGGCGAATGCGTTAGAAACGGCTCCTGCTTCTGCTCACCCGACCTCAGATCAATGGTGTGCACCTCATAATCAAGCCCCATCTCCTCCAGCGCAATGGACACCTTGTGACCATTGGGTGTCGGCGATGTATAAAGGTCGATCATAGACCCAGCTCAGCAATGGTGTTTAAGACCACTTCATGGTGGTCCTTAGTTTTAAACTTATTGAGGATTTCACGAAGATTACCTTGCTTATCGATCAGGTAGCTCGTTCTCAATATTCCATCGAATTCTCTGCCCATGAACTTCTTAGGGCCCCAGGCACCATAAGCATCAGCGACCGCGTGGTCTTCATCACTGAGAAGCTGGAAGTTCAATGCATCTCTCTCCACGAACTTGGCCAAGCGTTTCACCGGGTCTGGACTGATGCCGAATACGACGACATCGTGCCCCTCTAGCTGCGCTGCGATATCCCGAAGTCCCTGAGCTTGTACGGTACAACCCGGCGTCATCGCCTTCGGGTAGAAGTAAACCAATACATTTTTCTTACCCCTGAAATCGCTCAGTGAAACATCGGCCCCGTTATTGTCCTGTAACGTAAACGCTGGTGCGGGTGAACCTGTTTTTGGAAGAGACATTACAATTCCTCTGGTTATCATTGATTTTAAAGTTTAGGCGCCACTGATATGCCGAGCCGTTGGTCTATCCGGTTCGACGCTTCTGGTAACGGATCGTGCTGTTCCGCACCGGGAAATTCTGCGTTTTTCGATCCTCAAAAAACTCTCTAAGCATTTCGATGACGACAGGGAACGCGAGTTCATCCCATGGGATGTCGGCTTCAGAGTAAAGCTTGCTTTCAAGACTCTCGGAGCCCGCCCCAAATTGATCGTCCAGGACCTGACAGCGGTAAAATACATAAACCTGGCTAATGTGAGGCACGTCAAAGATGCGATAGAGCGCCATGTCCACAGCGCGGGCTTCTGCTTCTTCCCACATTTCCCGGGCCGCTCCCTCAGCTGTTGTCTCCCGGTTTTCCATAAACCCAGCGGGTAAGGTCCACTTGCCATAGCGCGGCTCGATAGCGCGCTTGCACAGCAGCACTTTGTCTCCAACCGTAGGTATGCATCCGACAATGACCTTTGGATTGACGTAGAAGATCTCATGGCAGGATGGGCAGACGTCTCGCTCACGATCCTCACCCTCGGGGATCTTGCGAACAACCTCGTGCGCGCAAAGACTGCAATACTTCATTCACCAAGATCCTCAGCTGACCACCTCGCTCGGCGGTCTTTATCAATGTCTTTGACTGTAACCCATTGCCCTGTCTCGCCGGAATGCTCTCGCTTCCAAAAAGGTGCATCTGTCTTGAGCGTATCCATGACAAACTCGCAAGCGGCAAACGCCTCCCCGCGGTGATCGGCACTGGTAGCGACAAAGACAATGGGGTCCGCGGTTTGCAACTCACCGTAACGATGAACGATTTGCCACGCCCGAAGACCAAACCGATTCGCTGCGCTGTCACCCAACTCGGTCAAAACACGCGTTGCCATCTCGACGTAACACTCGAGAGACAGACTATCGACCTGTCCGTCATCATTGAAATCACGGACGAAGCCCGAAAATGTGGCGACCGCAGCATCAGGATGAAGATTGTAAAACCTCGTGGCCAAGTCACCAGGATCGATCGCCTGGTCTGTTATGTGCACCAACACATCAGCCACCGGTCATGGGAGGAAAAAAGGCAACCTCATCGCCGTCCTTGATACCTTCCTCTTGAAAGACCACGCGTTGATTAATCGCCTGAATCAAATTCGGGTGGGACAGCGCCTCTTTCCATATCTCACCGCGCAGACTGAGCTCGTTTTTCAACGCTTCAACCGTTGACAGGCGATCGCTCATTTCAAGTGTTAACTGCTCGGTGTCTACAGCTTCACGAATCAGCGAAAAGAACTTAACGGTAATCGTCATGTGTCCACTCCCCTGTCTTTCCACCCGATTTATACAGGAGTGCAGTCTCCTCGATCACCATGCCACGGTCGATACCCTTCGCCATATCATACAAAGTCAATGCGGCAACAGACGCCGCGGTCAGCGCCTCCATCTCGATACCTGTTTGCCCTCGAACCTTACAGGTCACATCAATCACCACACCCGGCAAGTCGCGGTCTATGGTCATGTCTACGGTCACCTTGGTTATTGGNAAGGGGTGACACAGGGGTATCAAATCACTGGTTTTTTTAGCCGCCTGGATAGCAGCAATTCGGGCTGTAGCCAAAGCATCGCCTTTCTTGAGTTCGCTAGCCTCAATCGCTGCCAGGGTTTCCGGTCGCATTCGGATTTTGGATCGGGCCGTGGCGATCCGAGAAGTCATTGCCTTATCCCCCACATCAACCATGTGAGCCTCGCCTTTACTGTCGAGGTGCGTCAATGACTGCTCGTCACTCATTGGAATCCACTGCCAATCTCTCCGGGACTGGAAGCTTACCCCAACTGTGGCATTCTGTGTCGAAGGCTTAAGCTTGCGATGACGGAAGTGTGTCATCTCCAATGGCAAACCGGTAAAGAGAGGCAGCGTGACTGATCCGAAATCTGGTAACTACAAATGGTTTGTTCTCACCATTCTTACCGTGGTCTATGCCTTTAACTTTATCGACCGGCAGATACTGGTCATCTTGCAGGAACCTATCAAGGCCGAGCTGGGGCTCAGTGATACCCAACTGGGTCTTCTCACAGGCTTCAGTTTNGCCGTGGTTTACGTTACCGCAGGCATCCCCATTGCGTGGTTAGCTGATCGCAGTAATCGGCGAAATATTGTGGCGGCGTCACTCGGTGTCTGGAGCGTTATGACCGCACTGTCGGGCATGGTCCAGAACTATACACAGCTTCTACTGGCTCGGTTAGGTGTGGGGCTCGGTGAGGCTGGCGGGTCACCACCCTCACATTCAATGCTCAGCGACTACTTCCCAGAGGAGC
Organism: Halieaceae bacterium; assembly: GCA_002691565.1. Taxonomy (GTDB): domain Bacteria; phylum Pseudomonadota; class Gammaproteobacteria; order Pseudomonadales; family Halieaceae; genus Luminiphilus. Next base: position 74,954 of record NZIH01000012.1, read on the forward strand.
AGCGCGGTACCGCGCTGTCCATTTACACCACCGGGATCTATCTGGGTATCTTCTTCGGCTATTTTGCCGGAGGCTGGATCGCGGACACCTACGGTTGGCGCAACGCATTTTTTATTGTGGGTATCCCCGGGGTCGTCTTGGCCTTCCTGTTATTGCTCTTGGTTCGAGAGCCACCAAGAACCGTTCTGCCAAATACAGTTGAGAACGAAAAGGCGAGCTTTAAGGAGACCATCGCGTTTCTTTTGCAGCGTCCGGCATTTTGGTGGATTGCCCTAGGCTGCTCAACAGCGTCATTCGTTGGCTACGGCAATGGCAATTTTTTTCCGTCATTGCTCATACGAAACTACGGACTCACAGTGACGGAAGTCGGTATGTTCATGGGCGTGATATCCGGCACTACCGGGATGCTTGGCACCTTTCTGGGGGGATATCTTGCCGATCGGTGGGGTAAACACGACAAGCGTTGGTATGTCCGCATCGCCCTTTGGGGGCTGGTGCTTTCGCTCCCACTGTCCTACTACACCCTGATCGCCACTGAGCCTCTCTACGTGGTCCTGGCCTATACACCGGCCCATATCCTAAACACCCTGTACCTTGGACCCTGTATCGCCATCTGCCACACCCTGGTCGCACCCAATATGCGGGCGAGTGCATCCGCGGTCCTACTGTTCGTCATTAATATGATTGGTCTGGGCTTAGGCCCCCTAGTGGTGGGGGCTCTGTCCGATGCCTATCGCCCCATATTCGCTGAGGAAAATCTGCGGTATGCGATGTTAACTGCGCTCACCATGGGAACCTTGGGTGTTTTCTTCTTTTGGATGGCCCAACGTACGCTGCTAGCTGACATTTCCAAAACAGAGTCAGCACTATCGGTGGCAAAACCGGCCTCTTAAGGCAAATCGCTCGGGATACCGGCAAAATGTGGCAGGATTACCCTTTCGTATTACCCTGGCAGCGCGTAGTCTGCGCGCTTTCCTTCCCCGTATTTCTATTATGACTGATAAAACTCCTGCTCCCATGGCATTTTCAAGCCTTGGGTTACCGCCATTTCTTTTGCAATCGCTTAGCGACCTTGGCTACGAGGAAGCGACTCCGATACAGGCAGAAACCATCCCCGCACTCATGGCGAATAAGGATGTTGTTGGCATAGCGCAGACAGGAACGGGAAAAACTGCGGCATTTGCACTGCCCGCACTGGCGCAACTAGATTACAAAAAGCGAAACCCGCAGGTGTTGGTCCTGTGTCCCACTCGGGAACTATCCATGCAGGTCGCTGATGCGTTCAGGAGCTACGCCAAGTCATCTGACGGTTGCCGTGTGGTCGCGCTTTGCGGTGGTAACGATATGCGTCAACAACTTCGAAGCCTTAAGGATGGTGTCCACATTGTGGTCGCTACGCCGGGAAGACTACTCGATCACCTCAAACGAGGCAGCGCAGACTTCAGCGAAATCAAGTCAGTCGTTCTAGACGAAGCGGACGAGATGCTGCGCATGGGCTTTATCGATGACGTGGACGAAATTCTTGCTCAGACACCTAAGGGGCGTCGCGTCGCCTTGTTCTCTGCAACCATGCCTCAGCGAATCAGGGAAATCGCAAGCGAGCATCTGGTTGACCCCGTGGAGGTTGCCATCACATCGGCGGCGACAACCAATGTCAATATTCAGCAGTGCTACTGGCTCGTAAAGGGAACCAACAAGCTCGATGCGCTGACGCGTTTTCTATCCGCGGAAGACACNCAAGGCGTCATAGTTTTCGTAAGAACGCGAGAAAGCACNTCAGCTATCGCAGAGCAACTGCGTCAGCGCGGGTTTAACGCGTCACCGCTGAATGGCGATATAGACCAAAAAACCCGCTTCAAAACCGTGGAGCAACTCAAGGACGCGCGACTCGATGTTGTCGTCGCCACNGANGTTGCGGCGCGAGGCCTGGACGTNGAACGAATTACCCANGTCATCAANTATGACATCCCGTTTGACCGTGAGTCATACGTGCACCGTATTGGNAGAACGGGNCGTGCNGGTCGCGAGGGTAAAGCCATTTTNTTCGTCGCACCGCGTGAGCGTCGGATGCTTCACAACATCGAACGCGTGACGAAACAAAAAATTCANCCCATCGACCTTCCCACNTTTGACGATATTGATGCGAAAGCCCGNGAGCGACTCATGGCGCAGTTGCGATTGGGNTTAGAGGCACAACNCCACCCGCGTGCAAACGATGCGATTGAGCAGTTGATCAACGAGGGAAACACCCATCGTGATATAGCGCTCGCTTTGGCAAGCATGATTATCGACGGCAGCGAACCGGCAAGAGAGACGCGGAGCGCCAAAACGTCATCGGGTGGCGATGCTGCGAGACCCAAGAAAACGCACGATCCTCTGCCGCTCCGTGACAAGCGAGGTAACGAGCGAGAGGTTCCGCTAACGTATACCGCCAAAGAATTGGGAAGGGCTAGACCNCTCGATGAGCACCCNGACGTTGTGATGGAGCGCTTCTGGCTTGCCGTNGGNCGAAANCAAGGGGTCAAAGCCAGGGAAATCGTCGGTGCCATTGCCAACGAGGCAGGTATCGAGGGTCAGTTTATTGGCAGTATCAATATCTTCGAACACTACGCCACCATAGACCTACCCGAGGGCATGCCGAAACCCATCTTAAAGCACCTGAAAAAGACGCGGGTCAAAGGCGCCAATCTTGGAATGGTCCGAGTCGTGGACTCTCATTCGTCATAAGACCCACTNCGCTTCCTTAACGTCCCCCACGCTCTAGCAATNTCATGTCCCTCATGAGAGGCTCGCACCTGTGGATCGGCGTTTGATTCCCGTGTCAGCGCCGCGCTGTGTCAAAACAATAAATTAAGCGGAGCAAAACAATGGAGTTTCACTTTAATAATGTCTGGACTGCCCTGTCAGAAACATTTCCTGACAGGCCGGCACTAGTTTGCGAGGGAGAGACCGTCACCTGGGGGCAGTTCAATGATCGAGCCGCTCGCCTGGCAGGCTTGTTCAACGATAACGGCGTGACTAATGGCGCATCAGTCGGCCTGTACATGCTCAACTGCAATGAGTACACGGAAGCGCACTTCGGGTGTTTCAAGCAATCGGTCTGTCCGGTCAATGTAAACTATCGTTACCGTGCTGAAGAGCTNATTTATCTGCTCGACAACAGCGATGCTGAGGTTGTTATCTACCATGCAAGCTANGCACCTCGTATTGCCGANATTCGCGANAGCCTTCCCAAAATCAAGCTCTANATTCAGGTAGAGGATGAATCGGGCAACCCGCTACTCGATGGCGCCCTGGATTATGAGACGGCCCTCGCTGACTCAANACCTCTTCCCTTTACGCCCAGTGCTTANGACGATCGCTACATGCTGTATACCGGCGGCACCACCGGCATGCCCAAGGGAGTCATGTATGACAACGGTGCGCTCGCCCATTGGCTGTGTATTGGTGGCTACACGTCGCGTGGACTCCCGCCACCCACTTCCATCGACGAAGTTCTTGCCGGAGCAAAAGCCATTACCGAGATGGGTGCTTTGCACCGGAGCTTGCCCGCATGCCCTCAAATGCATGGAACAGGTATGTGGATCGGGACCATGGTTGCTTTGAACTGTGGCGGCACGGTGATTACGCAACGAACCCAACATCTCGATGCGAACGCCTTATTACAGTGTGTGGTTGATAATNAAGTAACCGATCTCACCATTGTCGGTGANGCCTTTGCGCGCCCAATTTTAGCCGCCCTCGANGCGGCAAAAGCNNCGGGAACCCCCTATGACTTGTCGCGAGTGGGNCAGATTGCGTCCTCGGGTGTGATGTGGTCCTCGGAGATTAAAGAGGGCCTACTCGAACATCAGGATATGGTGCTNAATGACATCATGGGCTCAACCGAAGGCTCTATGGGCGGATCNATCAGTACACGCGACAACGCCGCNAAGACGGCAAAATTCAGCATCGCGGAATACGTGAAAGTGTTCAACGAAGATGATGAGCCCGTCACGCCNGGATCTGGCGAGATGGGGATGGTAGCCACCGCAGGTATCGTGCCTCGCGGTTACTACAAAGATGAGGAAAAGTCCGCGCGAACCTTTCGGACTGTCAATGGTGTCCGGTANTCCTTCCCNGGGGACTTTGCGACGGTTGAGGCGGATGGAAGTATNACGCTGCTGGGACGCGGATCGCAATGCATCAACACGGGCGGNGAAAAGGTGTTCACGGAAGAGGTTGAGGAGTCCATCAAGCGGCACGATGACGTGGAAGACTGCCTTGTCGTGGGCTTNCCAGACGAGCGTCTGGGTAACCGAGTTGTCGCGGTGTACTCNCNAAAGCCCGGNTCAATGCCCATTGGTGAAGATGGTTTACGCGAACACGTTCGCGCTCAACTCGCNGCTTACAAGGCGCCAAAGCAGTCTATTTTGGTTGATGTNGTCCAGCGAGCACCTAATGGGAAAGCTGACTACAAGTGGGCAAAGGCGACGGCTGAAGCGCATCAGTAAAGGTTCTATGGGCAACACATGAAAAAATTGGCTTCTCTGGCTTGTATTATCGCGCTTGCTCTGCAGGCTTGCGGTGGGGGTGGTGGCAGCTCGTCGCCGTACGCACCAGCGGTAACGCCACCCCCCGCTTTCGTATCTCCGCATCCGGAGACGTGGGAGACACAATCAGCCACAGACGCCGGCTTCAATGCGACCGCACTATCAGATGCGTTCAACTACGCCATGCAAGACGGTTCGTTTACCCAAGCCGCGATTGTTATACGTGACGGCAAGCTCATCCAAGAGGAATACCGCGGAATTGCTGATGGGGAAATCAATACGCTGGTCTCACTAGCCTCAGACCAAGGAGCGCAAGATCCAGCGTTTTGGACGGAGAATTATGGTACGCGTGACAGCGCAAGCCTAATGACCTCGTGGTCTACAGCTAAGTCGTTCACAAGCCTGTTGATCGGTATGGCAATCGAAAAGGAATTTATAACGTCTACCAACCAATTGGCATCTGACTTCATTACCGAGTGGCAGGCGGACGACCGTATCAATATTACGATCGAGCAATTGTTGGATATGCGCTCAGGCCTTGTTCCAGTTTGCTTTTTGGCCAACTCAGGCGCCCTCGGGGAGTGCGCCAACCAAGGCGATGCCGCGGCGGGCGGGAATATTGTTTTCTACCCCGATCAAATGACGGGTTGTATCAATCGTGGCCTTGCAGTTGATGGCGCTCCCTACCCCTGGGACTCTGATGGCATCTACACAGAGGGCGAGTTCCTTTATTCAAACTGTGACACCCAAGTGCTGGGAGAAATTCTGTTTCGAGCCACAGGCCAAGATCCGGGAACATTTGCCCAAGCTGAGCTCTTCGAAGCCATCAATATGACCGCTTATTGGTGGCGCGATAACGTTGAGAGTGGTCAGGCAAACGGTAACTACCTCTCATATTGTTGCCTTGATGCCACAGCCCAGGATTTTGCGAAATTCGGTTACCTAATGCAGTTAGGCGGCATCGAAGTTGAAAGCGGGACTCAATATGGTGGCTACGTCTCTGACATCCTCGCCATGGATAGCTTCTACGACAAACAGTTTTGGAGCTTCTGCGCAGAGCAAGACGGTGGCGGCAACTGCCTCAATCGCGTCATTCATACTTCTGGGTTCGATGGGCAGTTCGTTGTCATGGACTTCAAGCACAACCTAATCATTGTTCGTGCAAGCCTGTACAAGTCCTATCTCAACCATTCGGACGATAGAAAAATGTTCCTCATACCGGGTTCGGTAGCGACTTCGAACTGGCTAGGTTCGGTACCCAATGCTATGGCAATTCAGGCGCCGACGACCTTTTCTATCGCTGAGTTTCACGCCAGAGTGGTGTCCGCCATTAGTCAGTAAGCCGCACGAAGTCATAAGCCGAGTAACACAAAGACGGCGAACACCATAAACAGCACTCCAAATGCGACATCGATCATCGGAGATGCTGCACTGAGTGCCTCGGCAAAGCGCTGGTTACTGACACAGAAGGCCACAAGCGCGTACCACGCAGCATCGATACCACCGGCCATGGCTGCGGCCATGAGTTGCGTTGTCAACGATTGACCGGTCTGTAAGAACTGGCTGAAGATCGCGACGAAAAATATCACTACTTTCGGATTGAAAAATACGATGAGGAACCCGTTAACCGAGTGCCGCCAGAGCGTCAGTTTCGGTACTGCTCTTGGGTCTGATTCGTCTGCGCTGCTATCAGCGCCCTTCCCCAGATTCTCGATTCCGCCCGATAGTATCTGAAATCCAAGATAGAAGAGAAACAGTGCCCCGCCTATCTGAAGCGTTGTCATCACAGCAGCCGAACTTTGAATCAGTGTGGCCAATCCAAGGACAACAGCAATCGCATACACGGCGATACCGAAACCGTGTGCGAGTGCCACCGCGAAAGCACTTGCGCGGTCGTATGTGATAGCAGTTCGAATGATCAGCGCGACGCTAGGACCCGGTGACATGGCGCCAGCCAGTAACGTTATTGCTAACAGGAGCCAGAGGTCAAAGGTCACGGTAGCCGCCGAGGAAGTTATGCCTATAAGGCCTCATGGCGATTCATGACGACCCAGCANAGCACGTAGCGAAAAATTGGAGCGGGAAACGAGGTTCGAACTCGCGACCTCAACCTTGGCAAGGTTGCGCTCTACCAGCTGAGCTATTCCCGCNTTTCGANAGTGTATCTGTCTGNGGANCGTTATCAACTCCTTTACNGAGTCTGATCGCCAGCCTCCGCCTTGAGCATCACTTCAAGGTACTTCCACATAGACCAGAGAGTCAGTATGACNGCAAGCCCGAGGCAAANAAANGCAAGAATGAGGAGCAGATCACCGTAGCCTTCGTCCATACGCCANAGCAAACCGATAATCGCGATCATNTGAAGCGTTGTCTTAAATTTGGCAACAACCGTNACAGCNACCATCTGACTGTCTCCGCGCCGCGCCATCCACTCTCGCAATGCGCTTACNAGTATCTCTCTGCCGATGATGACAATGGCGCTGAGGGTCACCCACAGCGAATCGTAATGATCGACTAANAGNACCAATGCTGTTGCCACTATNAGCTTGTCCGCCACNGGATCTAAGAAGGCACCAAACTCACTCTCCTGGTTCAAGNNNCGTGCAGCCCAGCCATCGAGCCAATCGGTGATGGCCGCCACAACGAAAATCACCGCAGATGTAATGCCAGCATAAGGACCNANCAAATAGAACGNGCCCACCATGAGTGGGATGCACATGACTCGCAAGAGCGTCAGTATGTTNGGTAGATTCCAGCTCACACNANTTCCAAAATCATTGCTCTACGGTGTGCAGATGGTCGTANATGGTNTGCGCAAGAGTGGCACTGATACCCTCAACTTTGCAAATTTCTTCGACNGANGCGTTCTCNACCCCTCGAATGCTNCCAAAATGGCGAAGGAGATCCCGCCGGCGNTTTGCCCCCACGCCCCCGATNCCNTCCAGTGTCGACTGCTTTCTCGCCTTACCGCGCCTACCCCGATGTCCGCTGATGGCGAAACGGTGAGCCTCGTCACGTATCTGCTGGATAAGGTGAAGCGCCGGATTATCACCACGCAACTGACTCTCAGCCCCCGTATCGCCATCAATGAGGGTTTCAAACCCGGCCTTTCGAGTCGTCCCTTTGGCAACACCAACGACTTTAACGGTGGTCAGGTCAAACTGTTCAAGCACCTGCTGTGCCTGNGATACCTGCCCTTTTCCGCCATCGATGAATAAAACATCGGGCAAGGTGCCCTCGCCCTTTGATAGTCGGCGATAACGACGCTCGAGCGCTTGCTGCATCGCAGCGTAATCGTCGCCACCTGTGATGCCATCAATATTGAACTTACGATAATCCGCTTTGCGAGCTCCGTTGCTGTCGAAGACCACGCAAGACGCGACAGTAGCTTCACCAGAGCTATGACTAATATCGAAGCATTCCATCCGCGAGGGCGTCATATCGAGGTCTAGTTCGCGCCTCAGGGCCTCCAGACGCCCTGCCATGGTTTGTTTGCCACTCAAGAAAGACTCGAGGTTACTGTCAGCCGTTTGCTTNGCCAGCTGAAGCCAGCGTGCGCGCGCATCACGTACCTGAGTTTTAATCACGACTTTACGCTTACTTTGCTCCATCAGCGCGTCACTGAGTAGCACGGCGTCATTAGGTTTGTGACTGACTACAATCTCCTGAGGAATCGTTTGCCGACCAGACAGGTAAAATTGAGGGATAAATGCGTCGAGAACGGAGGTTTCATCTTCATCTAGCTGGGTTGCAGGGTAATAGGTTCGAGACCCCAACACGCGACCCTCTCGTACGAATAACACCTGGATACAGGCTTGCCCGTGGGCTTGTTTTACCGCCAGTAGATCAAGCTCTCCTCTTGAGCCTTCGATGCCTTGTGCCGACTGCACGTCCTGAAGCCGTTGCAGCTGGTCGCGGTACTCAGCAGCCCTTTCGAACTCGAGTTTCTCGGCTGCCGCTTCCATATCATCGGCTATGCGCTTCAGTACCTTTTGCGACTTTCCACCGAGGAACAGAGCCGAATTCTCGACCTGCTTTTGATAATCCTCGTCGCTGACCAAACCTACGCACGGCCCGGAACAGCGTCCAATTTGATATTGAAGACAGGGCCGAGATCGATTTCTAAAGTAAGATTCCTCGCACTGACGCACTTTGAAGACCTTTTGCATCAAATGGAGGGTTGATCGCACGGCACCCGCACTGGGGTACGGCCCAAAATACTCACCTTTTCGCCGTTTAGGCCCTCGATGAAATGCAAGCTTTGGCCATTTATCGTCAGAGGACAGATAGATGTAGGGGTATGACTTATCGTCCTTAAGGAGAATGTTATAGGGCGGGTGATACTCCTTGATTAGATTGTGTTCCAACAGCAATGCGTCGCGTTCGGTGGTCGTAACGGTTACCTGAATGTCGCGAATCCGCGAGACCAAGGCCATGGTTTTGCCCGANAGACCACTGGCACGGAAATAACTNGTCACACGANTTTTGAGATTCTTGGCTTTGCCNACATAAAGCAGCCCCCCCGCGCCGTCGTACATCTGATAGACACCAGGCCGCGTTGTCAGTTGCTTCAAAAAGGATTCAGCATCGAATTTCGTCGCTGTCATACCCGGCAATCACTTCCAATCAACTCAGGTTCTCGGCACAGCACAACACCAAATCTGTCATCGACTGAAGAAATAATTTTATTCGTGAATTCAATCACTTCCGACGCATACCTTGCAGACTTGTTAATCACTANCAACGCATGTTTTTCCGAGACTGACACACCGAACTCCTCGACTCCGCGCCAGCCCAGCTGGTCGATCATCCAGCCAGCACTCAGTTTAACGGTGTTGGAGTCGACCGGGTATTGCGGCATGTCGGGATGCACGGCCTGTAAGCGCTCTGCTCGCGCACGTTCAATAATGGGGTTTTTGAAAAAACTACCAACATTTGCCTCAACACTCGGATCGGGGAGCTTGGACTGTCGAATGGCAACGACCGCCTGTAGGACCTCTGCAGGGGTTGCGCGCCCCTCAGGTAAAGCCTCTTGCAAGGCTGGATACAGTGTATTGACGAGGGGTTGCTTAGAGAGGCGCAGTTCAACCGCTGAAATGATCAAGTGCTTGCCCTCAGAGATCTTGAACAGGCTGTTTCTGTAGCTAAAACAGCAGTCAGCGGCGGACAGACAGCCTATGTTGCCGGTACGCGAATCAACAACGTGTACACGCTCAATCAGCTCAGCGATTTCAACGCCATAGGCCCCGATATTCTGAACTGGTGCTGCACCTACGCTACCGGGTATAAGCGCGAGATTTTCGAGCCCAAAGTAGCCTTCTGCATTCGCCCAAAGCACTGTCTCATGCCAATCCTCGCCCGCCTGGAAGCGAACGACAAGGCCATCCTCTGACTCTTCGAGGATTTCGCGCCCCTGTAAGCCCATGTGAATGGTCATTCCAGGCAAATAGCGATTCAGTATGAGGTTACTTCCGCCGCCAAGCAGGTTGACAGTAGCTGAGCGCCGTTGCGCCTCTCGTACTGCCTCCTGTAGCTCCTCGGTCGTTGAAACCTGAGCATATTGCTCTGCGATGCAGTCGAGTCTCAGCGTGTTGAGACTGCCAAGCTGAAAATTAGCCCGCACCTCGAGCATTAGGTTGCCATCAGGCTTCTTACGGCATCGAGATCTTTCTGCGTGTCTACGCCGGCGGGCACGGGCTCTAACCCATCAGCTATACGGATCTCGTGACCGTAGTGCAACGCTCGCAGCTGCTCCAGCGATTCCAATTGCTCGAGCGGTGCCACAGGCTGAGTCGAGAAATCCGCTAGAAAATGAACACGGTAGGCATATAAGCCTACGTGGCGTCGCGCCTGCGAGGGTACAAGAGAACGCTGAGCTCCTCTCACGTGGGGAATAGGTGAACGAGAGAAGTAATGTGCCCTGCCAGACGCATCGGACACCACTTTGACCACCGACGGATCCTGAAACGCCTCAGCGGTATCAATCGCCTCGCTCAACGTGGCCATTGAGGCCTCGGGATGTGCTTCCAGAAGACCCGCTACCTGCTCTAGGTTCGCCACAGGCATCAGTGGCTCATCACCCTGTAAATTGACAACGATGGCAGCTGGATCCCATGACTTTAGACGAGCGACTTCTGCGAGGCGGTCAGTTCCTGATGGGTGCTTCGCATCGGTCATTACGACCTCGGCTCCATGCGGGGTCATGGCATCCTGAATGCGCGCATCGTCAGTTGCTATGGTCACCGACACCGCTTGAGACTGCATCGCCTGCCGCCAGACCCAGTAGACCAAGGGCTTGCCATTGATATCGGCTAGGGCTTTTGCTGGAAGCCGTGTCGAGCCATATCTTGCTGGAATGACAATATGGAACATGGTGGTCTACCCGATTATCGGAAACTGTTAACGAGAAACACGGTCAAGCAGTTGCTCCAACGCTGATAAGAGCGCCTGAGGTAACCGAGCTTCAACCTCTACGACCCAGACATTGTCGCACGCTTGCTTGTCCATTTTCACCGCATCTTTCGCAGTGACAACAATATGATCGGGCGCATGTGTTTTTTTGATAGCAACCAGAGGCAGCAACGCGTGATCAGCCACGGCCACTTCAGTGAACCCAAACCCCATGTAGCGCAACAGGGAAAAAAATTGCTCGGGCTGCCCTAAACCCGTGGCGGCGACCAGAGACTTTCCAGCAAATAACGCTCTGGCCTCATCCACAGTAAGGGTTTGCTCGGATTTAACCGAAACCAGATGCGTTGGCGCGTACGTGAGCGCGCAGGACTCATCTTTCCCATTGCGCTCCAACACGAAATCGACTGACGACAAACGCTCCCGAGGCTCTCTCAGTGGGCCTACAGGAATCAACCAACCGTTACCTAATCCCCGAGCCGCATCGATCACAGCCACCTCAAAGTCACGAGGGAGATCGTAATGCTGTAAGCCATCGTCAGACAAAATGACCTGCGAGTTATGGTCACGAATTAAACTTTTCGCGACTGTTCTGCGCGATTTACCGACCATTACCGCCGCTTCGGGCACAGATCGCTTGATTAGCAAAGGCTCGTCACCCACCTTAGCGTGTGTATGTNGTTCGCTAACCAGTACCGAACTGTCGTTNCTGGTTCTGCCATAGCCGCGACTCACAACCCCAACTCTNAATCCTCGTGCAGATAGGTAGCGCACCAAGGCAATCAGTGTGGGCGTTTTGCCGGTACCTCCCGCGGTCAACCCCCCGATGATTANGACTGGGGCACCCAGAGAAGCATATCCATGCCGGGGACGAAAGCGACGCCGTAAATACGTCGTCAGCATCACCAATGGCACGAAAGGAAAAAAGATAAACGTCCACTTGGCGCCGTGATACCACGCGTCGTTAAATGCTGCCTCCAAGCCCGAGCGGCGCGACGTCATACGTCGCTGAATCCTTGCTGGTGAAGAGATCGATAGATTGGCTCATGCTCGAGCAAGTTCGCGTGACTTCCAGCAGCCACCACTCGCCCCTCGTCCATCACCAGAACGGTATCCGCACTCTCGATGGTTGATAGACGGTGTGCAACGACAAACGTTGTCCTGCCGACACGAGACGCATCCAGCGCCGTTTGGATTAATGACTCTGATTCGCTATCCAGAGCGGAGGTTGCCTCATCGAGAATAAGGACTGGTGCGGCTTTTAACAGCGCACGTGCTATAGCAATTCGCTGTTGTTGACCTCCCGAGAGACCAACACCTTGGTCCCCTATGACTGTGTCGTAGTTAGACTGAAGCTCTGACACAAAACCATTGGCCTGTGCCTGCTTAGCAGCCTCGATAATGGCCTCGCGAGGGCTGCCGGACATACCGCCAAGCGCGATATTTCCAGCGACCGTATCGCTGAACAAGTTGATAGCCTGAGGCACAAACGCGAGATTCTCACGGTAATTGCTAAGTTCAATGCTCTGTATATCCACGCCATCGAGGGTGATATGTCCGGCAGTCGGGGTATAAAACCGCGCAAGCAGTTTCACAAGCGTGCTCTTACCGCTACCAGAGCGGCCCACGACCGCAACCGTCTGTCCTGCCTCGACGAAAAAGCTGACATCAAAAATGGCGTCATTCTGAGCCCCGGGGTATCGAAACCCAATATTATGAAACGCGACACAACCATTGACGTGACCCAAGATACTGTCACCCGTATTTTGCTCTAGCTCAGTATCCAGTTGTTCAAAGATATCCTCGGCAGCGGCCAGGCCACGCTGAATAATGCTCTGGATATTACTAAGCGTCCGAATTGGCTTACCCAGCTGCGCTGCGGCGGTTATGAATGCGACTAATGAGCCGGCGCTGAACTCCTGAAGCACCGCAGGATCGAGGGCAAACCAGAAGAGTGCTCCGAGGGCGAGTGCCAATAGGGTCTGAATGATGGGGGTTGAGACCGCCTGCACAAAGGCAAGTTTCAAACTTTGCTGTTTATTGAACAGACTGACCGACTCAAATCGTTCGCCGATCTGCTCCGTGGCGCCATAAATTCGAACATCGTCCAGCCCAGACAGACTCTCTGCTGTTACCTCGGTTACCGACCCCATCGAGTCCTGAATTCGCTTACTGTAGCGGCGGAAATGCTTCCCTACGACGTGTACCACCAAGCCTATTGCCGGTGCGACAATGAAAAACACGGCCGTAAGTTCCCAGTTCAGGTACAGCATGTAGGAAACGAGCGCGATGATCGTTAGGCCCTCTCGCAACATTGTCTTAAGCGCATCTGACGCGGCGCCGCTTACCTGTTCAACGTTAAACGTCACCTTCGAAAGAAGCTCTCCAGTGGAATACTTATCAATATGCGCCTTGGGTGCTCGCACCAGGACATCAAAGAGCTGAGTTCGCAATACATGGACTACCGAGCGCGCTACTTTATTCATAAAGTAACTGCCGGCAAAAAAGCCCAGTGCACGCCCAAGCGAGAGAACAACGGCAGCAACGGGAACCGCTATACGCGCATAATCGGTTGGGGTTTTATCGCCTGGGGGCCAGATCCATTGGGATGCCTGAGAGACGAAACCGAGCCCGGCCATCGGCTGGCCACCCAATGAATCGAGCAGGAACTGTGTCAGGTCCGCCAACAACACATTCCCCAGGCTGTAGACGACATAGCCTAGAAAACTGAGAACTAACGACCACTTATAAGCGAAGGCATAGGAGAGGAGCCGCCCATACAACTTGGAATCCGAGACTGTCTTACCTGACTGATCTACCAAACTATTCACCGGCTACGGGTCGTTGCGTGCTCATCGATAGCCGCTTGCACCCCAATTGACTCACTGTATCCATCGACATCACCACCATAGCATGCCGCGTGTCACCGTCTGCGACGATAGATACAGGTATATCGCGTCTACTGCCGGCTTTTTCAATGATAAACGCACGTAAATTTTCCGCACTGATCGTTCTTAAATCTGATGTCATAAGCGTTAACGGCTCACCTGGCTTGCCAATGAGTCGTTTGGGGAAGTCCGTCACCTCTCGTGAAAAATTAACCGGCTTTGTATAACAGCTCGGATTCAAAGGCGCCGCACTGAAGCTTTGAAAATGAAGCGCGCCCATCAGGAGCCCGCTAAAAAGCCCGACAAACACCCTGGTACTTGGTCTGAAGTACGCTAGCGATACTCATGGCTGCTAGCTAAGAGAGCCAAAAATGGGCTGCAGAGAAAAACAACGTCCCCAATAAGCCGATGCAGAGGCTCAACAAAAGCTGGTTTTGAGTGATTAAATCATGAAATTTCACTCGACGAAGCGTGGCGGTGTTAAGCCATCCCCTCCATACTGAACGTATAACAAGGTCAAAGAGTCTTGCCATAAATTTTAGAATTGAAGAGCGACAGGGTTTAAAGCCTGAAATAAGCGACTAAAGCTCTGTAGAAAAGTAAATTAGCGGTAACTATGCCCAAGCGGTCACTCAGAAAATTTCTCCCCACACCCGCACGACTTAAAGGTGTGAAAGGGCTTGGCGTCTTCAGAGATCTATTTGACCGGCATGAGCTGTGGCATATCAGCCGGACCTCTATCGCGCGCGCCACCGCTATTGGCCTCTTTTGCGCGATGGTCCCACTTCCCGGACAGATGATTGTGGCGGTCTTTGTGGCGATTAGGGTGGGAGCCAACGTGCCATTGGCGTTTTCGCTCATTTTCATCACCAACCCGCTGACAATGCCGGTCATTTACTTGGCCGCCTACCTGTTAGGCAGCGCCTTACTGAACGCGCCCGTTATTGACGCCAGTGCGATCAACTGGCTTGACCCTACCAGCCCCGAATTACTTAGCATTTGGCCCTCCTTTTTAGTTGGCTGCTTCGTTATGGGCGTCCTCGCGGCGTTCTTCGGCTATTTCCTTGCCGATGGCTTATGGCGGATGCGTATTTCACAGCGTATTGCGGACCGGACGCGTCGCCGGCGAGAAAGAAGAGCAAAGGAAAAAAGGGGCAGAGAGAACAAACCGCTTTAGCGCGATTCTCGCAGGCCTTCGGTAATAGGCAAGTTGGCAGCGGCGAATGCCGGTAGCGCGCACGACACAATAGAGAGAGCTAGGGCTACGCCCGGCACCAGTAAGAAGTCCTGCAACCGAATATGAACCGGAACATAGGCTAGCGGATACACCGCCGTATCGAGCAAGGGACTACCGGTCCCCATCTCCACGAGCTGGACGCCTGATGGAATGATTAATGCCAGCAACAATCCAAAAATAGCGCCTAACATCGCACCTCCCACCCCAATCAATGTGCCCTGAATGACAAAAATCTGAGCGATATCAGTGCGACTTAACCCTATGGCTCTGAGCATTGATGAGGGGGCCCGACGATCTGAGACGACTAATACGAGAGATGTCACGACATTGAAAATGGCGATAATCAACAATGAGGCCAACATGAGCGCCACTATCTGGCGTGACAACTGGATAGCTTGATACAAGTTACCTTGTGCCGAAGTCCAATCGGTCACCCAGAACGACGGCGGTAGGGTGTCCCGCAAATACCGTGTATACCGCGGCGCCTCCAGCGGATCCGTTAGGCTGAGCGCGAGACCACTTCCGCGAGAAGACTCATTAATCGCGGCCGTTCCCTCTCCTGCCATTGAAAAGACGTGATCAATTTCCGTGCCAGAGTCGAGGACAGACACAATCCTCAGGGTGCTGGGTCGGAGTGTGTTCTCATTACCTCCCGTGGAAAAGAGTGTTGAAATGGTATCCCCGACGGTCACACCCAATGCGGTGGCCAGATGAGCCCCAATTACTAATTCTCCAGCCTCTAAGGACCCCACCTTAGGCCGTAAGTAGACTCCGTAGGCCGTGAGGGCATCTGCATCTGTAATTGTTAAACGTGTAACGTGCGCATCACCTCGCACGACAAATAAGACGTCGATGTCTGTAAAGCGATTTTGGCGAGTCACACTCGGTGATTGCTCTAGTTGCGACTGAACAGTGTCCCACTCCGCATCTGCTACAAAACCTCGCACCGTGACGTGCGGAACAAGGTTGAGAATACGAACACGCATCTCGCGTTCAAACCCATTCATNACNGATAACGCGGCCAGCAACAGGGAAATGGCAATGACCATTCCGAAAACGGAAAGACGCGAAAGAAACGCGGATAAGCCATGGCCCGGATCATTTGCCTGNCGCAGTGCTATGTCCCAATGAAGACGACGCATCATCTAGGTGNGCTCGATTAGCTGTCCGTTAGACAGTTCATACTGTTTATCNGTACTCGCGGCGATAGCGGGNTCGTGTGTGACGATNACAAAGCTCGTCGCCTCGAAAACGACATCACGCATNAGCGCCATTACAGATTCAGCCGTTANGGGGTCTAAATTGCCGGTAGGTTCATCCATAAGAAGGCACAGNGGGCGATTAATGAGCGCTCTACCNATGGCGACTCGCTGTTTCTCGCCTCCGGATAGACGATTAGGCCGATGATGNAANCGCTCAGACAGGCCNAGCCTCACCAGCAACTCCTCTGCCAACGCCATGGCTTCCTGTCGGGTTTTACCGGCAATTTCAGCTGGCATTGCAACAGCTTCCAACGCTGAGAATTCAGGCATCAAGTGATGGAACTGAAAAACAAAGCCCAGNTTCTGGTTTCTCCATTCGCACAAGGCCCCTTCATCGAGATTCGTNAGGTCCCTATCGCCCAGAAGNACCTGCCCCGATGTCGCTCGATCCAGCCCGCCGAGCACATTCAAAAGTGTTGACTTGCCCGCTCCTGAAGCACCTACGATGGCGACCCGTTCTCCTGCACTAAGCTCAAAATTCAGATCCTTTANGACGGAGATTCCACCAGCGGTTGANTCATACCGTTTCGAAATGCNTACCGCCGATAAAATCGTCATACCGCCTCCAAACCATCCAATGCCAACACNGGTGAGATCTTACTCGCCCGATGTGCGGGATAAACCGCNGCAATGAGACTCAAAACCAAGGCGCCTGTNACGATGTANGCCACATCACTCCACTGCAGGTCAGTCGGCAGTCCGCCAATGTAATAAACGCTAGGATCGAAGAGCGTCCAGCCAAAGAGAGTCTCGAGCAGNCGCATGAATCCTTCAATATTAGCCGTCAGGAAAAGTCCTAGCGCCANGCCGATACCGATCCCAAAGACAGCNAGAAAGAGCCCATGGAGTAGGAAGATCGTCCGAACACCCACNGGNGTGAGTCCCAGCACGCGCAGTGAGGCAATNTCCGAGCGCTTTTCAGCAACCGACATGGTGAGCGATGAAATGACACTGAACGCAGCAACCGCGATCAATGCGGAGAGCAGGATACTCACCATAAGCTTTTCCATTCTGATGGCAGCGAATANTGATTGGTAAGTTTCAGCCCAGGTTATGGGCGTCAGCGCACCCTGACTCGCTGATGTCATCAATTGAGCGACCTCTCCCGCGCGTGAAGGATCAGAAAGCTGCACGCGTATACCGTCTGCTTCATCCGTTCTACTGAGTTTGCTGGCTGTCTCCAGTGACGTNAGTGCNAGCGTTGCATCGGGAGACGCNCCCACAGCCACNANGGCGCCGACGGTTAACTTTCTATACCGAGGCAATAGACCGAAAGGCGTTATCGCGATCTGGGGCAGAACGGCATCAATTGTATCCCCTACCCCGACACCCAAATTGCGTGCTAACACCTCGCCAAGCGCCACATGAAAACGCTGGGTCAACACGATGTTTAGGTCACCCTCTACAACGCTCATGGAAAANACGNCCGGTGCGGATGCCCCTACCCCGGTCAGTTCNGCCCCAGATGACGAAAAGTCCCCACGCAGCATCAGCTGGCGCCGGATATAGGGCGTATGACTTATGCTGAGACCATCGACCTCTAGCGTCTCAATTACACCCAACGCGCTCGACACCTCGTGGACTTCCAGGTGAGGCACGGCTTTCAATAGTCTTCCAGTGAGCTCACCCGCGAGCCCGTTCATGACCGATAGGACTACTATGAGGCTTGCAACACCCAGCGCCATGCCCANTGCAGCGAAAATGGATACACCGCGCGTGAACGCACGTTGCTCTTTACTGAAACTCAGTCGCCTCGCAATNGTGAGTTCCAGGCGCGAGGGCATCAGCGCTCGGAAGGGTCNAATTCGATAGCACCCGGCTTTGTGCTATCGGTGCGTNTTTCTGTCTCGCACCGCTGNGGNTCACCACCACAGATNTCACAGGACTGGTCGATACCGAGNGCACCNATACCCCCGCATGATCCCTTGATTGGCTCNCGTCCCGCAATCACGCCAACCGACATAGCGGTGACAATCAGAGCAAACGCTAGAAACGTTAATACGAAGATCACTGTGTCACTCCCTCCACTGCNGGTTCCACCAGCCACTGAGTCATCGCCTCGTTATGAGAGCTTATCAGGTGCTCCCCCTGCCGCGAAATGAGCAGGACAGCCAAGTCATGGACATCGGCCAGCCGAAGTGCCTCCTCGGTACCGACGACCATCAGCGCCGTGGCCCATGCATCAGCAATCATCGTNGANNGGTGCACTACGGTTGCGGATACAAGATCNTGTTNTATGGGGTAGTTGGTNCGNGGGTCGATCAAATGCGAGAANCGCTGACCCNCGTCCTCAAAAAANTTGCGGTAGTCACCGGAGGTGGCCACACCAATATCTCGCACATCGATCGCAGTAAAGACGTCTCCNCGGGTAGCGGCCGTCGGACGCTCAATGGCTAACCGCCAAGCGTCGCCGCGGGGGCTGTCACCTCGNACCTGAATCTCGCCGCCAACTTCCAGCATNAAGTGTTTCAACCCTAGTTCATCGAGCGAATCTGCAGCAATGTCGACGGCATAACCCTTGGCGATAGAGGAGAAATCAAGCGTTGCNTTGGCATGACGCTTCACAAACCCACGTGTCGATAGNTCCCATGCAAATTCGTCCAGGCCAACAAAGGGTTCGACGGCATNAATNTCCTCGTCGGTGGGACGCTTTGTNACNCCCTCGGGACCAAACCCCCANAGATTGATCAATGGCGANACCGACGGGTCGTATGCGCCNTCGGTCGCGTAGTAGATATCNAGTGCAGAATTGAATACGAAAGCAAAATCCCAATCGACTTCCATCACCTCCATAGCAGGGAGNCGGTTCAATTNGCTCAACGTCGATCCCGGGCTATAGTGGTTCATGCTCTCATCCACCACAGAGAACGCCTCTAGAACGACCTNNTGGACCATGTCCTCTGTCAGGGNCTCNNTGGCGCCGTGATAGATAAGGCGCCACTGCGTACCGTAGATGGGNCCCGAAAGCTGAACACCCTCAGGCGCCTTCTGACAGGCACTCAGCAATAGCAAAAAGGCCAGCACGATGGCTGGCCCTCGAAGTACCACTAACAAAACATTAACCGCCGAAGTCATCGAGGAAAATATTCTCGCGTTCAACACCAAGATCCAACAGCATATCGATGCACGCCTTGTTCATCATGGGTGGTCCACACATATAGTACTCGCAATCCTCAGGCGCAGGATGGTCCTTCAGATACTGCTCAAACAAGACGTTATGGATAAATCCGGTTAGGCCGTCCCAATCGTCCTCGGGCTGAGGATCTGATAACGCCACATGCCAGTCGAAATTGTCATTTTCGGCCGCGAGCGTGTCGTAATCCTCAACATAGAACATCTCACGCAACGAGCGTGCGCCATACCAGAAACTAATTTTACGATTGGTATTGATGCGACGGAGCTGATCGAAGAGATGCGAGCGCATCGGCGCCATTCCAGCACCACCACCAATGAATACCATCTCTGCGTCGGTCTCCTTCGCAAAGAACTCACCAAACGGACCGTAGACATTAATCTTGTCGCCCGCCTTCAGATTAAAGACCCAGCTCGACATAATGCCGGGGGGTAGACCTTCGGTTCTGGGTGGCGGTGTCGCCACACGGATATTGAACTTAACAACACCCTTTTCCTCAGGATAGTTGGCCATCGAGTACGCACGGATCGTTGTATCAGGACAAGAGGACTCCAACTTGAAGAAGCCAAAGTGCTCCCAGTCGCCTCGGTACTCTTCGCCGATATCGAAGTCCGAAAATTTAACCGCATGGGGTGGACACTCTAACTGTACGTAACCACCAGCGCGGAAGTCGCAGGATTCACCCTCGGGCAGTCTGAGCACTAATTCCTTAATGAACGTCGCAACGTTATCGTTAGACTCTACCGTACACTCCCACTGTTTAACCCCGAACACCTCTTCCGGAATCTCAATCTTCAGATCCTGCTTTACAGGCGTCTGGCAGGAAAGTCGCCAACCTTCGTTAGCCTCCCGACGTGTAAAGTGACTCTCTTCGGTGGGCAGCAAAGTACCGCCACCTTCAGACACCACGCACTTGCACTGCGCACACGTACCACCACCGCCACAGGCGCTTGCTAAAAACAGGTCGGCATCAGCCAGAGTCTGCAACAGCTTGCCACCGGCAGGCACTTGAATGGTCTTTTCACCGTTAATTTCGATGTTGATGTTACCGCTCGCGACGAGCTTGCTGCGGGCCGCCAGAATCACCATTACCAAGGCGACAACAACGGCAGTAAACATCGCCACGCCAAAGAAAATAGTTGTATACACAGATCTCTCCTAGAGCTTATGTAGCCAATTAAATATCGATACCACCAAAAGACATAAAGCCAAGCGACATCAGCCCCACAGTGATAAAGGTTATGCCTAACCCCTGCAACCCATCGGGAATATCGCTGTACTTCAACTTCTCACGGATACCCGCAAGCGCGACGATTGCCAGTGCCCAACCAACCCCTGCACCGAATCCGAACACGGCGCTCTCACCGAAATCGAGGCTTCGCTCAACCATCAGAAGCGATGCGCCTAAAATGGCACAGTTCACCGTGATGAGCGGCAGAAAGACACCTAGCGCGGAGTACAACGCAGGTACATACCGGTCAAGAAACATCTCTAGAATCTGGACCATCGCTGCGATAACACCTATGTAAGCCAGCAACTTCAAGAAACTGAGGTCGAGATCTGGGTAGCCTGCCCATGCCAAGGCACCTTCAGCGAGCAGATTGTCATAAATCAGGTTGTTAACCGGCACGGTAATGGTGAGAACCACTATTACAGCAACACCCAAACCAAACGCCGCAGAGATTTTCTTCGACACGGCCAAAAAGGTGCACATGCCCAAGAACCACGCCAGCGCCATGTTCTCGATAAAGACCGCCCGAACAAAAAGACTTAAATAATGTTCCATTACGCGCCCTCCTCCGCAGCTGTGTGCTTGGCAATCTTGAATTCAGGTTCTTCAACTTGCTCGGTTTGCACCGCTCGAATCGCCCAAATGAGGAAGCCAATCAGGAAGAACGCACTCGGTGGGAGTAACAGTAACCCGTTGGGGTTGTACCAGCCGCCTTCTGTAACCACAGGAAGGATCTCGATACCCATCAATGAGCCGGCGCCGAAGAGCTCACGAGCTACACCAACAGCAATGAGTACAAACGAATAACCCAGTCCGTTACCCAAACCATCGAGGAAACTCGGTACCGGCGGGGTTTTCATTGCAAACGCTTCGGCACGTCCCATGACAATGCAGTTCGTGATGATGAGGCCCACAAACACGCTCAATTGCTTGGAGATATCGTAGGCGACGGCTTTGAGGATCTCGTCAACGACGATAACCAGCGACGCAATAATGGTCATCTGAACAATGATACGAATGCTCGATGGAATATAGCTGCGGATACATGAAATGAAGAAGGATGAGAGTGCTGTCACAGCAGTCAGAGCAACTGACATGACGAGGCTTACCTGAAGCGATGATGTCACCGCCAACGCAGAGCAAATACCGAGAATCTGCAGAGCGATCGGATTGTTCTGAATAACAGGAGAAAATAAGGTTTCGCGAACGCTCATTATGCATTACCTCCACGAAGATTGCCGAGAAGCGGTGCAAAACCGTCATCCCCGAGCCAGTACTGAACCAAGTTCCTTACGCCATTAGTCGTCAGCGTTGCGCCGGACAGCCCATCGACCTGCCATTGCGCATCTGCTGACGCTGGGTTAACGGACCCCTTTAGCACGGTTATGGCCACGTCACCGTCTTTGTAAGCGAGCTTGCCAGCCCACTTAGCCTTCCAGCTTGGGTTATCGACCTCACCACCCAGCCCCGGTGTTTCTCCGTGCTCGTAGAACCCAAGACCGACAATGGTATTAGCGTCAGATTCGAGTGCAACGAAACCGTAAAGCGTCGACCAGAGTCCGTAACCATGAATTGGCAGAATGATGCGATCGAGGCCGCCATTCCCGTCATTGACGAGGTAAACCACAGCACGATTTTCACGACGAATAATCTTCGCCGGATCCTCATCGCCACTTAGCGCACGGGACTGCAGCGGATCTTTTGAGGATTTGCGCTGATCGAAGGTTGCAGGATCGATGTCATCGACAAACAAACCCGTGTCCAGATCGACCACGCGTGCGTCGATCGTTTCAAACTGCTCTTCTACCGATCGCTCCGGGTCGTACAAACCACCGGCCATTAAGATATTGCGCTTTAGGTCTCTCGCCTTGTTCGCTTCCTGCTGTGGCTTTAAGGCGACAGCTGCAGTGGAAACAACGACCGAGCAGACAATACAGAGCCCAAGCGCGACCGTGAGTACGCGAGACAGCGTCTCGTTGTTAGCTGACACGAGCTAGTCTCCTCTTGATGTTGGCTTGCACCGCAAAGTTGTCGAACAGCGGAGCAAAAAGATTCGCGAACAGAATGGCAAGCATCATGCCCTCTGGGAAAGCCGGGTTGACCACACGGATCAGCACACACATAACGCCAATCAATGCACCGTAGGCCCACCGACCACCATTGGTCATCGCGGCAGACACAGGATCGGTNGCCATGAAGAAAGCTCCGAAAGCGAAGCTTCCAATCACCATGTGCCAGTACCACGGCATGGCAAACATGGGGTTGCTGTCTGATCCAATCGCGTTGAGTAGCAACGAGAAAGCAATCATTCCGGCGAAGCACCCCGCAACGACACGCCAGGAGGCAATGCCCATGATCAGCAANATGCCGCCACCGATCATAATGGCAAGCGTCGACGTCTCNCCGATGGAGCCTGGCATAGCACCGATAAAGGCGTCCCACCAGGTGTAAGCGGTNGTCAATCCAGCCATACCGTCAGTGGCCACAACACTCANCGCGGTCGCGCCGGANTAACCGTCAACTGCGGTCCATACGGTATCGCCGGACAATTGTGCAGGATAAGCGAAGTANAGAAATGCTCGCCCNGTCAATGCTGGGTTGAGGAAGTTTTTACCCGTCCCACCGAACACTTCTTTCCCAACAACNATACCGAAGGAAATCCCCATCGCTGCCTGCCACAGGGGCAGATCGGGCGGCAAGGTCANNGTAAACAGGATAGACGTTACGAAAAATCCTTCGTTGATTTCATGGCCGCGCTTCATGGCGAACAATACTTCCCAGAAACCACCGACAATGAAGGTTATGGCGTAAAGCGGAAGGAAATGAACCGCCCCGTAGAGGAAGTTGTCCCATAGGCTATTTGGGTCAAAACCACCCAGACTAGCGACAATNGCGCCTCGCCAACCCTCTAGCGAATAACCNCCNGCGGCGATCACTTCATTTGCCTGATAACCGATGTTGTACATGCCATAAAACATGGCTGGGAAGGTGCAGAACCAGACCGTGATCATGATGCGCTTTAGATCGATACCGTCACGAACGTGTGCGGATGACTTGGTCACACTTGAGGGGCTGTAGAAAATAGTGTCCACCGCTTCATACAGTGCATACCACGATTCGTACTTGCCNCCTGGCTTAAAATGGGGTTCGAGATTATCCAAGGTACTGCGTAATCCCACGNCTTATCCCTCCTTCTCGATGCGTGCCAAATTNTCACGCAACACGGGCCCGTACTCGTACTTACCCGGGCAAACGTAAGTACAAAGCGCTAAATCTTCTTCATCTAACTCNAGGCAGCCCAAGGCCTGGGCTGTTTCTGTGTCACCGACCAACAGGGCGCGCAACAGTTGAGTAGGCAAAATATCCAAGGGCATGACACGCTCGTAAGCTCCGACCGGNACCATGGCGCGCTCAGAGCCGTTNGTCGTTGTGGTCATCTCGAGCGGCTTACGACCCACTAANCTACTGAGGTAGATACCCATTGCCGAATGCTTTTTAGTGCCNGCTGCCAGCCATCCCATAAAGACCCTGTCGCGGCCCTCTGCAAGAACGGCCACCTGATTATGAAAACGACCCAGATATGCCGAATCTGCCTGGACACGTCGACCACCCAGAACAGAGCCGCTGATGAGCCGATTTTCTCCGGCTATCTGATTACCGGCCACTAGCGCCTCTATGTCGACGCCACGNCGCGTTCGCACAATCTGAGGTGTCTGNGCNGCAGGCCCCGAAACAGAAACAATNCGATCGCTGTAGATCTCACCGTCGAGAAANAGACGCCCNACNGCNATCACGTCCTGNTAGTCAATGGTCCACGCNAGTTTGTTGAGGGATGCACCCTGAAGGAAGTGAACATGAGTACCCGCAAGACCTGCGGGGTGAGGTCCGTCAAAGACCGCACTTTGCACNTGAGCGTNTGCGGCAACCGGCGCGTTACTTCCTGGCGCGACGCAAACATAAACAGGNCAATCCACCATATTTGCNAGCAGTAACTGCCCTAACTCAAAGGCCTCGTGCTGATCGGCGANCACCATTTCAGGGGCAACCGCATGAGGACGGGTGTCGATCGCTGTAATGAAAAGNCCGCTTGGNCTAGTNGCCGGATCCGCNACTTTATTGAAGGGTCTGACGCGNATGGNCGTCCACTCTCCCGCATCAATCAANCGAGCTTTAATGTCGTCTGCGCTCAGCTGNGNCGCCTCGGCAGCACTTACCGCGCCCCAGTTACGCGCNTCGAGTCCATCATCGACTTCAATGACTAAGGACTGAAATACCCGTCGNGCACCGCGATTAATCGCAGAGACACGACCTGAAGCGGGTGCNGTATAAACAACGCCTTCGCATTTTTTATCTGTAAACACAGCCTGACCCTTGGCGACTGTATCACCCTCGGCAACGGCCATCGTCGGTTTCATGCCAACGTAATCGGCTCCAACGAGCGCTACGTGGCGGGGTGAGAATTCTCGAACAATCGTNTGCTCGGGAGCTCCTGCCAGTGGAATATCTAATCCGCGGCGAATTNTAATCATGCCTNTGCCTGTCCCTATCTACATTCGCAAAACGCGCGCACGCGCCCCTGCCAGCTGTCGTGTANTCAGCNTGCACTGAAGGCGCTCAGACGATGTCTGATGTGAGCGTGNCCACTCCCCCCAGTGAAGTGAACTACAGGTTCGCCGGTGGCTGATNTTCAGCTCATTTCTCTGTTGATCCGGCGCTGCGAATTCTAGCGAAGCTGGCGCCGAGTTACCACAATTCTCTTCAAATCAGAGACCNCCGGTATCTGTAGGGGGGTAGGTGAGATATTTTATCCCCGCCATCTTCTCTAAAACTCGGTAAACCTGACAGCTGTAACCGTATTCATTGTCGTACCAGAGATAGAGAACGGCGTGCCGTCCATTGACGATAGTCGCCTGCGCATCAAACACACAGGCGGCTCGTGAACCCACAAAATCCGTCGACACGACTTCGGGGGAATTGGAGAAATCAATTTGCTTTCTGTAGGGACTGTGCAGCGCAGTCTGACGCATGAACTCATTAAGCTCCTCTTTCGAAGTTTCTTTTCCAAGCGTCACATTGAGGATGGCCATGGAAACGTTGGGCGTAGGCACCCTGATGGCGTTCCCAGTCAACTTCCCCGTCAGTTGGGGGAGTACCTTTGCTACGGCCTTCGCGGCTCCCGTCTCTGTCAGCACCAGATTCAACGGCGCACTTCTGCCTCGNCGATCCGCCTTGTGGTAGTTGTCGATGAGGTTCTGGTCGTTAGTAAACGCNTGCACCGTCTCGACGTGGCCCGACTCAATACCGAATGCGTCATGAACGACCTTTAGAGGGGGAACAATGGCATTGGTGGTGCAGGAGGCGGCGGACAGGACAGTATCGTCGGCCACTATATCGCTGTGATTGATTCCAGCGACAATGTTTTTAATGTCACCCTTACCCGGNGCGGTCAAAATAACCTTGCTGACACCATTGGCTTTTAGGTGGCGCGATAGNCCGTCGCGGTCCCTCCACACACCCGTNTTGTCNACAACAAGACAGTTTNTAATGCCGTGAGCTTCGTAATCNACATCTTCAGGCGCATTGGCATAAATGACTTTAATCTCATTGCCATTAGCCACGAATGACTGACGNTCCTCGTCGACACGGATCGTACCCTGGAAGACACCGTGCACTGAGTCCCGACGNAAGAGGCTTGCNCGCTTTAGGAGGTCGTCAGGGGCGCTTCCCTTGCGCACCACAATGGCACGCAAACGCAGATTATCGCCACCGTCTGTTTTCGCCACGAGGATACGGGCCATGAGNCGTCCTATCCGGCCAAACCCAAAGAGCACGACNTCAACCGGNCCCTNAGGTCGNTGAGTTGAATCTATGAGGTGGGACAGCCTGTCNGCTACAAATTCATCGAGCGACAGATCTTCGCCCTGATGTTTGTCAAAGTACTCCACGGACAAACGNCCNACATCAATATGCGAGGCCCCCAGATTGAGCTTNCTCATCGACTCGATGACGCGAATGGTCTCAAANTCGGANAGCTCATTNTCCTCGACCTGTCGAACCCAGCGGTGNGTTTTCATGATGTCCAGAACGCTGAGATTGACTAGCGAATTGCCGTAGATATAACACTTAACATTCTTTTCACGCGCCAGTGTACCGACGATCGGGATCATGGACTCAGCAAGCGCCTCACGCGCTTTCCAGTCCTCGAAGTAATCGTCAGGACGCTGACGCTTTCTCTGTGGCGCCATGCTCGTTTCCTGCTTGCGGACNCTCTAGGNAGNCTCTGTGTGTGAGTGTCCGTGAATTATCACTCCGAGAGCAGGTGAACAGCAACCGTTCAGGCCTAGCATGCGACTGTTGTGACAAGTAAACTCGCGCTCCTCTCTGGGAGAGCCAATGACTTCATTTTTCGACATCACATCGACTTTGCCTTGGCCGAATGCGATAGGTAAGCGAACAGCAATCGGTCCACTGCTCGGTGCGGCCGAATCCGAAGCGGTCAGCGAACTAGCAAAAACGACGCCGTTGATTCTCGTTATCACGGCAACAACTGCTGCTGCGCACAACCTAGCGTCCGAACTTCCCTTCTTTCTGAGCGAGCATCGGGAAATTCTTCTGGTGCCTGACTGGGAAACGCTACCGTATGACAACTTTTCTCCGCATGAAGATATCGTCTCTGATCGTTTAAGAGCGTTGTCGCGTTTACCAACCCTCGAAACGGGCATTGTCATTGCCTCCATTACAACCTTGATGCATCGACTGGCCCCGCGACACTTCATTGATGCGGGTGTCCTCAGCCTTAAAACGGGCGACACGCTACACGCAGAACAATTTGTCAGAAACCTGACCCGCAATGGCTACCGGAGTGTCGACACCGTATACGAGCACGGAGANTTTGCGACGAGAGGCTCCNTGTTGGATGTCTTCCCCATGGGAAGTGATGAGCCGCTTCGAATTGATCTGTTTGATGGCGAAATTGAGTCGCTTCGCAGNTTTGATCCTGAGACGCAACGAACCGCGCAGCGGCTGGATNGTATTGACCTGCTACCGGCACGAGAATTCCCACTCCACNGCGATGCTATCGAGCGCTTCAAGATTGACTGGTACCGNAGCTTTGATGGCGACCCTGAGCGCTGCAGTGTNTTCAATGAAGTGAGTCAGGGAAGAGCCCCGCAAGGTGCNGAATATTACCTACCGCTGTTTTTCGACGAATGCCACTCGATGTTCGACTACCTACCNNAGANCACGCCAGTGGTNATGGTGGGCAATAACTTCAGCTCAGCTAACCGTTTTTGGGACGAGGTAAACCGACGTTTTGAGGAATACGGGGTTGATCCAAGGCGACCGTTAGTAGAGCCCCGAAGAGGATTCATTCCTGTAGAGGAGCTCTATGGNGCAATCGGCAAGCATTGTGTTCTGGAATTCAGAGATTCCAGCGATGTTCCCTTGAACTTTACGCTCGACACCTACACNCCGGAACCCTTCGCTTCGGAGGACGACTTCCGCAATGTATCGGGCGTGGGAAAACTGTCGCTTCTGCTTAAAGCGCACGAATCAACCGTCCTGCTCAGCGTTGAAAGCGCGGGAAGACGAGAAATCATGCTCGAGTCGCTTGCTAAAGAGGGACTGGAGGCTCAGNCNGTTGAGAGCTGGGNTGACTTCCTAGCCAGTGGTNCGCCNCTTGGCATNACCGTTACTGANATAACGCGGCCTCTTTTCACCTCGCCTGCTGAACCCGCTCTCATTTCTGAGGATCAGCTTTTTGGTCAGCGAGTAGCTCAAAAACGGCGCCGTAAAACCAGTGAAGAGACCGACACTCAAGCCATCATTCGTGACCTGACNGAATTGCGTGCAGGACTGCCGGTGGTGCATCTCGAGCACGGTGTTGGACGATACATCGGACTTGAAAAACTAACGATAGAAGGTCACGACGCGGAGTTTCTGCTGCTCGAATACGCTAACANCGACAAGTTGTATGTGCCCGTGGGTTCNCTGCATCTCATCAGTCGCTATGCGGGAGGAGATCAGGACACCGCTCCGCTTCACAGACTGGGTACGGAGCAGTGGACCAAAGCCCGTAAAAGAGCCTCGGAGCGCGCCTCAGACGTCGCGGCACAACTNCTGGAAGTNTATGCCAAACGTGAAGCGCGCAAGGGCTATGCTCATACCTTAGATGAANAGGCCTGGGAGCTGTTCTGCTCAAGCTTTACCTTCGAAGAGACGCCCGACCAAGCCGCCGCAATCGANGCGGTTCGCCAGGACATGTGTGCTGAAAANGTCATGGATCGATTGGTCTGCGGCGACGTTGGTTTCGGAAAGACAGAGGTAGCCATGCGAGCCGCGTTTATCGCGGCACAGAATCACAAGCAGGTGGCTGTTTTGGTGCCCACTACCCTGCTCGCTCAGCAACATTACAACAATTTCAATGATCGCTTTGCAGGATGGCCCATTACNGTTGAAGTGGTGTCCCGATTTAAAACAGCAAANGACATTTTGGCTGTCAGTCAACGATTGCAGGCTGGNGAGATCGATATCCTCGTGGGGACACACAAGTTGTTGCAGACCGATTTTGGCTTCAAGGATCTGGGTTTACTCATTATCGATGAGGAACACCGCTTTGGGGTCAAACAGAAAGAAGCCATNAAGGCACTGCGCGCAGAAGTCGACATTCTTACAATGACGGCAACGCCGATACCACGAACGCTCAATATGGCGTTAGGCGGCTTACGAGATCTGTCAGTCATNGCAACCCCACCGGCCAAACGTCTCTCCATCAAGACGTTTATCCGCGAGCACAACATCGGATTGGTCAAAGAAGCCATCCTCCGAGAGACCCTGCGCGGGGGTCAGGTCTACTACCTACACAACGAAGTAAAAACGATCGAAGAAACGGCACGCAAGTTATCTGAACTCGCACCTGACNTGTCTTTCGGNGTCGCGCATGGTCAGTTGAGAGAACAAGAGCTNGAGCGTGTGATGACCGACTTCTATCATCAGCGTCACAACGTGCTCGTNTGTTCNACCATCATCGAGACCGGTATCGACGTACCTAACGCGAACACCATNATCATNGATAGAGCNGACAAGTTCGGCCTCGCTCAGCTGCACCAATTACGCGGCCGCGTCGGACGATCACACCATCAAGCCTATGCGTACCTGCTCACACCACCACGCTCCGTCCTGACATCGGACGCAGAGAANCGCCTCGAGGCCATCGAGTCAGCTGGTGCNCTGGGTGCCGGGTTTATGCTGGCCTCGCATGATCTTGAAATTCGGGGTGCGGGTGAACTCCTGGGTGACGAGCAATCGGGACAGATCGAGCAAGTGGGCTTCTCGCTCTACCTGGAAATGCTCAATCGCGCGGTGGAGTCGCTGCGCAAAGGCGAAATNCCCGACGTTGATGCACCGNTAGAGACCGGCACCGAAATTAAGATGCACCTACCTGCGCTGATTCCTGACGATTACCTTCCGAACATCTCAACTCGTCTTGTTCTTTACAAACGCATAGCGCAAGCACAGGGTACGGAGGCCTTGAAGGACATTCAGGTCGAGATGATCGACCGCTTCGGACTNCTGCCGGAGGCGACCAAGCANCTCTTCATACAAGCTGAAATTCGTCTCCGGGCTCAGGCGCTCGGCATATCGGAAGTTGACGTGGGCGATGCAGGTGGTAGCGTCACGTTTGAATCGACGACTCCCGTACCGGTGAATGCACTTATTGGCCTTCTCCAAAGCAACCCGAAAGAGTTCAAGTTGGCAGGCTCCGACACATTGCGTTTTATTCGTGAGCTGGAATCGGGTGAAGCACGTCGTCACTACATTGAGAAGCTCATGACACAATGGGAAGAGGCATGCACAAGCACCTGACCAAGCAGGCATTATTATCCCTATTGGCGTTATCGGTCGCTGCATCCGTTAGTAGTCAGGAGCGCAGTTCCGCACTGGCGACGGTCCCCGAGTACAGCGATGACCCCTCGGGTTGGATACGTGTTGAAGTTGCCATTTTTGCAGATTCAAACGAGGCCGCGATGAACTCCGAGGTCTGGGAACATGCGCCGGAGCTGGGTTATCCAGAGAAGCGACGTTGGCTGACTCGATACGATGAGATCAAAGCGTTTATGGATCAATGGGGGGAGTCCGCCGTAACTGTCAATACGGACGGCTCTCTCGAAGTGGTTCCCGAACCAGTGATCGAATCTGTCGTAGCAGTTTTGGCTGACGCAGATGTTTCGGTGCAGCCTGATGCGCCCATTAGCATCGATGCTCATCCCTCGAATGACGCTGATAGTCGCTCGCTAGGGGGCTACGAAGGTACTGACTCACCTATGCTGCCAGCCCAAGATGTTGCCGCACCTAGCCTGAGTGACGAACTAGAACGCTCTCCCACGGATAGGACGGCGGTGACCGCCTCTGATGGTACCCAGGTGTCCATCGACGACTTGTTCGATGATGTGTTAGACGATGAAGCGGCGAGTGTCGATGTGCTTGCCGGCGGGGATCCGATGACTCAAGTGGACTCCAAGATCGCTGCGTCTGATGTAGACATGGCCGCAATAGACGCGATGGATATTTTTAACGCGGGAGATCTGGCGGACGCTAACGCTCAGTTCGGCAGCGGTAATGGAGCATTTACTGACAACACAGCGCTGCCAGGCTCCGATATCGACTGGCTAGACGGTTACCCGGTTGATGAGGAGAGCTCAGACAGGCAGATAATGGCGGCGGAGGGAAACCCACCCACCCTTCCAACCCCCTATCAGGCTTTGACAGTTGACATGCTAAAACAGGGTTTAGATCAACTTCAGCAGCAAGTCGATAGATCACCTGTCACTGCGCTGGCGTGGTTACAAGCACCAAATGACGCTGGCGTTCCGGTTGTCATTGATGCTTGGCATGAAGAAAGCGACCAGCCGCTCATCCAGGGCACCTTGGCACTTAGACGGGGTGATGAGACCACCATGGACGTCAACATCTGGTTGAATACTACTGGCAGCTATTTGCCCCCCCGTTACGCGTCGATAAAGCTGGTTCCGGCACCAGAGCGAGTTCTGGTAATTGAGACGCCACCGGTAGAGGTCATCGAAGAAGCCCCGGAGGCTGTAGAGTTTATCGATTTACGAACAGGTCTGAATACCGATGGATCTGCCTCCGATACAGACGCGCAAAACGATGCGAGACAAACGGCAGAGCAAACCTCCACCTCCTACCGTCATTCAATCCTTGTCTCAGAGCGGAGGGATATACGGGAGGGGTATGTCCGTTACATTGATCATCCAACACTTCAGGTCGTTGCTACCTGGCGGGAACTATCGTTTAAGGAAGTTTACGAGTTCGGAGAAGCACAGCGGATTCGGCGGGATATTGACAACCTCACCCGCAGTCTTACCGCTAAGCCCAGTGCCGATGCTTCACGGCCACAGATTTCAGAAGCTCAGCCTTCCGATACTATTGTTCCGTAGGCTCTGATGGCGCGTGATGGATGGTGTGCGTCGGGAATGCGATCTCAGCGCCGTTGCGTTCCACAATGTCTAAAATTCGCAAAAGCACGTTTTCCTTGATCGCGTGGTATTCGACCCAGTTCGTTGTCTTGGTAAACACATAGACAAAGAAATCGAGCGACGATGGACCCATGTGATTGAAGTTCACAATCAGCGTCCGGTCCTGAGCAATGTCTTCATGCTCTCTCAGCATGATCTGCACGTCGCTCACAATCTTGGCAACCCGCCCCACATCTTCATACCGCACACCAATGGTTTCGTAGATCCTTCGGTTCGTCATCCGGGATGGATTTTCGAGTGAAACGCTCGAGAAAGTGGAGTTTGGAACATACAGCGGTCGTTGATCAAAGGTCCGGATCCGAGTGACGCGCAAGCCAATGTCCTCTACCGTGCCCTCAATACTCCGATCGGGCGATCGAATCCAATCGCCAACCGCAAATGGACGATCGAGGTAAATGCTCAATCCCCCCAAGAAATTGGCCAGCATGTCTTTCGCTGCAAAACCTACAGCAATGCCACCAATACCGCCAAAGGCCAGGAGGCCTGAAACAGATACGCCCAACGACTGTAGAACCATGAGAGCCGAGAGGACCCATACCGTAATCCGTGCAAGTCTCGCCACAGCGCTGATCGTTGCCCTATCGTCGGAATCACGAGGACCCCGGTGCTCTGACAGCAACTCCTTCTCGATACCGGTTGAAACGCGGTGGAGTAGCCATCCCACAAGTAGAATGAGTAATGTATCTGCCACCTGTAGCAGACTGGCGCGTATGCTTTCAGCTTCTTCAAACAGAGTCAGCGATCCAAAGATAAGGCACACCCACATCGCCCACTCCGCCGGCGGAGAAATCGAGTAGTAAACGACGTCATCCCATCGGGTATCCGTTGTATCTGCAAAGACGCCCAATCGCTGGACGGACCGACGGATAATAAAATGGCCGGTAAGACCAAGAAGAAATAAAGACAACAAGGCCGTTACCGTAATGGGCATACCTGTTGCCTCGCTGATGGGAGATACCAGACTTAGAAAGAAATCCATGAGTAGTCCAAACCGCAATGAAGTTACATAAGCTACCCATGCACTACGTATCGGCCAATACTGTACATTTCCACATGCTGAGGATATGATCAGTAAAACGCACGAGGATTACGCCGTGATAAAGCTGACTGCACGACAGCAACAAGTGATGGATGTCATTAAATCGAGTATTGAGGCAACAGGTATGCCCCCGACTCGTGCTGACATTGCGAGAGAGTTGGGCTTTAAGTCGGCTAATGCTGCCGAGGAGCACCTAAAGGCGCTAGCGAAGAAAGGTGTTATTGAACTGGTGGCTGGCGCATCGCGCGGTATTCGCCTAACAGAACAACACGGACTTCCTATTGTGGGGCGTGTCGCTGCTGGTGCGCCGTTACTTGCGCAAGAGCACATCGAAGATTATTGCGATCTCAGCGCAAGCTTTTTTGCCCCGCCCGCACACTACCTGCTCCAGGTCTGCGGTGACAGTATGATCAATGCTGGGATCTTTGACGGTGACCTTCTGGCTGTTCACAGTACGACAGACGTCAAAGAAGGCCAGATTGCCGTGGTCAGGATAGACGATGAAGTGACTGTGAAACGGTGGAAGCGCGTGAGCGCAACNCGCGTTGACTTAANAGCTGAAAACGACGACTTCGCTCCCATCGAGATTGATCTCTCAGCGCAGAGCGTTTTCGTTGAGGGTATAAGCGTCGGGGTCATCCGACGCTNAGNGNCCAACAGNTCTTAGTGCAGCGTGCGCTGCTCGGCTTTATCGGAGCTATCGCTCGTTTCCACCTCAAGACCCGACATCTCGGCCATTTTTGCCGCCGCCTGGATGCCCGCTTGGATCATGACCTTGGCGACCTCGAGATTGTTCTCCATGAGGTAGGCACTCGCCTCTTCAGAAAACTGGATGCTGACTAAGGGCTCTGAATCGTCGTCCGCACGCTGCAAGACAACCTCTCCATCTCCCAAGTCAACAATTTCTAAAAGCGATGTAGACATGTTCCAACCTCACAATATGTCGTGGTGTGNCNTNGACAGTAACACTATAGATCGGGTTTTACCACAATCGCGGCAATACCCTCAGGACTCGTCAATCGCATCTGTAACACGCGCCATGAGTGACTCGAGCTCCAGATAACAATGACGCGCAGTATCGATATCAAAGGTGTTACTCGCTACCGCAATGAATCCCGATGACACCGNAGAACTCAGNCCCGGACGAATTTCNTGCTGNAGGTCTGCTAACCAACCCGCTCGNTCGAGTATGGCCATCTCAGACACCTCTGGTGATTGNGCGATGCCGTTTGCGAGNGGCGGCACATGCANCGCGCTATGCGGTGGCCTTNNGGGAAGGGCTACTACCCGGTTNCATGCGAGAAGCTGCCANCCATANGCGTCGAGCAAATGCAGCCTGACCGCAGGCCCAAAGGCCGCGTTGGCNACAGGANCAGGCGTNACGCCNTGNGCCACAGATTGATCCCAGCTNTCTAGNACGATGGAAGCCATGTACATGCAGTGATTTGCAAACGANTGCGCCTGACTCACGCGACGCTAACTCCGTTTAGCTTTCGATTTAGCCTTCGCCTTTTTCTTCTTAGGCGCCGNNTTGCCTGTTCCCTCAGAGACCCATTTTCCNTTNTCGAAAAAGGCCTTCCAACCGGTAGCTTTGCCATCAATTTCCGTCATCACATACTGCTCTTTAGTCTTTCGGCTAAAGCGNACCTGTGTTCTGTTGGACGCATCATCGGTNAGCGGCGCATCGAGGATGAAGTGATATTTGGGATCCAACTCCGCTTGATGGGGTATGAGCTCATCAACGTANGGAGCACGTGTCTCACGATGCTTTGGGAACTGACTCGCTGCNAGGAATANACCAGCCGCGCCGTCCCGAAGTATGTAGTGATCCTCAACCTTAACGCACGCAAGCTCGGGCATGGGAACTGGGTCCATTTTGGGTGGTGCGGCCTCACCATTNCGNAACAGTTTGCGCGTGTTAGAGCAGGCATCATTTGTGCACCCAAAGTACTTGCCGAAACGGCCCGTCTTCAGCTGCATCTCTGCTGTGCATTTATCGCACTCTAGCGTTGGACCATCGTAGCCCTTGATCTTGAATTGNCCTGCTTCCACCAAGTAACCATCGCAATCAGGGTTGTTACCACAGACATGAAGCTTTTGTGTTTCATCGATCAGATAGCTGTCCATCGCCGCATTACATTTCGGGCANCGTTCTTTCGTTAACAGCAGTCGAGACTCNGCCTCATCGTCTGCGTCCGCCGACACGACCTCATCACCGGGAATGAGATTAACCGTNCTCTTGCACCGTTCCTTTGGTGGCAAGTTGTAACCGGAGCAACCAAGAAAAACGCCCGTACTCGCTGTGCGAACCTGCATCGANCGGCCACAGGAGCCACACCCAATGCCCGTGGGTGTAGGCTCGTTGGCCTGCATGCCCCCGNTACCCGGTTGTTCNGCCAACTGCANTTTAGAACGGAAATCGTCATAAAACGCNTCGAGNACATCGCGCCAATCCTTNCGACCTTCAGCCACATCATCGAGGTTCTCTTCCATCGACGCAGTGAACCCATAATCGAGCAGATTTTCGAAACTCTCTTGGAGTCTCTGAGTCACAATATCGCCCATTTTTTCGGCATAAAAGCGACGNTTTTCGAGCNTGACGTAACCTCTGTCCTGAATGGTGGAGATAATCGCCGCATAGGTCGAAGGTCGTCCTATGCCACGTTTTTCCAACTCACGAACCAAGCTCGCTTCTCCATAACGCGCGGGGGGCTTGGTAAAGTGCTGAGTGGGCATAAGCNCCTGCAACGANAGACGATCGTTCAGTTTATATTCGGGCANGATAGCGTCATCACCTTTCTTGGCAATCGGCGTCTGCACGCGGGTATACCCATCAAATTCAACCACCCTACCCCGGGCCGTCATGTCATATCCTGCGGCGCTCGCAGTGACTGTCGTACTCAAATAACGCGCTGGCGTCATTTGACACGCCACGAATTGTCGCCAGATAAGCTCATACAGCCGCTGAGCGTCTCTCTCTGCGTCTTTGAGTGATTCTGAGCGCAGTTCGACGTTCGAAGGACGAATGGCCTCGTGAGCTTCCTGAGCGCCCTCTCGGGCNCCGTAGCGATTCGGNGTCTCTGGTAGGTATGCCTTGCTGAAATTTTCTTCAATAAAGGCTCGGCANGCCGCGACTGACTCACCGCTTAGGTTAGTNGAATCCGTNCGCATGTANGTGATATGCCCAGCTTCATATAANCGCTGCGCCAATGTCATCGTTTTCTTGACACTGAAGCCCAGGCGGGTGCTCGCCGCCTGCTGCAAGGTCGATGTTATGAACGGCGCGGCCGGTTTGGAACTGGTTTTCCTTGCCTCGAGGTTCGACACCGAATACTCAGCGCTCGTCAGGCGCTGAACAGCCTCNCGTGCCTGCTGCNCCGTTTTTGGATCGAANGCAGTGCCNTCATATTTGGTGACTTCAAATCNAATGGGACTCTGGCCAGTCAGTGACAGGTCAGCNTGAAGATCCCANTACTCCTCNGGGATGAAGGCGCGGATTTCGCGCTCTCGNTCCACGATAAGACGCACGGCGACTGATTGGACCCGCCCAGCNGAAAGACCACGAGCGATTTTGGCCCACAGCAACGGCGAAACCTCAAAACCGACCACCCTGTCCAAAAANCGNCGCGCCTGCTGAGCCTGCACCCGATTCGTATCCAGTTGCGTTGGTGCCGCAAACGATTCCTGAATCGCTCGCTTGGTAATTTCGTTAAATACGACCCGCTGATAGCGCGACTCGTCGCCACCGATGATNTCCTTTAGATGCCAAGCGATGGCCTCGCCCTCTCGATCCAAGTCAGTCGCCAGATAAATTGCATCGGCTGACTTTGCGAGCTTCTTGAGCTCATCAACGACCTTTTCTTTACCNGGAAGGACTTCATACCGAGCCGCCCACCCGTTTTTCGGATCAACGCCCATACGTCGAACGAGCTGTTCNCGNTTCTTTTTGCTCTGATAACGGACTTTCTCATCGGGCGCCATTTTGCGTGTAATCGCCGCCTGAGCTGCTCGCTCCTTGGGGTCTGATGCTGGGGCGCTNCCTGCCGTAGGCAGATCACGCACGTGGCCAACACTGGATTTCACAATNAAATCNGAGCCCAGGTANTTATTGATNGTCTTTGCCTTTGCAGGAGACTCGACAATGACTAGTGACTTACCCATTTACGCTACATCTACTCACTTTTGTATAGGCGACGCGCTTTCCAAGATAGCGCAGACGGCGGAGTTTACGGGACAGTAATGGGCCGAGGTCAAGCGATAAATGTGAACTCGGGTAAAGGTTAGTTATTCAAAACCTCGATAATCGAACAACGAACGTAATGCATCGGCTATGCAATCCACGGCCTCGGTGTCACCTTTTTCATCCCAATAGATGCTTACCGTAAACTCCGACAATTCAACGATATGCGCGCCTGACGGCAATAACGGCATGACGGCCGTGAGGTCTTTCTCNAGCGGCACNGAGACCCACNTTGACTCGCTTTTTACTGCCAAAACACTCTCANTGAACGAGGGTTCGGGCTTAGCCCTGCGAAGCCGATACGCCACAAGATTATTGTCGCGACTTACCCTAAAGCGGGCTGGCACCTCGGGTGGCCTTTCCAGCTTAACCAATAACCCGGATTGCATTGCATGGTCACGGATTTTAGCCTCGTATCGCTGTGACTCCGATGGGAGCGCCGATACCAANGGTGCTACGGCAACCGCAACAATGACAAGAATCCAAAAGATCGACACACAGCCCACCACTAGTNCANAAGAGGCTGTAAAGGTATGCTCATNGAATGATAAGTCAACGTTGGAATGACTATGGCCTATAANCGTCTTCTTGTCGCAATCGATCTTGGAATNGCGTCGGACAAAATCGCGGTCAAAGCTGCCACCATGGCCCGTACCCAGCACGCTGAAATCCATATTCTGCACATTGTTGAGCCACTATCGCTCACCTACGGTGCAGANCTTCACCTCGATACATCCGCACTTCAGCAAGAAATTAATGAGCAAGCCGAAGTCCACCTGTCTGAGCTCGCGGAGAACTTAAGTATTCCAAAGCAGCATTGTCACCTTGCCAGCGGGCGACCGGAAAAAGAAATTCCCGCGGTAGCAAGAGAGATNGGTGCTGACCTGATTGTGCTGGGTAGTCACGGACGATGGGGATTGGAATTACTNCTGGGAACCACCACCGACGGCGTTGTCAGTGCNGCTGANTGCGANGTTTTAGCGGTGCGGGTGGATAGAGAAAAATAAGCCAATCTCAGGCTGTGAATCGCTCTACATCGAGCGCATCAAACGGCCAGCCGAGCTCTGCGCCATCGGCACGTTTTAGGACTGGAATGCGAATTCCATACTGTCGCACCAGATCAACATCGGACGAAATATCAACCACAGCGAATGACGCGCCGACATAATCTACAATGTCCTCAGCCTGCTCACACAAATGGCAACCCGGACTACTAAACAACGTTAGTGACATGAGCTTTGTTCCTTTACCCTAACGAGCCCTAACCCCAAACACGCTTTCTAACACTGACGAANCATGGATCTAACAAAAACCCTCACCATTTACGGAAGAAAGCCAGTACTGGAGGCACTTCAGGATGACAAGCTTTCTCCCTCACGCCTGCATTGTGCGGATAGTAACAAGCCNGGCGGCATTGTAGGTGAGATCGAGAAGTTAGCAAAAAACCGCGGCGTTGATNTTCAGCTACATGCGCGCCACGCACTGTCNCGCATCTCGAAGAACGGGAAGCAGGATCAAGGCGTTGCGCTCGACCTTTTTTGNCCTGAATTCGACTCGATCGATAATTTCCT
The DNA here is from genome assembly GCA_002691565.1 of Halieaceae bacterium. Lineage (GTDB taxonomy): Bacteria > Pseudomonadota > Gammaproteobacteria > Pseudomonadales > Halieaceae > Luminiphilus. The sequence continues at coordinate 114,050 of NZIH01000012.1, forward strand.
GTCCTCGGACAGGCATTTTACGCGTCACTTCAGAGCCATCCTNTTGGACGGCGTAACAAACCCACAAAACGTTGGCATGATTATTCGNTCCTGCTGCGCCGCAGGTNTAGACGCTATTTTCTACCCGAAACGATCGGTGGCGGCACTTGGGCCACTCGTGATCAAAGGATCAGCCGGAACGCTTTTCACCGCGCCGATCATTCAATGCGAAGATGCGCTGCAAACGGCACAGACNCTGAAGNACCATGGGTTCGATCTGGCGGTTCTAGACAGNCATGCAANGACATCGCTNTTTGACTTCAAACCTACGATGCCCACGCTCTACGTCTTGGGTGGAGAAACCGAAGGGGTGACAGCCGCAATAAAAAACGCAGCGAACCTATCGCTGCGTATTCCCATGANCAACNACGTTGAGTCACTCAACGTTGCNGTCACCGCGGCATTAGTGGCGTTTTACGCCAGCTAGCGCCTCAAGCGTCTATTGATCGCCAGCTGATGCCACCTCAGGTGCATCCGCGGTTCCATTTTCAACGGCTAGCCACGCCTGNCGTAGGACNTATAAGCGAATCGCTTCGATCTCATCATCGTCAATGATGTCCGAGAACCCCACCATNCCGTTNTCTGTCAGCGCACCATCGCGAACAACGGCNGCCCACGAGTCTTCNCTCGCCGCTATCGCGGACCATCGCAGATCNGGTATGACACCAGAACTAATGGCATAGGCGCCGTGACAGAACTGACAGTTCTCCGCAAAGCGTTGCATACCCACTTGCCAAGTTTCGGNGTCACCCGCTAGGGGTGCCTTGGGTGTTTGCACTACCAAATAATCAAGNGGTGACGGTAGCTCGCCGTCACCACCCAGCTTGAAGGTCACAATGCGGCCTGGCTCNGGTGTGACCGGCTTCTCGAGTGCCGCACCATAAATCATCATGGATACGTTACCCCACCCAGATAACACCGACACATACTGTTCACCATCGAGCTCGTACGTCATTGGCGCGGCCGCAGCATCGCCAACAAGGCGCTGATCCCAAACGCGCTCGCCCGTCGCCGCGTCGTAGGCCACGAACTCGCCACGCTTGTTACCTTGGAAAACGAGGCCGCCATCGGTNCTGAGTGTTCCGCCATTAAACGCCTGTGGAAATGGCACCATCCANGCCGGCTCCCCTGCCACCGGATCCCATGCTACAAGGCTGCCACCATCTAGGGTTTGGGTGTAGGCGATGGTGCCCTTGGGATACTCGTACGCCCAAGCGGATGCCGCGTCATANCCGGTGTTCCAAATGCTCTTGGCACTNCGCGATGCCTCGTTGTCCGCGTACACNTAGGGCAAGGGCAAGTTNGTCGGGATGTAGACGAGTCCTGTGTCGGGGTTAAACGACATCGGATGCCAGTTGTGTGCCCCGGTAGGTCCGGGAATCACGACCATGTTGTCGAGTGCGATGGCTTCCTCGGTAATGATTGGACGACCATTCTCATCAACCTCGCCCGTCGTCCAGTTTTGCTCCGAGAACGGCGTGGCAGATAGTAGTTCGCCGTCAGCCGCGTCGAGTACGTAGAAGAAGCCGTTCTTCGGCGCCTGCATCACGACACGCCGGGGCTCACCATTGGCACCTAGCGGAAGGTCGGCTAGCAACATCTGCTGAGTGGCCGTGTAATCCCATTGATCGCGCGGTGTCGTTTGATAGTGCCAACGATACGCCCCCGTATCGGCATCAAGTGCCAGTATGGAGGACAGGAACAGGTTGTCGTAGGCGCCACTAAAATCGCCCTCAGGATCGCGAATAGACGCATTCCAGGGAGAGCCATTACCGACCCCTACAAGAATCTGATCGTTGACCGTATCGTAGACGATGGAATCCCATACGGTGCCGCCACCACCATCTGTGGTCCAAGCGCCTGTATCGCCCCAGCTATCATTCCCCAGTTCGGCAAAGATAGCGTCGGAAGCCGCCCCATCGGGCTGCTTGTTTGGGTTGGGAACAGTGTAAAACCGCCANTCCTGAGCGCCGGTATCNACGTTGTAGGCAGTCACGTACCCACGGACGCCNAGNTCAGCGCCGGAATTACCAATGATGACTTTGTTCTTGAAGACCCNTGGCGCNCCCGTAATGGTGTAGGGCTTGGACTGGTCGACAGTGACGTTNCTCCATAAAACCTCACCAGTNGCAGCGTCTAATGCCTCCAGACGGCCATCGAANACACCGACAAAGACCTTGCCGTTATGCACGGCCACACCGCGATTTACAACGTCACAACANCCCTTCACCGCGTCCTCACCGGATACCTTGGGATCGTAGGTCCAAAGCTCTTCACCAGTACGCGCATCGACCGCATAGACCACCGACCACGAACCTGTCACGTACATGACGCCATCCACGACAATAGGTGTCGCCTCGGCGCCCCGGGGCTTGTCCATGGTGTAAACCCAATCGACGCCAAGATTTTGAACGGTATCGCCATTGATAGAAGCGAGTGACGAGTGTCGTGTCTCGTCGTATGAACCACCGTAGGTTAGCCACATTTCAGGCTCTTCCGCTGAGTTCATAATGCGCTGTGTATCTACCGATGCGACAGCACTTGACGCTGCTGCTTGCGTCTCCGCAGGAGTATCAGAACCTCCGCACGCTGATACCAAGGCCGTCGCCACCAGACTTGCCATAACTTTCTTATAAGACATCTCAGATCCTCAGAGCTTTAATTGTTATGTCTCTGAGTCTAGCCAATGTCTGGCGTATGTGGAACCGTCGTTACTTGGCGAGAAAACCCATGGCATCCTCTAAACCGCCTAAGGTCAGTGGATACATTTTTTCTTCCATGAGCTGGTTGGTAATGGCAATGGACTGAGTGTACTGCCACTCGTCTTCAGGGACCGGATTGAGCCAAACGCACTTCTCGTAAGTAGAGCGCAGGCGTTCCAACCACGCCGCACCAGGCTCTTCATTCCAGTGCTCCACACTGCCGCCGGGCTGGACGATTTCATAGGGTGACATTGACGCATCGCCGACAATCACCACTTTGTAATCGTGACCAAATTTGTGCATCACATCGTGAAGCGGCGTTCGCTGATTGTGCCGTCTGATGTTGTTTTCCCAGACGTTGTCGTACAGGAAGTTATGAAAATAGAAATGCTTGAGATGCTTGAACTCACTCCTTGCCGCCGAAAACAGCTCCTCACACACTTTCACATGTGGGTCCATCGAGCCGCCTACGTCGAGGAACAGGAGTACTTTGACAGCATTATGGCGTTCAGGAACCATCTTGATATCGAGGAGTCCAGCATTCTTGGCGGTCGAACTGATGGTGTCATCTAGATCCAGCTCGTCCGCCGAACCTGTCCGAGCGAACTTCCGCAGTCTACGGAGTGCAACCTTGATGTTCCGGGTGCCAATTTCGACGCTATCATCGAGATTTTTAAAGTCGCGTCGATCCCATACCTTGACCGCCTTTTTGTTCTTGCCCTGCCCGCCTACGCGAATTCCTTCAGGGTGAAAGCCGTCATTGCCGAACGGTGATGTGCCGCCGGTACCAACCCATTTATTGCCACCTTCATGGCGTTTTTCCTGCTCTTCCAGACGCTTTTTAAATTCGTCGATCAGCTTTTCAAGGCCGCCTAACGATTCAATTTTCGCTTTGTCTTCATCGGAGAGTTGTTTAACGAACTCGGAGCGTAGCCAATCGTCAGGTATCAGTGCCTCGATAACATCGTCTACACCTTCGAGGTCGCGGAAATGTAGGCCAAATGCCCTGTCAAAACGATCATAATACTTCTCGTCCTTCACCATGACAGCGCGTGACAGGTTGTAGAAATCATCAATACTTCCAAAGACTAGCTGCTTGTTCATGGCAGCGAGCAAATCCAATAGCTCTCGGGGTGTTACAGGCACACCACCATCTTTTAATCCCTGGAAAAAATTGACGAGCATCGTTCGGCTCCCTACTGACTGCTCTCTCGACGATGCATGAAGGCCAGGCGCTCAAGTAGCTGAACGTCTTGCTCATTCTTAACCAGTGCGCCGTAAAGAGGTGGAATCGCTTTCGTCTGATCTCGATTCTTCAGCACTTCGTCAGGAATGTCGTCTGCCATCAGTAGCTTGAGCCAATCAATCAACTCGGATGTCGATGGCTTCTTTTTCAAACCGGGGATGGCTCGAAGCTCGAAAAAGACCTCAAGCGCCTCCTGCACCAAATCCTGCTTAATCGACGGATAATGGACGTCGATGATCTGGCGCATCGTGTCGCGATCAGGGAAGTTGATGAAATGGAAGAAACAGCGGCGCAGAAACGCGTCGGGGAGCTCCTTCTCATTGTTAGATGTAATGATGATCACCGGCCGGTGCTTAGCTTTAATGGTCTCGCCCGTCTCGTAAACGAAGAATTCCATTTTGTCGAGCTCAACTAACAGATCGTTAGGGAACTCTATGTCGGCTTTATCGACTTCATCGATTAGCAATACGACTTGCTCATCGGCATCAAATGCATCCCAAAGCTTGCCCCGCTTGATGTAGTTAGCGATGTCGTGAACACCTTCACCACCCAGCTGTGAATCACGCAGACGCGATACCGCATCGTACTCATATAAGCCCTGTTGTGCTTTGGTAGTGGACTTAATGTGCCACTGAATGAGCTTCATTCCCAAGCCTGAGGCGACCTCTTCAGCAAGCATTGTCTTGCCTGTACCGGGCTCGCCCTTGATCAGCAGAGGACGTTGCAGCGCGACCGCCGCGTCTACGGCCATTCTGAGGTCGTCCGTCGCTACATAGTTGTCAGTGCCGGTGAATTTCATAAAACAGCTCCCTTAAATCGAGACGTGAGACTAACGGACAATACGTGGGTTTACGAGTCGTTTTACAACATCTGAAGATTCATGGATCTAATGTTGGTTAGGACGTGAAGTGGACAATCTCACCGTGAGTAGACCAGCAATCACACCCAAAAACGCACCCACGGACAGCATGAGAAAGGGCCCTAGGGCCGTATCCATACCGCCCGNAAATAGCANATTAAAAACGCCCGTGATTAACGCGGGCGCCAGCGTACTGNTGTCAGTGGCGGCATACGATGGCGCAAGCAATATTCCGGCACAGAGCCCTGTTATCGCCCCTGCCCAGCGAGGTGACAGACGTTGAAACCACATGCGGTAAAGCAATCGACAACCCAGCGCCGCTGACAGCCAGTAAATGATCAGTGCGAACAGGTAACTAGTGGTCGTCATCATTGCGCGTNCCCTCCCCCGGCGGCATTTGGAGATAATAACCCNNATTGGTAAGGCCCTCGAGCACTTCTTCCCCTGTGCATCTCGCCAGCTGCTTTTCCGGTGTGATCTCAAGCGTAATCACGTCTCGAAGTTCGCCCAGCAGAGACAGCAGTTCCAGAGGTAAGTCGTCGGTTTGTGTCTCTGTGTTGATAAACAAGTAGGTATCTGGCTTNCGCTTCCCTGCCAATACCCGAACGTTGACGGCTGCGCTCATACTCTAACCTCTTCNTCTGGCGCGAAATGACTCCGCAATCTTGGAAAATATACCCAAAGGCTCATCGCGCGGGCGATAACAAACACCACCATCGCCCACCACAACCCGGCGAGCGCATGAGTGGCTGTNAGACTCCACACGGCGCCCAAGAATACCAACNATGATACGAGAGAGGCATTTCTCATCTCTTGCGTGCGCGATGTACCAATGAAGACGCCATCGAGCTGAAATGCCGGGAATGAGGCAATGACGTAGACGGCGCATATTGGCAATAAGGCGGCCGACGACGCAATCACCTCGTCTATATCTGTTAGCAACGCAACCAGAGAACCTCCCAGGAGCATAATCACCAACGCGAGAATCAGCGCCGCCGCTCCGGCCAATACGGTTGTACGGTGCATGGCAAGCTTGAACGCTCGTTCGTCTCGTGCGCCGTAGCTGCGGCCGGTCTGTGATTCAGCAACGTAGGCAAAACCGTCCAGAAAGAAGGCTGTGAACGCCATAATTTGAAGCACAATATGCGTNGCAGCGAGTGATATGACNCCGAACTTAGCGGCTTCGTTTGTGAAATACGAAAACGCGAAAACAAGCAACAAGGTGCGAATCATGATGTCCGCGTTCGCCGTCAGTAAGCGCCCCATTTGAGATAGTTCGCGAACTCGATCCATCGGCCAAAACGCGCTCCATGACGTTCCAACATCGTGTTTCTCCGCCAGAAATTGTCGCAAGCGGTAAAACGCTACCACACAGGTGATGATCTCGGAAAATACCGTTCCGAGGGCAATGCCATAGGCACCAAGCCCAAAAACGCCCGCTGCAAGAATATCCAGTAACATATTGAGACCGTTGAGAAAAAGCTGCAGCTTCAGGAGCTCTCGCGCCTCCCCAAGACCGATCCAGACACCCATGATCACGAAGATCAATAGCGTTGCCGGTGCGCCCCATATGCGGGTAAAGAAATAGGTTTTCGCGACGCCCTCAACCTCAGCATCTCCGGAGAGCAGACTGAAGCTTACCGTGCCAATGGGCCACTGGATGGCAAGCAACAGCAAACCTATGACTAATGCGATAGTGCAAGACCGTCCGAGGATGGCACGCACCTCTGTGTTATCTGAGGCGCCATCAGCTTGAGCGATGAAGCCAGTTGTTCCCATACGAAGAAAACCGAAACTCCAGTAGACAAAGGAGAAGATAAGAGAGCCAAGGGCAATGGCGCCCAACTCGACGACGGAGCCTGTGTTACCAATGACAGCGGTATCAACAATACCGAGTAGCGGAACCGATGCATTGGCCAAAATAAAGGGCCATGCCATAGCGGTGAGTGAGGCGTAGCTCAGGCTATCCGCGTGGGAGCTCATTGGTACTTTGAATTTCGTCGGGCACACGCACTAACGGCGCCAAGAGATCGACCAGATGCTGTGTTATGACCGAATCACGCCAACCCAAAAGGTCTTTCGGGATGGGTTGCTGGTCTAGCGTTGCTTGAATGAGCCGCTCAATATCCCTACCCGCGTACAGTACCTCGGGCGCAACACCAAGCTCCTGCGCTCTGCTAGTAACAGTTTCTCCAAGAGTGGAGGCCCATTGCTTATGATTTGAACGAAGCGGCGATTGCCAAAACGCTTGTTGAGGGGCTTGGTTATCGATAGCGCCAGACACAACCTCAACGATGCGCTTCCCACGTTTTCTGATAATGGCGTCGTGGAGTCCATCCACCGACGAGAGCTGCGCTAGGTGCATAGGCTGACGCTTGGCCAGCGTAACCAGTACCTTATCGGGCACAACCCAACTCCGAGGCCTGTCCAGCCGTCTCGCCTCTTCTTCCCTCCAGTCGATCAGTCGGCTAAGAANCGCCTGCTCCCGGAGGCTCATTTTCCAAGCGGACTTAAATTTTGCCGCCGGTCCGCGGCCGCCTAGTTTCAGGCGAGCGGTATCCTCGAGAACCCAGCTCAGACGTTGGCTTTCTCGGCACGCGTCGTACAGCTCTTCTCCTATCTGCCGAAGGTAGGTCACATCCAGGGCCGCATAACTAAGCTGACGATCCGTTAAGGGTCGTTTAAGCCAGTCCGATGTGGTTTCTTCCTTGGAAATCGCGTCACCAGTGAACATCTCCACCATTGCCCGATACCCCAGCCCAAATCCGCGTCCGAGCACAGCCAACGCCCTCTGGGTATCAAACAACGGCGAGGGTAGGACCTGAAGCCATCGATCGAACACTTCCAAATCTTCGCTGGGACTGTGAATGAGCTTAATCACTTGAGGGTTGGACAGTAGCTCCACTACTGGACCGAAATTAAAAACCTTAGTGGGATCAATAAGATATGCATCTTTTCTCCAGCAAAGCTGCAGCAGGGCTACTTGAGGAAAAAACGTATCGCGACGCCGAAACTCGGTATCGACGGCAACGAAATTGTCGCTTGCGTGGCGGTCTAGCACTTCAACGAGCGCCGTGTCAGTTTCTATCAGCTGATGTGTCAAACTTGGCCTACTTCCTTTCGACCACCGAGGGCATGAGCCAGTGTCGTTGGGTCAATAAACTCAAGCTCGCCACCCAGTGGCACACCGTGAGCAATGCGCGTGACCTTAATGGCTCGCCGCTGTGCCAACTCTGCGATGTAGTGACCTGTCGCTTCCCCCTCGACGGTGGGATTGGTCGCCAAAATCACTTCCGCAATTGACTCCGCATCGAATAAGCCGCTAAGACTGTCGAGACCCAATTGTTTGGGACCAATGCCGTCCAATGGCGACAGATGTCCCATCAGGACAAAGTACAACCCGCGATAGCTACCTGTTTGCTCAATGGCCATGACGTCAGCTGGCGTCTCAACCACGCAGAGAGACGCATCGTCACGCTTGGGGTCCCCACAAATCTCGCATATCGTCAGTTCCGTAAAATTTCGACACCGCTGGCAACGCTCTACCTTCGCAAGTGCATTCAATAACGCATCACCCAGGAGTTGCGCCGCCTCACGGTCACGCTCGAGAAGGTGTAGTGTCATTCGCTGAGCTGACTTGGGCCCAACACCCGGTAAATGTCGCAAAGCCTCAATAAGCTCTTGGATCGCTGGACTGAGTTTCACGGGGCTATAACTCCACCAATGGGGGGCGCACTGAATCGGGAACAACGACGGCATCGAAATCTGTCAAAAGGGCATTTAAACAATCGTCAGACTCAAGCGCTTGCCTCGCCGCAGACAGCCGCTGCTGCTCAAGCAACTGGCGTTGATACGCAGGGGTTTTCTCAGAGGTTTCACCTAGAACCACTTCTACCGTCACTGGCTCTTCCAAAACCTGCTCAATCGCAGATGCGAGCCCTCTCTGGTGACGCTCGTTGAAAAGCGCGGCATTGCCGGGCGACAGCAAAAAACACAAGGTCCTGTCGTAGGCAACAGCCAGTTCAAAATGCGATGCAACGGTATGAATAACGCCCTTCAATCCCAATCCTTCAAAAAAATCAGGCCACGAGCCCGCGGTAGGCAAATCCTCATCCGGTGATTTAGCGCCGTCTGGAATTACTATCGTAGTCTGTGGCTCACCCACAGGGGCGTTCAGGGCTTCAGTGTCGCTCACCATTACCGCGCTAGCACTCGGGTGCTCAGGCGGCGGACAAACATTCCCCGATATTGACGCATCCATGACGTCTGAGGCGGGCGCATCAGTCACGTGGGTTGATGCCACAGGCTGCTTATCGAGGACGGCTGGTGCTGCGCTGGATGCCTGCTCTGTCGAGAGATTATTCTCGCCCGACTCGCTAACTTCACTGCCCTTCGCTTGAGTTTGAGCACGCTGCTCTGGACTGGCCGCCGGTTCCACCGGCATCACCGGTGGATCAGGCTTTTTTCCCGGGGGCACCTCAGATGCGTCGGTCAGGACGACCCCGGGCCTGAACGCGATCATTCGCAGAACCGCCATATCAAGCCCACTTCGTGGGTCAGAGGCCAGGTATAAGTCGCGCTTGGACGCGATCGCCATTTGCCACCATAAATGAGCATCATCCACCGTGATGCCCTGAGCCAAGGAGGTTAGCCTGTCGTTTTCCGGTAACGTCGAATCGAGGGACCCAGGCACCGCTTGTGCCAAACTAATCTGGTGCAGTGCCGAGGCCAATTCATCTAAGGTTCCAGCGTAGTCAGGCGAGTGCGACGCTATGTCCTCAATCACGGCGAGTGCTCGCTGCGAATCACTCGCGGTCAAAGCGTCCAACAAATCGAATACTTTGGTTCGAGAGACAGTGCCGAGCATTTGGCGTACTTCTTCAGCGACGAGGCGGCCAGAGCCATGCGCTATCGCTTGGTCGGTAAGCGAGAGCGCATCACGCATCGACCCCTCTGCACCCCTTGCCAGTAATGCAAGTGACTCATCGTCACAGCTCACCGACTCTTCAGAGAGCACATGACGCAAATGGTCAATGATTTGTTGGGGCACCATGTTCTTCAAATTGAATTGTAGGCAACGCGACAAGACCGTTGCCGGGAGTTTTTGAGGGTCTGTGGTGGCCAATAGAAACTTCACGTGCTCTGGCGGCTCCTCGAGCGTCTTCAGTAGCGCGTTAAAGCTGTGATTCGACAGCATGTGAACTTCGTCGATCAGGTAAATCTTAAAACGTGATCGGGTGGGCGCGTACTGCACGTTATCGAGCAAGTCGCGCGTGTCCTCGACTTTCGTCCGAGAGGCTGCATCCACCTCCAAGACGTCGACACTCCGACCTTCGGCAATCTCGATGCAGCTCGCACATTGTCCGCACGGAACGGGTGTTACACCCGTCTCACAGTTGAGGCTCTTAGCAATAAGCCTCGCGACCGTCGTTTTACCAACGCCCCGTGTTCCCGTGAATAAATACGCATGATGAAGACGCTCTGACTCCAATGCGGTGGTCAGCGCCTTGACTACATGTTCCTGCCCCACCATTTCCGAGAAGTTGGAAGGTCGCCATTTGCGTGCGAGAACTTGATAAGCCATTTTCGAGCCCGACCATTATTGGAGGCGACTCGAACAGCCACACCTCGGCACCCGAGTCGATAACTACCGTTGCTCCCTTCCGGGCCTGGCGGGGTTCACTATCTATCGCTGCGAGGGGACCGTCCGAGTCACCAGTGACCTTGCCCTAGGACAAGGCCGTGAAGTGTCTCCAATTAGGGAATTCGACGCAAGTGCAAAGGGCGAAATCGGCAACCTAAACAGCTTTAGGTCAAGCTGACATTGGCATGTTAATGGTGATAACATTTGAAGTTAACAGAATTAACATACGGAAGTAGTGCACTATGACACCGAAGATGTTCTTCACAACGCTCTTTAGTGCTGTGGGTGCCGTAGGCATCGTGCTGTTCGGCTCCAATGCGATCGAAGCCAATGTGCGACCCACCATTTCAAC